>DBAE01000117.1 GCA_002291495.1 Bacteriovoracaceae bacterium UBA1018 | reverse complement strand
GCATCCGGATAAAACTGGTATTAAAGTTGAGATAACAATCAGTGAATGACTAGAAAAAAGACCCCGGATATTACGGCTCATGCAAACGTTCCCCCAAAGTTAAGCCCTAATATCAATAGTCTCATCGCGAATTGGCGACGTCTACCGAGGTCTATTTGACGCAGATGATGGATCTTGATGCATGACCTAGAGCTAGTTCTCTAGAAATAGTATCGACTGGATATTTAATAAAATGAACCCGTCGAGCGAGACACATCCTTGTTAAGTGTGGACACGCCCGACGGACACAGAGGTTTGCATGAGGTGTTATCTAATTGCCTGAATTGCTGTGAGATTTAATCCTTAAAAGTCCAAGCCCCGACTCAGCTGCGGGCGCACCTTCGGGGCGGATGGCATTCATGATCGCCCAACGAAAGTTGACTTGATTCCATGTAAAGCGATTCATCGCGATTTCAACCCGAAGAGTAGAGTCTTGCTTCTTAATTTCGAGAATGTTTGGCCCCGTATGTCTTGTAAAAATGACGGTCTTAACTGGCGCCATCCAGTCAGAAAATTTGTCGTCATGTACCTTGGAAAGGTTTTGGCTGTCTTGAACAAATACTTCAAGCAGATGGGCCAAGATCATGGCCTCTGAGCTCTTTAGGTTGATGAAACGATGCCAGTCCATTTGGAGTGCAATCTTATGTCCTGATGCTTCTTCCATATACCGCTCAAGGGTGGATAGATCTCTGTTCACCCTGAGCTTCACTTGTTCAGCTTCAGCATCTGTTTTACAAATTAAGCCAGCTTTGATGAGTCGATTGATCAACGGTTTAGACTTTGAGTAGCTTAGGCTTGTTTCACCCATGCCTTTGCGGCCCATGAGCTTTGGATCGTTCATGTGGATAAATAATTCGTGGGAAAAAACGTTATAGATCTTTTCACAGTCGCCTTCTTCAATAAGTCCGGTGTAGATGTGAATCGATCTGGCACCATTCAACGCATCTTCACTATAAAAACTTTCTGCATCGACAGGTGTACCGTCTTGGAGTGTTGGTCTTTCAGACTCCGGTTTGACCACCAGTGGCGCGTCCAGAACTTTTTGGAAGTTATAGTAGCCATGAGTCACCTCGTCCAAGTTAGCCGCGATCGAAAAGAATGTCGGCCCAACGAATCCTTCGCCACCGTGACCCTCCTGTCCGCCTTCGCCATGGGTAGAGGTATGTCCATATAAAGGAAGAGCCAATAGGCAAGCTAATAAAGTAGTTTTCAGTTTCATATTGAGTTTCCTTTTGAGATTTCAGAAATTTGGGTTGCAGGAAAAAAGCTCAAGGAGAGTTGGTAGACTTCAGATTTTTCATGGCTTTGCTCATCTAAGAACGAACAGAGCTCGCGTCTAAACTTCATAATGCGTTTTTTTACTTCTGGCAAAAGTGTTGGATCTATTGCGATCGTGAGAGAAGACTGATCTCTGACTTCTAAACCGAGTTCTTCGAGAGCTCCGATCGCTTGGGATAAGATCTGTTTTTGTAGGCTCTTTAAGGCCAGGCTTGTTGATGGATGCCCGAGAGTTGTATTTCGTCCGGACACGTTGACCAGTTGAGCGTCCGCTCGTCGATCTAAAAAGCCTAATCTGATGAGGCGCTCAATAGCTTGAGAAACTTCTTCCTCGGTCACCTTGAGGCGACGGCTGATCCACTTATAACAGCTCACAAAGTTTCTGGTCTCAGTCAGTTCAAGGATCGCATAATGATACCAGTCAGCGATCATTTTGAAGGTATCCATCGAAAGCTCACTAAAAGCTGCGGGCTGCGCAAGATCCGGGTTCTTGCGAGCCTCTGTTCTTGCCTTGAGTTGATCAACGAAAAAGGAAATTTCATCGCGATTGAGTCCTAAGCTCGGACTGACTTGATGTATAAAGCGCACTGTAATCGATCGATGCCCACGTAATATTTTTGAAAGATAGGAGGGCTCGACTCCCAGTTGTCTGGCGAACGAACGTAGTGAATAGGCAGGGTTTCTCTTAGTTCGAGAAACTAAGAAGTCCTGGAGATAACCACGAAAATCGAGATTGGGTCGAGTAGCGGTCTTCACGCAGATCTGATGATTGACGAAGACGATTGCTTTGGCCACACAAAAGGTACACAAAATGTGTCCAAGACTCGATGGACACGGGGATAAGTGGATAACTTTGGGGATAACTTAAAGAGGTAGAAAATGTTTCGCCCCGAGTTAGAAAGGCTCTAACTCGGGGCGAAATCTAGAGAAGAGTCTCAGCTTTACTCGTTCGAGAGTTTAGCTTTCTTCTTAATAGGATTGAGTTTTTGTACTTTGGTCTTTAGCTCTTTGAGTAAAGGCTTCTTAACTTCAGTACTTTTACTGCTTTGTAGGGCAGCAGTGTTTTTCACCGGTAGCGAAAGTTTAGGCTGAAGTGAAGGGGTTAACTTCGCTCCGAACGATTTACCTTCGATCGGTTTGATTGCTTCCACTCGGGGAGCCGCAGTCTCTGTCTTTGGAGTAGTCTTCGGAGCAGATGCTACTGCTTTCGGAGCGGATACTGCTCCTTCAGGTTGAGCATCAGAGCTAATCCACTCACCTTGGTCACTTTTGGTGACAGAAGGAGCAGCCGCAGCTGGCGCACTGTTGACTGGAGCAACGTCTTCATTGACTAAAGAAGCGGGTGAGGTAAGTACGCTTGAACGTGCTGTCAGCTCGCCTGTTTCTTCTTTTGGCTCTTCAGATTTTTCTTCAGCAGGGATTTCTTCAACCGACACTTCAGCGATGCCTTTAAAAATGTCGGCAATATCTTCGCCGGTCAAAGGTGCTTCTGGATCTTCGCGGTTGTCACAGCTAAATCCAACTTCTGACTCTTTATTGAGGGCAAGAGCAAAGCCACCTTCTGCACGTTGGAGAAAGTAAACATTCTCGATCTTCTCGTTTAAGGTAAAGTTTCTGTCGTATTTATTAAAGATGTTACAGAAATTTTTTCCAGCATTTTCTGGAGTCGCCTCATCCACTCGAGCGATGACATGATTTTGCACGATATAATGCTGATCACGATCACCGAGAAGATTAAATTTCAAAACATCAGTAACAGTGAGTACCAATTTCTTGCCCTTGAGGTCTTTAACCGGAAGTTGCATCAGCGCTTCTTGGCGATCTTCATCTGTAAGTTCTACCGGGGAGATAGNNGCTTTAGAAAGCGCAATTTTTTGACCTTCTTGAACTCCTAAGCCTTTTAGCTTTTTGAGCTCTTCAGGGCGCTTTGAGTCTTCGAATACAAAATTTTCTGGCAATTGTGCCGCGAGGTCATCCGGCTTCGGCATGAGCGATTTAAGCTTGGCTAGGCTAACTTCCATTTCTTGAAGTTCTCTTGCTGCCGCGATATCGGCGTCGGACTGGCTGGTGTTGCCCAGGGAGTCCTTAGGGGCGTCTTTACCGCAGGCTACGATGGCCACAGAGGCCAGAACGGGAGCGATCCACTTCAACTGTTTAATCAACTTTATTTTCATATTTACTCCTTCACTGGGCAGCCTATGAGCAAAGGCCGTTCCAGCTGAGAGTACGTCTAAAGGGACTTTAAGGAGTAAAACTGTCTAAGAACTAGACAGCTGATTCGTCTATACCTTTTTCTTTTCGCATCATCTCGAGTTGCTCGTTATAGGTACCGGCAAGCTCTTGGAAATAGTCTTTCTTTCTGAAGGTGACATTTCTGAGAGATTTTTTTTGTGTGACGGTCTTCATATGTTGTTGGAGACGATAGATAGGTCCAGCAACACGATGTGAGAGGAGAAGTCCGCTCAAACTTAATACGATGAAACTCGCCAAGGCCGCGAAAGCGTAAATCCAATGCATGATCTTCTTTTGCTGTTCCATGAACTGAAAAAATGCATGATCTTCTGGAAAGTACATCGCTATACCGATTTGGCGAAATTTGAAGAAGAAGTAGATACTGGCTAGATAAAATATAGCAGTCGTAACTGCTGTGAATATAAACATGTAGCCCAAAAAGCTCAGCTGAAACTCAGGGTTGATCAGAAATCGTCTCCGACCATCTTCGTGTTTAATCATATCGAGCATTATTAAATCTTATTACGGGAATCGAAATTTAAGTATCGATTTTAGTTTGTTCCGCAAAAATCGCGTTTTAATTGCCGAATGTAGGGATTGTGTCCAGTGGGATCAAGTCGGGTCAGTACACGCTCTCGTGATTTCACATCTTGCTCGAGCTTTAAGTATCTGACCGTCGAATCTTTGACATCGCTGAGATGATAGCCTTCTAGGCGTCTTTCGATATCAGCAAAAAATACATCGCGTACTGGGCCACGGGCTTCCGGATGTTCACTGAGCCGTACCGCTAAATTCAGAATCAGGGTTCTGTAGTTCNNAAGCTGCCGTAAACCTGTTTAAGAGTAAGTGCTGAGTATTTCGGGTCATTAAGAAAAGAACGAGTGGCAGCGACGTCAAAGTACTTGTCCTTGGGAGTACGTGGCCAAGAAGGGTGGCTCAAAAGCAGAAGTTTTTTGAGACTAGCTCCTTCGTTGGTCTCCGGCAGAGCCTTTGAGATATGCTCTGGTAGTTTAGGTAAAGTCAGATTGGCAGTATGATTTTTCCACGCGGCCTCAGCGGCTTCTGGGCTATAGTCTTGGGCTTGAGGAGGAGGTGTGGTGAGTACTTTTGCCGCTGATAAGGCATCTTGATTTTCATCTAGGAAGTCGGCCATCTGTTTAGCTAAGCGCTGCGACCGATCGTCTTTTGCACTGCCCAATTTAAATCTGGGCACATAGTGCGAACCGCCCTTTGGGTTTCTCTCATTTTTGAAGAGAATAAAGAATACTACTACTACAGGGATGATCGTTTTAAGTATCGAGAGTGCTGTTTTCATGGATTTGATGTAAAACGCCCCCGCAGTTCGTTAATTAGTGGATCTTTTCGTGCGCTATCGAACTCATCTAATAGTTGTTTTCTCATCGACGGCTCAGATTCCATTTCTAAATATGGCACGAGCAAAAAAGCAAGCGGTTCACTGGCAGGAGTTCGACCTTGACGACGTTTTTTCAGTTGGTCGTAGAGGATCGACTTGACCGGTTGTTTTGCTTCGTCGTTTTCTGCGAGTCGTGAGCATAAAGAGAGAAGATACAGTCGGTCTAGGCTTGAGCTTTCCGGTAAAGCATCCAACGTGTTTTCAATAGTCCGAGCAGTCGAAGACGGATCAGAAAGAAGCTCACGATAGGCTTGGTTAGCAAAGGAGATGTCATGATCTCCGATTGGCTGAGGTAGCTGATTTAAGAAGAGGAGCCTTTTTAAGGACTGCCCTTCTTTAGTGCGAGACAGGATTTGATCAACTTCAGTAGGGAGTGGCTGAAGTTGGGTCGATGCCGAACTTGTATACTGATTCCAATCTGGAAGCTGTAGATCAACATGATTCTGATCTTGAGTATTTGAAGGCGAAGTTGAATGAGTGGTGGCTTTACCAGGCTTTGTAATGGACTTCACGACCAGTTGATTATTGCTTAAAAAGTGAGCCATTTCTTTCGCGATCGCCTGTGTCTTAGCGTCGCTTTCCAATACTTTTTCAAAGATAGCAGGAGCTTTTTTTGGACGCGATTGANNGAGCTTAATGTGATTGAAGAATAGATCAATGCCAATACCGATGAAACCCACGACGCTCAAGACTACAACGATGATTTGGTTGATCGACATGGATTAAGACTGTAGCCCCCAGCGTTTGAGTATAACTGTAATAGTAATCGTTTGAGAACTATCAAAATAATAGACAATTAATTGGCGTGTTCATTACAGCGGTACACTAAAGTAATTTAGTAAAAGCGTCTAAGGCCTGGACATTGTGTTTTTAAATAAACACCGTATTCTTAAATGTAGGGGGAAATCTAATGGTGCAGGTCAAGAATTCGTTTGTTTTGATTCTTGTTTTGGCTGTTTCGGCAGCCTGTACACCAAAAACGAATACCTCTATTAAAGGGAAGCAAAAAAGTACCTTAGCTGCATCCGACAAGAACTTACACGATATACCTCTTATCGCGGGTGTCTATTATAGTGCTCCCAATGCAACCTATAAAGTCGGCTCAAAGATTGTCGCCAATGAAGTAGTCGTAGTTGAGGGTGGTAATCCAGATAGTTATGCAATAGATGCTTCGTTTGTAGAAGATACTGGACTCAGTTTTGATTCATCCACTGGCAAGATTAGCGGAACCCCAACCAAAGTCATCCCGGCTCCTGGCAAGAGCTTTAGCGTAACAGCTCAGAATCAGCGCGGAAGCGTTGTGTCGATTATTACTCTTACTATTGTGCCCGCCGATGGCGTGATTGCGGCTCCAAGTGGTTTGCAGTATACGCCCTCCACCGCAGCTTTTTCCGTAGGTACTCTGGCTACACCAATTGTGGTTAAGCAAATCTTAGGTGGTGCTACTCCTTTTACTTTTTCGGCCTCTTCGGAACTCAGTGCGCTAGGACTGTCTATCGACTCGCTCACAGGAAAGATTACCGGTACTCCTACAGCTCCATCTGACGCGCGGACGGTCACGATTACAGCTAAGGACTCTATTGATCGAACGACCTCAACGACAGTTTCGATTTCAGTCACTGCTGCTCCGGTGGCACCAACCCTTACCTTAAAATCTTCAGAGTTAACGGTAGCAGCCGATGGGATTGCTCATAGCTATCCGTTTGCAACAGCTACAGGGACAAATGTTCAGTTGTCACTCATCGGCGCACCGACCGGTGTTTCTATTGATCAATCGGGTAATATTACTACGTTGATCCCAATGGATAAGGCTAATGAGGCTGGCACCAAAGTAGTGGTATCTGCAAAAAACTCTGTCAAAACCGTCAATCAAGAGTTTACGTTAAAATCTGTACCCATCCCTCCGATCGTAATTGGATATTTTACAGAAAATATTTCAATCTTTGCGGGTGAAANNGTGAAATCACATTGATGACTTTTACCGGGGGCGGAAGCGCTCCTAAGTTTGCTCCGACGGAAGCACTACCCGAGGGACTTGCTGCCACGACGATCAATGGATCGACTCACCGAGTGGTTTTAAGTGGCACTCCAACTGCTGCAGCGGCAAATGGAGCCGGCAAGGTGTACAAGTTTGTGGCTCAAGATGGAAGCGGGCTGTCTCGCGATATTAAGATCCAAATTAAACCTGTTCTTGTGCCGGATCCAATCTTGGGAACAACAAAGCAATCAGTAACTGTTACTGNNTCGTGCCGGTCACAAATAGAATTCAGGCGACAACTTACGCTTTGAATCAAGACATTACCAGCACCTATGGGCTCAAGTACGAGAGCGGTATGCTCTATGGTACTCCAACAAAGGCTGGTACGATTACTAACCTCATTGTGACGGTGAAAAACGCGCCTGACCAAGCCGGAGTTCAAAGTGCGCCCATTACGATTACCGTAGTAGGAGCAGCTCCATCGCCACCTCCACCGTCTCCGCCGCCGCCATCTCCTCCGGCAACGCTGAGTCTGACACTTCGTAAGCAGTTTCAAAAATCTGCTGATGCAGCGGATACCGTCTATCTCTATAGTGTGAGTCAGGCCGATATTGAGAATGCTTTCAAAAGTAATGGAATGCCAGACGAGGCAGCGAAAGTAGGAAGCTACATTACTGTTGTGACCGCTAATTACGGCAAACCGACCAATGAAATCCCAGATCCAGGCGCATATTATAACGCCTATTATAAGGCGATTAAGTTCAGTAGTACGGTTTCGACCTCGATCGGTGCGCTCGTCAATAGTTCTGGGCTCAAAAATGGTTTGATGGTTTTGGGCAAGGGCGGAAATTACGGGATGAACATTCCACCATTTATCGAGAGCCGTTCTGTTAAGGCTCTATCGAATGGTAAAGTATTGTTCTATGCCGGTAGCAACTCTGCCGGAGCATTTAATAGATCGATTAATGTCATGCCGTTTAGTAGTGACATGAGTATCGTCCACTCTTATGCGGACAAACTGCCAGCTAACGCTACAACGGGACATACTATCCTTGTGCATGAAGCTAGCACGACGGCTGTTTACTTTGCGGTAGTGGCGTCGGGCGTATTATTAGATCTTCCGACTATTTTCAATCCAGATACCGGCGCTGTATCTAAGCTCACGTGTGAGGCTTATCAAACCGCCCGCCCTTCGGGTTGGCCGGAAAGAAAGTGTGAAGTTGTTCCACCAAGTTGTCCGGCAGAGTTTTTTCCACATGGTTCTACATGTGGGACTAAGTCGAGTGAGTTTATGTCGATGTGGTACAAAAATTATCCAGAACAAACACCGCCTAAGATATGTTGCCCAAAACACCCAACGATGGATTGCTGGAAGTTTCAGACCGGTTCGTCGTGTCCATAGATTGTTGAACGAAAGGTAGAGATCATGAGAAGAAAACTGTTAATAGATCCGAAGTTCCAGCTGACGTTTTTAACATATTCATTAGCTACTGCTTTGGTCGTCATCTTGATTTTCTACGCAGCTAATTTAATTTTCTATTGGAAGTTCAGTCAAATGGGTGTGGCACTCAACCTGCCTCAGGACCATGTGTTTTATCAGTTCATTAATGAACAAAAGAGAACGATGAACTTTCTGTTTGCCGTCACTTCCCTGGTTGCAGTAATTGCGCTCGGCGTCGGTGGATTATTGATTTCCCATCGTGTTGCTGGACCGATTGAGCGTCTCAAAAATCATATGAAGTCGATTGCACGAGGTGAGACCGATCGAGAAGTCACCTTTAGAAAGGGAGACTTTTTTATTGAGTTGGCTGACGCATATAACGCGGCCCTAAAGGCACGTGCTCAAAAAGGTAAGTCGTCAGCTAGTTAGATCCATGTGACCTCGCAGCGAGGTCACGAGCGGACTCTTAAAAAACGGACTCTTAAAAAATAAAGGACCCGGCACCAAGTTAAACTGGTTTGCCGGGTCCATGCGTTTTAACGCTAAGCGGATCGACGCTTTTCGGTCTCTTCTTCATCTATGGCTTCGTGTTCACTCATATTACCGGGCAAGCCCGAATCAATGTGGGACTGATTTTTGATCTCAGTTTCTCCTCCTTGAAGTCCAAAAGAATGATCATCGCCGCTCATCTCGTCACCTTCGCGATTTTCTTCAGACATGTCGGGTCTGAACTGATTGATGACTTCATCAAGGGGTTTTGGGTCTGTATCTGGTTTACGGTTGTCACGTGCCATAGTAGAGCCTCCGTCATTTACTTATGCAAATCGAATGCACAATTAAGCGAGCAGTCTAACTGGCTGCAATGCGAATTGACGTACTCATAGCAGGACGGTAGCGTCAGTCCATGGCCGCTAAATCTCAGTCTTCTATCAACTTGAACGATAATATTACCGTTACACTCAGTGAAAAAAGATCATTTAAGCCACCCAAAGAGTTTGTAAAAAAAGCGGAGCTGCAATCGGCCGAATATAAAAGGCTGCTTATAACGGGTCGGAAAAACCCACTGAAGTATTGGGCCGAAGCTGCCCAGAGTTTGGATTGGATCAAAAAACCTAAGAAGACTTTGACAGGTAAGGCTCCTTTCTTTCAATGGTTCGTAGATGGAAAGCTGAACGCCTCATCAAACTGCATCGATCGACATAGTCGTGCGCACGCTAATAAAACTGCAATTATGTGGGAGGGAGAGCCGGGGGAGACAGTGGCCTGGACCTATGCAGATCTCTTAGATGAAACCGAGAAGTTTGCGTCGTCGCTTCGAAAACTTGGACTAAAGAAGGGAGATCGGGCCGCAATCTACATGCCCATGATTCCCGAAGCCGCAGTGGCACTCTTAGGGTGTGCCCGAGTAGGAATCATTCACACCGTGGTATTTGGGGGATTTAGTTCTGACTCTTTGAAAGATCGTATCAATGATGCCGAAGCAAAGCTCGTGATCACCGCGGATATGGGCTACCGCAAAGGTTCACAAGTCGCTCTCCGAACACAAGTTGATGTAGCTATCCAGCAGTGTCCGTCAGTGTCACATATCATCACTGTTCAAAGAAAAAATGTAGGCATGCGATCACGGGATCAAATCAGAACGAAGACAAAATTATCAGATGCGAAAAGATTAGATTGGCACGAACTCCTCTCATCGATCTCATTATCTGATCAAGCAAAGCTCGGCACTGCTGAAGCTGTTGATGCTGAACATCCACTTTTTATTCTCTACACGAGCGGAACGACTGGAAAACCTAAAGGCATCGTTCATTCAACAGGAGGCTTTTTAACAGGAGTATTAGAGACCTTTAAGACGGTATTTGATTATAAGCCATCAGACTTATACTGGTGCACAGCTGATATCGGATGGATTACCGGACACTCCTACGTCATCTATGGACCATTGGCAGCCGGAGCATCAATCTTTATGTACGAAGGTGCGCCAACGACACCAGGTCCTGATCGTTTTTGGTCCATGATTGAAAAGCATAAGATTTCTGTTCTTTACACGGCTCCGACCGCAATTCGTGCATTTATGAAGCTAGGCAATGAGCATCCGAGCAAACACGATCTCTCTTCACTTCGACTCTTAGGGACGGTTGGCGAGCCCATTAATCCCGAAGCATGGATGTGGTATCGGGATCAGATCGGTGGAAGTCGCTGCCCAATCGTGGATACTTATTGGCAAACAGAAACCGGAGCGATTGTGATTTCTCCGCTTCCATCTTTAGTAGCGACTAAACCTGGATCGGCCACTCTACCTCTTCCGGGATTTGATGTCGAAGTCGTGAACAAACAAGGTGAGCCGGTGCCACTCGGTTCTGGTGGGTATCTCGTCATCAGAAAACCTTGGCCGTCGATGGCCAGGACGATTTATAAAGATCCAGAGCGCTTTAAGAAGCAATACTTCTCAGAATTTAAGCCTAAGAAAAAAGGCGAAATGATTTACTTTACTGGAGACGGAGCCAGAAAAGACAAAGATGGCTATATCTGGTGCATGGGCCGAGTGGATGATGTGCTTAATGTGAGTGGTCACAGACTTGGCACCATGGAAATTGAAAGTGCGCTCGTATCACACCCTAAAGTTGCCGAAGCAGCGGTTGTCGGTCGACCAGATGAACTGAAAGGTCAAGCGGTGTGCGCATTTGTAACTCTCAAGTCTCAGGTTACGCGAGAACTCGGTAAGCAAGCTGCGAAACTCGATGAGTTAAAGAATGAGTTGCGTAGTCATGTTTCAAAACAAATCGGTGCATTGGCGCGACCCGACGATGTCAGATTTACCGAAGGGTTACCTAAGACTCGTTCTGGAAAAATCATGCGAAGGTTGCTCAGGGAGCTTGCTACTAACGGACAAATCAAAGGTGACACCACTACTTTAGAAGACTTGAGCGTAGTCGCAGCACTTCAGAAGGACGAAGATTAGTATCCACCTTTCGGTTTCAGATCAAGGTTCGGAGAGAGCGAGTCCCGATGCTACTGAAGTAAATGTGTCTTGATCAACCACACGAGCATTAGGAAATGTAGCAGTCAGTGTTCTTCGAATAATGGGGACCTGTGAGGTACCGCCCGTAAAATAGAGAGCCTCGACTTTTTCAGGTTCGTGTTTCCCTAAGCGAAGTGTTTCTAGTGCGGCCTCTTTGATCTGCTGGACAGGTGATTGCAAGACATCTTCAAACTCCTGTGTAGAAACTGGAAACTGGATAGCGATTGGATGCGATTTAAATAAAAAGTCAGTTAGATTTGTTTCGCTTAAGGTGACTTTCAGTTTTTCGACTGCTTGGTGCAGAGAATAACCTAAGTTGTCTTCCACAAGCGTAATCAGGTTATCGAGCCACTTTTTCTGTTCCGGATCGACTAGTTCCTTGTGGAGACTTTGAATAAAGCTCCAGGTAGAGCGTTCTCGTAAAAAAGCATGGTGATGCCACTTGGGTAAAACTTTCATAAGCGAGCCGGGCATAGTGAGTACATTGCTTGAGAAGGGGCGCTGATAGCGGATGTCTGAGCCAAAAAACTTGAGCAACTTCGAATTCATAAATTCTGAATCAAGCGAATCACCAGCTACAGAAATTCCGTGCACTGAGTAGATATCAAACTCGGTTCTTTCTGTATGACCTGCCTCTACTTTTTTAGACAGATTCTTCACACGCATGAGAGTGAAGTCGGAAGTTCCGCCTCCAAGGTCGATTACAAGGATCAGTTCTTTTTCTTTCTCAGAGCGATAGGTTTTTGCGGCGGCACTTGGTTCTTCAATAAATCGATAGCGAGAAAAGCCTGCCAAATCACAAGCAGTCTTAAATCGAACGACAGCCAAGCCTTCTTTTCCAGGGTCTTGTGCATAGCGGGCCGGGCGCCCCATAAAGACTGGAATTTCACCTAATGGTCCGATAATTTTTTCGATTCGTTTTCGGGTGTCGGTTAGATATCGCGCGATCAGTTCTTCTACAGAGACGTGAGATCCATGAATAATCGTTCCCTGGAAGTCAGAATTGGGCAGAAGCTTCTTTACCGACTGAAAAAAACGTCCTTCCATGTCGCGTTCAAAGTATTGAGAAATCGCTTCGCGCCCAAAGAAAGACTCACGTCGAGTTGGAAAGTAGAGAAGGGACTTTAGTAGCCTTGGGTCACCACCCGTCGACGGATCCAGCTCTAGTAGCTCTGTTGCTCCTGAGTCAGTCAGAATCGCTGCTGCGGTGTTGCTGGTACCAAAGTCAATTCCAAGGGCGCGTATCTTTCCACGTGACATAGTTCGAGCATCTTATAACTCAAACGATGGAACTACAAGCCGGGTATGATGCGGTTAAGTTTGTAGATGGCTTTAAAGTAACCGTGAGCCAAGCGAGCATTGGGGTGATACATGGAACTTCGAGCGCGTTGGAACATGAGTGCCTGCGCAACTTCTTTGTTTTCGCTTTCGATCATAAAAGAAGGCATGTCCGTCCGACTCATAATCACTTTGTGAAGTGGACTTGAGGTATCCATGTAGAGCTTGTCCATAAATTTGATCAACATGGAGTTGACAGTAATTTCGCGTGATAAATTTGGCAAATGTGCCAGCTCTTCAAGAGACTGCGCAATTTCCATGAGAGAGATTCGTTGATCGAAGTTGAAAGAAGGAGTGAGTTTGATGGAGTCAATGTACTCAATCAGCCTATAGATACTACTGAGGTAGATAACTCGTTCCATCTCAGAAAGAGTCTCGAGTAGTTCCTTGGTATAAGGATGAGGCACAACTGCCTTTTTTCCTCGGCTGGCGCTTATCACATTTTGAATCATAAATTGCGCCCAGTCATTTACATCCGCCGTATCTGACCATTCATCTGCGAGGCTAGACTCAAAATCATGCTCATAAACATCTTGAGCTTCTCTATGGAGATGAGTTGAGAACGTCAGATCAAATAAATCAAAAAGCCTTCTTCGTTGGTATTCGGGTAGGTCGATCTCGCCTTTGAGCCTGAGTGGGACCAGCCATGTAGTAGCGCGTGCTAGAGCGCGCAAGGTTGGTATCTTTAAAATAGGATCAGTCGAAAGAGTAAAGAGTTCTTTCATAGAATGTTCGACATCTTCGAACTCTACCAAGTGAGGAATTTCGAGTCGAACAGCATGAAAGAAAATAACGGTCTGTATGTATTGTTCAAGGATGGGTTCATTAAAACCAATTTCATGAGCGTGATCGATCAACGCAAAAAGATCTTCGGCACGGATGATCCATCGTTGCTGAGTAAGGCCAGTCAGGAGTTCCTGGATGATCTGAAGGGCTTCTGATTGTTCGGACTCGAGCATCAGCCCTCTTTGAATGAGGCGCTTTAGTCGGCCGAGTTCGTATTTGACGGAAGGCTCCTCTGAGAAAGTGGAATCGTACTCTTTATATTTATTTAGAAACTGATTTCGAAGAACTTCGTTGGCCAAGTCGGTCTGGCCAACCATGTCGAAAGCAAAGTGATCGAGAAGCGGGTCGAGTACAGCGAAAGGAGTAGGGATTACAAAATAAGGAGCTTCTAGGTAAGTCCCACATGATGCCGGCAAATATTTGAAGAGGTCCATAATGGGAGTGACATTAAATGGGGTTGGGCCAGCGTGAGCAAGATTGTACGGCGCTAGAAGTGAACAAAGTAGTAATACAAAGGCGCGAAACTGCATGATCTGGGACCCCAAAAGATGGGAGATGTTTATGATGATCGACGCAAGATGTCAATGGTGTGG
>DBAE01000118.1:2927-6764 GCA_002291495.1 Bacteriovoracaceae bacterium UBA1018 | reverse complement strand
GATCAGGACAGCGAGCTACGTCCTGACTCGAAAGATGCTAAAAGCGTCGAGATCACCGAGACCAACGATACACTTTAATCCGTCTTATGATAAGCGAGCACGTATGAACGTCGCTCGGCTTATATTCTCAAAACTTATCTATGGGTTTGCGACCTTACTTCTAGCTCATGCAGCAGGGGCGGCACCTCAGGACCTCGTCATCTATACTTACGACAGCATGGTTGCCGATGGCGGTCTTGGACCTGAGATATTTGCCTTATTTAAGAAACAGACAGGTATATCTACCAAGCTGGTAAGTTCAGGTGATGCTGCGCAAATGGTAGCTCGAATTGAGCTAGAACATTCGCGTGGTAAACCTATCGCCGACATTGCCTTAGGATTTGATCAGCATCTTTGGGGCGATCTCAAAAAACATGTGAGCCCGCAATCTCCACAACAGATTAATGAACTTGAGTCGATCCTTGACCCTAAGATTAGGAATATTTCAAAGATCTATCCTGGATTTGTTCCCTACGATTTCGGGATCTTGGCCTTTATGGCAGATCGAAAACTCTTAGAAGCTCAAAAACTTCCAGTTCCGAAATCCCTCCAAGAACTGACGGGGCCACAATGGAAGAAGAAAATCTTACTTCAAGATCCGCGGACCTCTTCGCCGGGACTGACCTTTCTCAGTTGGACATCGAGCTTGTATCGGGGAGACTTCGAAAAGTTTTGGAAAACGTTTCGTACTCAGTGGCTGACACTTGCGGCAAGCTGGGACCAAGCTTACGGCATGTTCTTAAAGGAAGAGGCCCCGCTCGTTTGGTCATATACCACTAGCCAAGCCTACCACTTCGCAAACGGAGATACTGAGTCTCGTTATCAAGCCATTGTTTTTAAGGAGCCTCATCCACTGCAAATCGAGGGAGCTGCAATCTTAAGTCGAGCGAAATCAAACTCTGCGGCTCAAAAATTCATTACGTTTCTTCTGTCCAAAGAAGCGCAACAGCTTGTACCCGAAAAAAACTGGATGTACCCAGCTCGCAAAGACATTGCTCTCCCCACAAGCTTCCAGAAACTTCCAATAATTTCGAATATTCAGGATTGGGAAAAGGATCTTTCTGTCAGATCTGAAACTCGCCCTCTCATTGAAAAATGGAGACGTGCTATTCGATGAGGTTTCCAAGCTGGCTCATCGTGAGCGCACGACTATGGACCTTTTTGTTCATCCTATTGATTGTAATTTTACCAACATTAAGTGTTTTCAAGTATCTGTTTGAGGATCCGCGTGCTTTGCATCTCATCCTAGATCCTTTAATCCTCGATGTGGTGCGAGCCACACTTATTCAGGCGCTATTAAGTACAACGATCTCTGCAGGCATAGGATATGGATTAGGCGTTTGGATGGGAACGCGTTTCAGTAATGTTACTCAAGCTTTGCTTCTGATTCCTTATTGTATACCGACCCTAGCGGTCGCTGTTGCAATGATCATCTGTCTCCGAGGCACCACACTTTCTTATTCACTAGGAGCAGTGGTCATAGCGCACGTGCTGATTAATGCTCCTTGGATTGCGCTTAACGTTGCTCAAGCACGCAGCCAGGTTCCTCATGCATGGATTGAAAGCGCTCGAGTTTCTGGAGGCACGTCAGTCCAGATCCAGCGTTCAGTAGTATGGCCGTTTCTACGATGGAACTTAGCAAGCACGTCTGCTCAGGTCTTCAGTTTGTGCGTTATGAGTTTTGCTCTGGTTTTAATATTGGGTGGCGGTCCTCCAGTGCAAACAGTTGAGACTGAGATCTATTCCTTAATTCGACTTGGAACGATCGATTTAGCTGGAGCGAGTGCGTGTGCGTTCTGGGAGATAGTACTGACGCTCAGTCCTTGGGTTCTGCTGCGTTTTCTGCACAACAGCCGCAATGCAAATCTACTTTCTAAAAGTACTGTCCCATACTTAAGAAGTAAATCTCCCGCGCATGTCAATTTGATCGCCTTAATATTTCTCGTTCCATATTCTGTGCTGTTTTTCAGAAATCCCGATTTTCTGAACCTACTCTTAAGGCCTCAAGTAGTAGCGGCTCTTCAAACCACTTTATTCATTGCATTGAATGTCGCGATACTCACTCTTGTTACTTCGATCCTCGCATTGTCTACGCTGAACCGATCCAACTGGATGAGTGGGTTAGTCATGCTCCCTTCTGGTCTATCGATCTTAGTTCTTGCGCTAGGATTTTGGTTAACTTACGCACACTGGATTGATCCATTTGAAGGAAGTGCTTTGGCAATTATCCTTTTACAAACTGCCACGATTATTCCCGCAGCAATCAGAATGCTTTGGCCCCTCACACTCAGTCAGCAGTCTCGGAAGCTTGANNTTATCGTGGAATGGCCTCGCTGGAGAAAATCACTTCTAGCTGTGTTCGCATTAGGAGTAGGAGTGTCGGTTGGAGAACTTGGTGCGGTCAGTTTGTTTTACAATGAGAAGTTGGTTCCTGCCCCCCTTCTTCTGAGTCGATGGATGAGCCAGTATCGTTTTGAAGACGCCGAGGCTTTGGCGACCTTGATATTAACGGTGTCCGTTGCGATTACATTTTTATCTTATGGCTATCAGACATTGCGAAAGGAAAGCATGTGACCCAAAAGTCTGATCAAAACTTGAGGTGTCAATCGATTGAGAGATCTTTTGGTGATATTCACATTTCCGCGGACTTTCAGGTGCAAGTGGGGGAGCTTGCTGCGCTCGTTGGTCCAAGCGGCGCAGGTAAAACGACTCTACTCAGAATGATTGCAGGACTGGATCACCTGGATAGTGGACAGATCTTAATCGGCGACCAAAGACTGGATCAACTCCCTCCCGAAAAAAGAAATATCGGATTGGTCTTCCAAGAAAATACTCTGCTTCCGCACTTCAATCTTTTCGACAACATCACACTGGGTCTGAGATTTAGGGGAGTGAGCCTCTCTGATCGTGAAAATGAAGCGTGTCTCTGGTTAGAACGAGTTGGACTCCTCGATCGAATCATGGATCCGGTCGATCGCCTTTCAGGGGGTGAGAGACAACGCGCTGCATTCATTCAGGCTGTGATCTTTCGACCTAAAATTTTGCTCTTGGATGAACCATTTTCGGCATTGGACTCAGAAAACCGACAAAATCTCAGAAAGCTCTTGGTTGAACTTCACGCTCTATGGCCGGTTCCCATGATTTTAGTCAGCCATGATGAGCGAGACGTCGAGTCAGTAGCGACGTGTCGAATTCAGCTTTCTCCAGTTTCGACACAGACCCACCGAAAATTTATCCGCCAGCAATGACCATCTTCTTGACCAAAGGCGCTTCGGTTGCATAAAGTCGGGCAAAGTCTAGCCAATATGAGGAGAAGTCATGTTCAAAAACCTTACTGCACCGTCTCGCGGCGAGCGAATCACGATCGAAAACGGAAAATTAAAAGTCCCAAGTAATCCTGTCATCCCTTTTATTGAAGGAGACGGGACTGGAGCTGATATTTGGCGTGCTTCTCAAGCCGTTTTCGATGCCGCAGTTCAAAAAGCATATAAAGGTGAACGTAAGATCGAGTGGTTCGAAGTTTATGCAGGCGAGAAGTCTTTCAATAAATTTAACGACTGGCTCCCAGAAGACACTCTGACAGCGCTTAGACATTATCTTGTTTCTATCAAGGGACCATTGACCACTCCAGTAGGCGGAGGCATTCGCTCTCTCAACGTAGCTCTTCGGCAGATGCTGGATCTCTACGTTTGTTTACGTCCGGTTCGTTGGTTCAAAGGAGTTCCTTCTCCTGTGAAGCATCCGGAAAAAGTCGATATGACGATCTTCCGTGAAAACACCGAGGACATCTACGCCGGT
>DBAE01000118.1:0-2877 GCA_002291495.1 Bacteriovoracaceae bacterium UBA1018 | reverse complement strand
GGAACTGAGCGTCTTGTAAAATCGGCAATTGAATTTGCAATTCGACAAAAACGTAAGTCTCTGACGATTGTTCATAAGGGCAATATTATGAAATTCACTGAAGGTGGATTTAGAAATTGGGCTTATGCAGTAGCAGAGCGTGATTTCCCAAATCAGACCTACACATGGGAACAGTGGGAAAGAACTAAGAAAGAAAAAGGCGAAGAAGCTGCTAACGCTGAACAAAAGGCGCAACTCGCGGCTGGTAAAATTCTTGTTAAAGATGCGATCGCTGACATCAGCTTACAACAAGTTCTCACGCGCCCAGATGAGTTCGATGTCATCGCAACTCTTAACCTCAACGGCGATTATTTGTCTGATGCTCTTGCTGCCCAAGTAGGCGGTATCGGCATCGCTCCAGGCGGCAATATTAACTATGTCACTGGGCATGCCGTTTTTGAAGCAACCCATGGAACTGCTCCAAAATACGCAAACCAAGACAAGGTCAATCCAGGATCAGTAATTCTGTCAGGAGAGATGATGTTGCGCTTCATGGGTTGGAACGAAGCTGCGGACCTTATCATCAAAGGCATGGATGGAGCGATTGGCAGCAAACGAGTCACCTACGACTTTGCTCGTTTGATGAAGCAAGAAGGCGAAGCTGGAGTCACAGAAGTGAAGTGCTCTGAGTTTGGTCAAGAAATCATCAAACACATGTAAGAAAAGAAAAGGAATCAAATATGGCTCAAAAGACACCTATTCGAGTAGCAGTGACAGGAGCAGCAGGACAAATCGGTTATGCGCTTCTTTTCAGAATTGCTAGCGGTGAAATGTTAGGAAAAGACCAGCCTGTCACGCTTCAACTTTTAGAGCTTCCTCAAGCTCAAAAAGCATTGCAAGGCGTGAAGATGGAATTGGATGACTGCGCTTTTCCACTTCTCTCCAACGTAATTTGTAGCGACGACCCAAATGTAGCGTTCAAGGATGCACAGGTGATATTACTTGTTGGAGCAAGACCTCGCGGACCAGGCATGGAGCGCAAAGATCTTCTGACCGAAAACGCGAAGATCTTCACCGCACAAGGCGAGGCAATTGGGAAAAACGCTGATCCAAACGTAAAAGTTTTGGTTGTAGGTAATCCTTGTAACACAAATGCTTACATCGCGATGAAGACAGCTTTGAAGTTTGGACGAGTGAAGGCTCGAAATTTTACAGCAATGCTTCGCCTGGATCATAACCGTGCGCTTTCTCAGCTCTCGGTCAAAACCGGTAAACCAGTTGGTACGTTCAAAAATCTTACAGTTTGGGGCAATCACAGCCCAACCATGTATCCAGATTTCCGCTTTGCGACTGCAGATGGAAAGAAAGTAAAAGAACTCGTCAACGACGATGCTTGGACCAAAGATACCTTCATCCCGACTGTAGGTAAGCGTGGAGCAGCAATCATCGAAGCTCGCGGACTCTCGTCTGCAGCAAGCGCAGCCAATGCAGCGATCGACCATGTTAGGGATTGGCACTTGGGTTCCAAGGGCGAATGGGTGACCATGGGTGTTCCTTCTGACGGATCTTACGGAATCCCTGAGGGCATTATCTATGGATTTCCGTGCACTACTGAAAATGGCGATTACAAAATCGTTCAAGGTCTTGAAATCGACGCATTCTCTCGCGAGAAGATGAACAACACATTGAAGGAACTCGAAGAAGAGCGTACCGGAGTCGCAAGTCTTTTAGGATAATTGGCATCCGATTCCGCTCAGTAGTTTTTTAGTACATTAAGGAAACGACACGATGAATATTCATGAGTATCAAGCAAAACAACTTCTTAAGAAGTTCAATGTCCGAGTTCCAGAAGGCCGACTTGTAGAAGAAGGCAATGACGTAGCTGGACGCGCAGAAAAAGCTGCACAAGACTTAGCTTCTGAAAGAAAAAACAGTGTTTGGGTTGTTAAAGCTCAGATCCACGCGGGTGGCCGCGGTAAAGCAGGCGGTGTTAAGGTTTGTAAAGACATCGCTTCGGTGAAAGCTGCTGCTCAAGAAATCATCGGCAAAACCTTAGTTACACCTCAAACCGGTCCTCAAGGTAAAAAAGTCCATAAGGTTTGGATCGAGGAAGGTTCTGCGATTGCAAAAGAGTTCTATCTTGGAATCGTGATTGATCGAGCCGTAAGTCAAGTAGTGATGATGGCATCGACTGAGGGTGGGATGGAGATCGAAGAAGTAGCGGCGACTCATCCAGAAAAGATCGTAAAGGTCGCAGTAGATCCTACGACTGGATTTATGCCTTTTCATGGTCGTAAGATCGCCGAGGCTCTCGGTCTAAATGCTGAGCAAACTAAAGAAGCTGTTCCATTTTTAGCAGGCATTTATAACTGCTTCGTCGAAACCGACGCCTCTTTGGTCGAGATCAATCCAATGATCCTCACTCAAGACGGAAAGCTTGCGGCATTGGATGCAAAGTTTAATTTTGACGACAATGCTCTCTACCGTCACAAAGATATCGTGGAGATGAGAGATCTACAGGAAGAGAATCCTCAAGACGTCGAAGCCTCTAAATATGAGCTCGCATACATTGCTTTGGATGGAAACATTGGATGTTTGGTGAACGGCGCGGGTCTAGCCATGGCAACCATGGATATCATCAAGCTTCACGGTGGTGAACCAGCTAACTTCCTGGATGTGGGTGGTACGGCGAATGCACAAACCGTTGAGGCTGGTTTCCGCATCATTATGAAAGACCCCAAAGTGAAAGCGATTCTGATAAACATATTTGGTGGCATTGTTCGTTGCGACCGTGTAGCACAAGGTGTTATTGATGCTTATAAAAACATGGGCAATATCAATATCCCGATCATTGTGCGTTTGCAGGGTACTAATGCAGAAGAAGCGAAAAAGCTGATT
>DBAE01000109.1:2068-3781 GCA_002291495.1 Bacteriovoracaceae bacterium UBA1018 | reverse complement strand
GAACGCCCATGCTCAAAATCTTACCGCGACGACTACTGATATCGCCAATTACGCCGCCCATATACTCTTCTGGGCATGTGATCTCGCAACTCATAATTGGCTCTAAAAACAATGGGTTACCCCGCTGACCAGCATCACGGAAAGCCATTGAGGCAGCAATTTTGTAGGCAATTTCTGAAGAATCCACGTCATGGAAGGAACCATCCACCAACGTTGCTTTGATATCAGTTGCTGGGTAACCGGCAATAATGCCTCCGAGCATCGACTCCTGCAAACCCTTATCAATAGCAGGAATAAACTCTTTCGGGATCACCCCAGCCTGGATCGCATTAACGAACTGATAACCCTCACCTCGGGCCCGGGGAGCAAAATCGATCACGCAGTGACCGTACTGCCCCTTTCCTCCGGATTGACGGATAAATTTACCTTCAGAGCGTACGGGTTGAGAAATCGTCTCTCGGTAAGCGACCTGCGGGTTACCTACATTTCCTTCGACTTTGAACTCACGCTTCATACGGTCAACTAGGATCTCTAAGTGCAGTTCACCCATACCACTCAGCAAAGTTTGGCCGGTCTCTTCATTAATGGAAACACGGAAAGAAGGGTCTTCCATCGCCAATTTTTGAAGAGAAGCAGCTAATTTTTCTTGGTCGGCTTTCGTCTTGGGCTCGATGGCTATTGAAATAACTGGCTCAGGAAACTCCATCTTTTCGAGAAGGATCGGCTGACCCTCATTACAGAGCGTGTCGCCGGTGGTGGTAAATCTTAATCCAACGGCGGCAGCAATTTCACCCGCGCGAACTTCGGTAATATCTTCGCGTTTATTAGCATGCATCTGTAGCAAACGACCGATACGCTCACGCTTACCTTTCGCAGCATTATAAACCATTGCGCCGGATTCGACTTTGCCAGAATAGACGCGGAAATATGTGAGCTGTCCGACAAATGGGTCATTCATCAGTTTAAATGCTAGTGCCGCAAAGGGCTCTTCGACGTTCGGCTTACGCGTTAAAGTTTTTTCTTCATCGCGAGGATCTTTGCCCTCTACAGGCGGCACATCCATCGGCGATGGAAGATAATCCACAATAGCATCCAACAGAGGCTGAACGCCTTTATTTTTAAAGCTAGATCCACAAATCATCGGAATCAGCTTAATCGCCAAACAGCCTTTACGAATTGCGGCTTTGAGCTGTTTTTCGCTAATTTCTTGGCCGTTCAAGTAAAGATCTGTGAGTACCTCATCGCACTCCGCCGCAGCTTCAATGAGCTTTTCTCGGTACTCTTGCACTTCTTCTAAAATATCGGTTGGAACTTCTCCAATAGTCGGAATCTCCGTGGAGTTACCTTCCCAAATAAGAGCTTTCATTGTGATCAAATCGACGATCCCTTTGAATGTATCTTCGGATCCGATCGGATACTGCAAAATGACAGGATTGGCTTGAAGGCGTTCCCNNCACGCGGTCCATTTTGTTCACAAATGCCATTCGGGGCACGTGATACTTATTGGCCTGTCGCCATACTGTCTCTGACTGAGGCTCAACTCCTTCGACCGCTGAGAAAACCGCGACTGCTCCATCCAGAACGCGAAGTGAACGCTCTACTTCGATCGTAAAATCAACGTGGCCAGGAGTATCGATAATATTGATTCGGTGATTATTCCAAAAGCATGTTGTGGCTGCAGAGGTAATTGTGATGCCGCGCTCTTGCTCCTGG
>DBAE01000109.1:0-2014 GCA_002291495.1 Bacteriovoracaceae bacterium UBA1018 | reverse complement strand
AGCATCAATGTGAGCCATGATGCCAATATTGCGTGTAAGTTCGAGCGATTGGTCAGCCATGCTTACTTAGTAAATGAGAAATGAGCTGATTGAAAGTCAGAACGCCGTTATTTTGTGAAGCACAGGCATTCGAAGCGCCCCAAAAGCAAAAAGGCCGAACTCAATCTGAGCTCGGCCTTTTTAAATTTTTAGAAACTATTCGGTCTTACCAGCGGTAATGAGCGAAAGCCTTATTTGCATCTGCCATTTTATGAACGTCTTCACGCTTCTTCATAGCGCCACCGCGGCCGTTTGCAGCTTCAATCAGCTCTGCTGCAAGGCGCTCTGCCATGGAGTGTTCTGGACGTGCACGAGCAGATTCGATCAACCAACGAGAAGCCAAGGATTGGCGACGAGCTGGTTTCACTTCTACTGGTACTTGATAAGTTGCACCACCGACGCGGCGGGATTTAACTTCCAAGATTGGCTTTACGTTTTCTAAGCCTTTTTTGAAGAGCTTCAATCCATCTTCGCCAGTACGCTCTTGGATCACATCCATACATGTGTAGAGGATATGCTCAGCAGTACTCTTTTTTCCTTCTTGAAGAAGGCTGGAGATGAATTTAGCGACCACCACATCGTGGAATTTTGGATCTGGGATCACTTCACGCTTACGAACAAACTTTTTACGACCCATTTTTACCTCGTCTAATCAATTACTTTGCTGCTGCCGCTGCGCCAGCTTGTGGACGTTTTGCACCGTATTTAGAACGGCTTTGTTTANNGTGGTAACGAACGCCCGGCAAGTCTTTCACCCTTCCGCCACGGATCAATACGATCGAGTGCTCTTGAAGGTTATGTCCAATTCCAGGAATGTAGGAAGTGACTTCGAAGCCATTCGTCAAACGAACGCGGCAAACTTTACGAAGAGCCGAATTCGGTTTTTTAGGAGTCGTGGTGTAAACGCGGGTACAAACGCCTCGGCGTTGTGGGCAACTTTCAAGCGCTGGAGACTTAGTTTTCCAAAGCTTGTTTGCACGGCCCCTGCGAATGAGCTGATTAATCGTGGGCATTACTACTTTCCTTTCGTCTAACTTTCTAATTCTTCCTAATTAATATCTATTCGCTTCTTAAAAAGCGTTTAGCTTAAAATCTTGTTTTCCCCTAGCAATGTCTGCCTTTATCCTTATTTGCTCACCGAATCACAGTCCAAAACACAAATGATTCGAGTCCGTAAATAAGGACAAATCCCCGTGACAGGCCTTAATCGGGCCATACACGTACTCCTGCCGAATGGGCGCAAGGAGCACGAAAATAGACGACCCAGAAGCTGTGGTCAAGGGATTAGTACCAAAATCTATTGCTTCTTGCCTTCTAGCAGGCTGGTTCACGGTTTGCACACAAAATTTCGCTTTTTTAGCGGGCGATCTATTTCTTCAAACAGACGCGTACGAGAACTTTTAACGGTTTGAAAGGTACAAATATGAGAAAAACGAAATTTTTGGGAATTTGGCTCCTAGCCTTGAGTGTATGTGGATCAATTGGATCCGATGCACGAGCAGAAAACGTGAGAGCAGATGGTTTTGTGGGCGGACTCCTAGGAGTTTCAAGCGCTAACAAGAATATCGGGACCGGAATCGGATTTGGATTAAATGCGGGCTACTTCTTCCACACCAATTTTGGAGTAGGAGCCTTCTTGAGAAGTGCTAACCATGACCATGATATTTCATCGTTTTTCGTCGGTGCAGAAGGTCTTTTTCGCTTCACAGACACGCTTCCCGGACTTCATTTAGGAGTCATTCTCGGCTCTGGAAAGTTTAGCAATCCAGCCGTCGACAGCTCCAATAGCTTTGCCTATGGCGCTAAAATTACTTACGACTACCTTCTTTCGACCACTGTCCCGGGTGTGAGCGTCGGCGTCGATCTCAGCTGGATGTTGACCGAGCCTGTGAATGAAGTCATCACGACTTTCAGCCCGATGATTACCGGTAAGTTTTGGTTTTAAATCTGAGCAGATCCGAAGCATTTTGCGAGG
>DBAE01000257.1:13432-15711 GCA_002291495.1 Bacteriovoracaceae bacterium UBA1018 | reverse complement strand
GCGATTTCCAAATGCTGCTTCGCCAGTTGCGCTTACTGGTGCGCCTCCCGCGCCGTTTCCAGCGAGATTACCAAAGAGTGCACCCAAGTCCATTTCAGAGCCTTTGCCTCCGCCACCTGCGCCACCTCCACCACCAGAGCTTGCGTAGCTCGTGCCGGAAACACCGTAGCCTTCGGATTGTGCGTCTTGAGATGCCTCACCCGCTATGGCTGCCATCTGTTCACCGATTGGGCCTAAACCTGCGCTTGCCATCGCACCACCAAGTGCTGCTCCTGGGTCTCCGTTTTCAACTGCGTCCATCATCGCTTCAACGTCGAGGCCAGCTGTTTTATCCATAAGTTCGTTGGCGAGACCTGAATCATTGAGTAAGCCTGCATCCAATGCACCGGCCTGAACTGCATTATCCAGAGCATCTCCAAATTCATTGCGAGGACCAGAATTTCCTTCAGCTGCAATCCCGCCTGTTCGACCACCGCTCGCGCTTGAGCCACCGCCACGTACCGTAGCCAATGATGGTGCACCACCGGTATCGCCACCTAACTCAACGCCGTTACGTTGTGACCAAAGACGTTTGACTTCGTTACAGGATGCTTTTGCCGTGTTCTTAGCTTTTTTTACTCCGAAGCCACGCTTGACCGATAGGATGGCAAAACCGTTCACAGCTATGCATGAACCTTTAAATGTTTTTCCAGATAGCTCGACCATGGTTTTTTCGTTAAATCCGTCTTTGCGTGTATCGACTATCCCTTTGAGCGGAGCAAAGTTGCTTAGCATTCCCTCGGTTTGTTTTTTGAGCAAAGACTTAGCAGTGATTTCAGTTTCAGCTGCTTTCATTCCGGCAAGGGTACACGAGTTGACTGTTGGCGCGATTGGACTTGCACAGACTCCAGAACAGGCAAGCGAAGCCATAAAGTCTAAAGCCATGATTCGGGCATTCCATGAGGCGGCGTTTTGTGCGCTTGCCCATGCTTGGCAGTGAGCTCCGACATTCGAGGTTTTCCAAGTACAATGCTCGTATTTGCGAGTGACTTCCGCACAATCTTTATCTCCCGCGAGCATCGGGAATTTACATTTGTCCGTCACAGGGTTGTAGACGTACGGAAATTTTTGCGAGTCAGTCGGTTTACCGTGATTTGCACACCACTTGTCATCTTCTTCAGACCAGGTGCCCTTGAGACTCAGAGACGCTACCGAATAGGTCTTTGGTTTTTTGCCGTCGTGTACGAGATATTTTTTACAAATTCCACTGCAGTCAGTCAGATCCGAGAGNNATCAGGTGAAGGGCTCGGACTTGGAAGAGGAGTAGGTGTCGGAGTCGTCGATACATAATTCGAAGTTTTGGGTTGATTGGACGAATTATCGTATCCCTCGGCTGTAGGAGTTCCAGCAAAAGTCGAGGTACTAAAGATTTGAGTTAGGATAATGATTCGAGCTAAGGTGCTCTTTGCTTCGTTTCTCATCTGGATACTCCTGATTTTAAGTCTTGTGCGGCTGGCAACTGAGCAGTGCGACCGATGTGTGAAAGATATAAATAACGATAAGCAACCCGATCAAAAATGCTGAGTTTGCGATCTTCAGCTAAAGAAGCTGGTCCGCGGTTTTTGATCGCGTACGCTNNGTGCTTCGCTAGAAGCACCTTCTTCTTTTGGAGCGAGTTGCTGCATTAAGTTTTGCATCATGGCGTTCATGTCTGCATCTTCACTCGCGCCACCCGTAGTTGGGGCGCCGCCTCCTTGAGAGTAGGTCGCTCCTGCTACACTGTAATTGCCTGCAGCTTGGTCCAGTTTGTCGAAGTATCCTGCCACTGCTTGGGCAACATTTGCTGGCATCACACCACCTAATGCGCCTGAAAGTCCTTGGCTGACGCTCTCACTATTATCGACAGTGTCTTCGAGATTATTTCCACCGAGTCGTTGCGCTTCTTGAATGAAAGATGGGCTACTCACAAATCCTGGAAGTCCAGAGTTGCCGGCGAGTGCACATGAAACATGTGCAGTGAGGCCACCGATCTTGTTGGCATCACAACCAGCGCCCATTCCGGAGTTCGAATTTCCTGAAGATGCAGATAGNNTTTTGGTGCCTGAGCTGAGGTGTTAGCTGACTCAGCATCAGAGAGGGGTGCAGTTGGAATAATTCCGGGCTTGTCTGACTCGTGTTTTCTGGCATTAGCGAGAGCTTTCTTAGCGTCTTGCTTATTTTTGATAACGTTGGCGAGTTTACTTCCAAATGAAAGTCCCGCTGTGACCATGCCCATACAGGCTGATCCTGAAGATTTTTCA
>DBAE01000257.1:12601-13380 GCA_002291495.1 Bacteriovoracaceae bacterium UBA1018 | reverse complement strand
ACTTCTGGAACGGCTGTCTTGACGCTCATGCCGATGTTAAGCAAGGTATCAATCGATAATTTCCGAGATTGTGCGATATCGTACGCGGCTGCACCTAAACTACCTGCGGTGCAAGCTGCGCCAGCGCCGAGATACTCAAATATACAGGCCGTAGCACAGACTGCGAAGACTGCGCCCCATACGACTGTTGTGGGCTTATTGTGCTTTACAGTGGAAAGGTTATCTCGCGCTTGCGTGCAGTGAAAACCTTTGCTTTGAGCAACGGTTCCTTCTTTTTCGCTTCCACTCGAGGATTGAACAGGACAGGTACTATTGATCTGAGCTTGCAGGTCGCCAAGATTCTCCGCGCGTGCTTGTGGTAAGGCAAGTGTGATTGCCAGTACGCTTACGCACGACAATCGCAATAGCTTATGCAGCTGTTTCTTTGGCTGTAGTTTAAGCCCTAATCGTGTAACCCGACCCATTGTGGTTCCCCCCGGAACACCTGATCAAAATCTATAAACTAAATTCCAACTTTGCCTCGTTGAGTTTTTTCACGGTAAGTCTCAGTGATGCGCTTAAAGAGATTTGCATTCTTATCTAAGAATGAATTGGAATCATCTCCTGCGCCTGCTGGACCGCGTGCTCCGTATTCTAAAATTCCTTGATGAGCTGGAGCTTCTTCTTCAGCTTTCGGTAAGAACTGAGCGAGGAGGCCACTGAGATCTGGCCCGTTTTCGCTTCCGCCTTTTCCTCCTGCGCCTCCGCGTGCACCGCCAGCCATATCGTATGCGCCAGCA
>DBAE01000257.1:0-12583 GCA_002291495.1 Bacteriovoracaceae bacterium UBA1018 | reverse complement strand
CTTTGCGTCGGCATACTTAGCAGTAGGTTCTTGATCTCCACCGGTCGCAGCACTAGTGCTTACACCACCGCCGCCTCCGCCTGGACCACCGCCACCTGGACCGCCAGCACCACCGGATTTGCGTTCCATCGGTCCAGCGAGTGGGCCACTTGGACCGCCGCCAGTTGGGGCATCAGTATTAACTNNGTATTAAAGGTTGGAGCTAATCCACCCGTATCGTCGGTAGCAGTGTCATCATCGGTGGCTTGGAATTGTTGTCCATCTCCACCTGCCGAAATGTTTTGTTGCTGAGTAGGAGCATTAGCCGAATCGTCTTCGCCATTACTGAAGACAAGAGCGGCGCCGTCTTTTGGACCTTCATAGTAGCGTTTGTTTGCGTCTGCGGCTTTTTTGGCCTGAGCCGCGCTGAATCTTTGAGTTGCTGCTATAAGGGCCGACATGGCAGCTCCGCCGAGAGCTTTATTTCGCATTGCTGATTGTTCTTTGAGCGCGGCTTGGCGTTCCATCGCATCGGAGATCTCAGCAGCGCGGCTCGCATCTGTTGAGTTCGCCATGGCGTTAATGTCTTTTCGTTTTTCACCCTCTTTTAGGGCTTTCATATTCTTTTGATGCTTAATTGCGGAAAGACCCTGAGTGAGGGCGGCAGCAGTATTAACGACAGCTTGAGTGTTTTGAATAGTTGCTGTGGATTTAAGAATACTTGTGGTTCCGTCGACCACTGCATTCATACCCGATCGTGATCTTGCAGTTTGCTGAGAGACTGCCCCGAGTGCTTGAACAGCAGTAGAGCCATACTGTTGCATGACTTGATGAGTTTTTTCAGCGCCAGTCACTACAGTGTGTGTAGTTTTGCACTGACTGTTGACATCGCGGCCGGACAGTTCTTTATTGTCTTGAGTTCGAAGATAGGAAGCTGCGCAAGGATCGTCTTTTTGAGCTTCTGCGAGCTCTTTAGCTTTTGCACGTTTTGCTTCTTTAAACTGACCATTTATCTTGTTCTTTTCTTGAGCATTGTATTTTTCTTCATCAGTTAGATTCTGATTTTGAACCGTTTTAGATTTTCCAGAAAAGATATCTGAATATGGATTTTTTCCGGCTTTATCTGCATTGGGTTCGATATTTGGCCACTGACCGTCAGCTCCTTTTTCTAGATAAGTTTCGCCATTGCGAGTGACTTCATAGAAATTATTGCCGTTGGATTTTACAGTGTAAGGTCTTCCACTGGAGTCAGTATAAGTACGGACAGTCTTTCCGTTGTCAAAGCGTTCCGTGTAACTTAGAGAGTTGCTTTTTAGGTCGTAGACATTCGTGGCACTATCCAGTGGGGTATTTCCACTATATCTTTGGATGTTTTCTCGTTTCTCAGTGCCAATATAGGTATATGAAGTATCGGTCTTAATTCCGTCGTTACCGATTTCGGTACGTGAAGTGACGCGATGATTGGAATCATAAGTCTCGCTTTTTGCGAGTCGATCTGAGTTTGGATCAAATTTTCCGTCTTTGTTGTTATCGTAAAAACTTTGTTTGGATGTCGAGTCGCTTACTGTTGTGAGTCCTGAACCGGCATCGTAGTGAGCGGCGCCGTTAACTGGAGCACCACCACCGCCAGCAGCGAGATTTCCGCTCGTGTTTTTATTGGCAGACGCATCCTTCTGGTCAAGAGAGGTGGTTGTATCTCCTGATTTCTTTTTCTTCCCACCGCCAAGGGACTCAGCGGTCAACTCGACTTCTTCTTGTTTCGACGTTGGCTTCGTTTTTTTTGCAACTTTCTCAGCAGCACATTGGCAGGCGCTGCCGTTTTTTACGATACCATTGGCGCAGTTGACCGTGAGGCGCGCGCCGCGAACTTCATCAAGAAATTTGTATTGAGCAGGTTTAGAGGCTGCAGGCATGACGAGTGGGCAAGTAAAGCTACCGCCGCTTGGACTTGTGATGCTGATCGATTTCGTTTTAATCGGGCCTTTGCAGTAACAGTTGACTCCTTTGCGATCGAGTCTATTTTTGCAAAAATATTCAGTGTTGTTAGATGGGACATTTCCAAAGAAGTAGTCGTTGTAGGCAAGTTTACAATTCACATCTGAGGTAAAGTCAGCACGAGACGCATGCATCGTCCCAACGTTGAGGAAAAATGCGCCCGTCAAAGCCATCGCAAAATAGGTGGCTCCGGTGCGCGCAAGTCGAGATAGGTTGGTTGATAAAATATTCATCTGTCCCCCAAAAACTAAAACGTTTCCCCAAGTTGCTCAGGATATCCTATACCTGACAACTATAGTATAGTTTGACGGTTCTAGGATCCTTAGTCAACTAATCGGGTATTTTTAGATAAATATTGAGTGTGTCGCTCGTGACCCTGGGGCGTCACGAGGAGAAGTGAGGAAAAATGACAGAGAGCACACAGTTTGGGGCCGGGAGGTCTGCTGTTGAAATAAATAGGGCTTCTAAGTGGGATACACATAAGATGTCGCTGCCTGAAACTGATAAACAAAAGCCCTGTTTTCCCAAAGACTTGATGCATGAAGCTAACGACCTGCACCCATATAAAGAACGCCGCAGCGAAAATCGTGCATTTTGAAAATCGTGCGTGATGCACGATTATAGAGGTAGCTGATCGCTGGCATACGAATTGCTCATACGCTCGCGTGGGTCGCTATGGGGGCTTAGCGACGCTTCGATTCCTGAACAGCTTGGGGGAGCTTACAGGAGGCGGACAGTTCATATCGCGAAAGCGAGCACAGTGTGTGGGGGGTCTTATTCAGCTTATCGAATTATCTCCTCTTTCTGCGTTCGATGCGTTTTCTACGCAACGGAATGTTTTTATGATCAAGGAAGAAAGATGGGGATAAGCAGGGATGCTGTCCCTTTGTTCACGATTCTGTTCACAAACCTTACTCTACAACTCAATTCAATCTCTTCAAATAAGCTGCAAGTTGTCATTCTCCATAACGGCCGAACGCTTCACATTCGTATCGAAAAATGTTTTTACCTAGCAGGGCTGAAGAAAGTTTGGCACGATAGGAAAAACTTTTACGAGAGAAAAAGAACCTTATGAGTGAAGTCGTATTAAAAGATAAAGTTCCGAAAAGTGGCGAATTTGGCGACGGAAAGATGTGGTTTCATCGCAAAGGGAACATTGTGACTCTTGGGATGACTATCACAGCAATCGAGGAGCTTGGAGAGATCGATTCGATCGATTTTCCCGAAGAAGGTGATGACTTCGATAAAAGTGAAGTTGTCGTGACCCTAGACGGAAACTTAGGAAAATTTGANNATCGCGCCGGCCGCTGGAGTAATCTCTGAAGTGAACGAGGCCGCAAAAGAAGACTCAAACGTCGTTTCAGAGGATCCACTTGAAGAAGGCTGGCTTGTCAAAATCGAAATCCAAGACACCTCCGATCTCAAAGAGTTCGGCGGGGAAGACCAATAAGCGAGAGAAAAAAAGCTCGCGTACGAAAAGCTCCCTGGCAAAGAGTCGGACCGAAGGGCCTGACTTAGGCGCAACTGCGTCTGCTCAATCTCATCCCTTTGAAGATCTTTCAGATCTCGGAGAAATGCTCACAGTTGGCTATCATCCGCCAAAAACTCTTATGCCCCAAGATGAGACTTTATTTCGGGCATTTCAGTCCAATCTATTGTCGATGATTTCCCACGAATTGCGCACGCCTTTGATGGGTATTTTGAATGCTCTAGCTGGTTTGCATGACGGCAGCACCGGACTTCCTCCTGAAGAATTAGTTTCGATGGCGCGTAGAAATGCAATGAGACTTCAGCAAACTCTTTCCTCTCTTCTAGATCTTGCGTCGATCGAAAGTGGAATGTTTCACGCTCGGTTGCGCGAAGTGGATCTTGAGCGGATGACTGAAGGACGGGTTCAGAGTCAAAAATTTTGGTTAGAAGAGTCGGGTGTTAGTATTAAAAAGACGGGCTCCACGGGTTCTCGCAAAAAAGATCCGGCTCAACCCGTACTTGCTGATCCGCAAAAACTTGGAAGAGCCATTGATTTGAGTTTGCAGAGTATTGTGCCGAGAGCTGCGCGAGGTTCGGTGTTAGAGTATGAAATTTCTAACTCAGGCATCGAATTTCGATTTGAGTTGCAAGCCGGTGCCGAAAAGCTATGGGAGAATTCTTGGAAGCAAGCACTCACGGGTTTTGAAGGAGGCGTGGCTTCTCCGTCGTCGGCCTTTTCCGCCACACTTCAATCTNNGATGAGGGACTTGGGAGTGAATTTTTACTCATCCACGAAATTTTGAAACTCCATCATGGAAGTTTTCAGGCCGAACAAGATCAGCGGAAAGTAAAGCTCGGCTTACGACTGCCGCTACTTTCGTCTGAGGAAGCACTTTGTACTGTGCTTGCTGCTCGGACCGATTCGATTACACCGGAGTTAGGATCTCTTGGATCCATAGCTATGGCTCTGATTGATGTGCCTCAATCGCGAAAGCTCGAAGAGTTTAGGTCAGATCTCAAAGCACGGCTTTTTCGAGCTTCGGATGCAGTTTATGCTTTGCCTGCTACTCGAGAGAGACCGCAGGATCAGATTGTTTTGATCCTCGAAGACTGTAAGCCTGAAGATGCTCCCAAACTTTTGGCCCGAATGCAGACGGCAGCCGCCACGCCTCTCAAGTTTGGTATCGTCACTGCTCCGGCCGACGGGATCGATCCAGCCAAGCTCATCTCTTTGGCTCAAAGTCGCCTACGCGAAGTTCGATAAATCTAAGGATTTTAAGCCCTTAAATAGCCTCGAAATGGGGGTGGTCGAAACTCCAGTTTTGAGGTAATAGGCTGAGATGCAGCAAGTGCCTAATGACTCCCACCTTCAGGAAGCTCCTGGAGAAAAAACCTCACAGGTTAGCCATCTCAATAAGAAATTTTTCATCAAGACCTTTGGTTGCCAGATGAACGTCGCCGACTCCGAACGGATGTCAGCGCTTTTGGCCGAGCAAGGGATGTCTTCCACAGAAATCGCCGACGAGGCTGAAGTCATTATCCTCAATGGCTGCACCGTTCGAGAAAAAGCAGTTCATAAGGCGATCTCGACGCTAGGACAATTTCAAAAAGTAAAAAGAGATGAGCACGGTGTTCCGATCCATAACTCTGGGAAAAAACCGATTATCGGAATTGGTGGTTGCGTAGGTCAGCTTGAGAAAGAAAAACTCTTTGAGCAAGCTCCTTATTTAGACTTTGTCTTTGGTACGGATACGATCGATCACTTACCCGAAATTATTCATCAAGTGCGTAATGGCGGCAAACATGTCGTGTACGCCGATTTCGATAAGTCCAGAGACTATTCTACTGAAACCAAAGTTTATGGATACAAAGCCCAAGCCTTCGTCAATATCATGAAAGGTTGCGATAAGTTTTGTACCTACTGCATTGTGCCTTTCACCCGAGGACGCGAAAAGTCACGTACCATTGATGAAGTTTTGAACGACGTCGCTCGATTAGTAGCAACAGGAGTTCGCGAGATCACACTCTTAGGTCAAAATGTAAATTCGTTTGGCAAAGGCAATGCGAACCTAAAAAAACGTGAACCGCAAGAGCTCAATAACGTGATTGGAAAAGTAGGGCCTCGGGCCGGTGAAGAAAATTTTCCGCAATTATTGCGTGCGATTGATCAAGACCCACGATGTGCACAGCTCAAGCGTATTCGATTTACTTCGAGCCATCCTCTCGATTTCAGTGACGAACTCATCGAGTGTTACGCACCACCTGAAAAGGGAGGTGTGGCAAAACTTGCTTCTCATCTACACTTGCCGGTGCAAAGTGGATCGAACCGAGTTTTGCAAAAGATGGGACGTCACCATCAGATCGAAAACTACATTGCGCAGATGGATCGTTTGCGTGAACTTTGTCCAGATGTTGGAATAACGACTGATCTCATCGTCGGATTTCCGACTGAGACTGAAGAAGATTTTCAAGAAACATTGAGACTCTTGGATCGTATCCGGTACGACAATGTCTTTGCTTTTGCTTACTCTCCACGACCTGGCACACGCGCGTCGAAACTTCCAGATGATGTGCCTGATCAGGTTAAGAACGAGAGACTCAATCGACTTCTTCAGCATCAACTTGAGATCTCGGGACGCCGTTTTGCCGAGTGTGTGGGTAAAACCATGGAGATCTTGGTCGAGGGTGAAGCGAAAAATCAGAACCTCATTCCGGATCATGCACAACGAGAGACAAAGAAAGTTTGGACAGGCCGAACGAGCTGTAGCCGTATTGTCAATTTTGTAGCTGATTCCAAAAGAAGTCTCATTGGCCGCTTTTTGACCGCAAAGATTGTAGATGCATCTCGCCTATCTCTGCAAGGTGAGCTTGTGATTGAGCCAGAAATGGCTGAGGGCCTGACGACTCATCTCATGCAGGGTGCTCAACCCGTCATCGAATCGGAGGTCGTCTCATGATCATTCCGCATCATGGACACTGGCCGGATATTCATGAAACGGCTTTTGTTGCGCCTTCTGCGGACGTGATCGGGGAAGTAAAGGTCGGAGCGTCTTCGAGCATATGGTTTCAAGTGGTCGTTCGTGGGGATGTCAATTGGATTACGATTGGTGAACGGACCAATGTTCAAGATCATTCCATGCTCCATGTGACTCGCAAAAAGAGCCCGCTTAAAATTGGTGACGAAGTTACGATTGGTCATCGTGTTACGCTACATGGCTGCACTCTTGGTAATCGTATCTTAGTAGGTATGGGTGCCATCGTCTTGGATGATGCTGTCATTGGAGACGATTGTATTATCGGAGCAGGGGCCCTGATCACCAAAGGAACGCAGGTTCCTCCAGGAAGTTTGATCTTAGGATCGCCGGCCAAAGTCGTAAGACCTTTAAAACCAGAAGAAATCGCGTTTCTAAAACAAAGCGCAGAAAATTATGTCGGTGACTCGAGAGAGTATCGTCGGTTTGTTCAAGGACCTCAAAGATTGGGCGCTGATAATACAGATCTCGAAAAAGATATCGGTGATGAATTATCTGACGAATATTAGGACGAATAGAGGAAGGTGCAAAATATGAGTTCACAAAACTTACCCATCATTCAAGAAGCTCTTACTTTTGACGACGTTCTATTGCTCCCGGCTTACTCGGAAGTTCTTCCTTCTGAAGTGACCTTAGAGACAGCGCTCACCAAGCGGATTAGGCTCAAAATCCCGTTGATTTCATCGGCGATGGATACAGTGACCGAAAGTAAAACCGCTATTGTCCTCGCTCAAGAAGGTGGACTTGGAGTCATTCATAAAAATCTCTCAGTCAAAGATCAAAGTTTTGAAGTTGAGAAGGTGAAAAAGAGTGAATGGGGAATGATCTTGGATCCAATCACGATTGATCCAAATGCAAAGATTGCTCAAGCGCATGAGTTGATGAGAACTTATAAAATTTCTGGAGTACCTGTCACCGTGAAGACTCCAGGTGGCCATAAGCTAGTAGGGATATTGACTAACCGTGATCTTCGTTTTGAAGATGATCTCTCCCAGACCGTCGAATCTCGAATGACCAAACAGCCACTCGTGACCGTTCCCGAAGGAACAACCCTAGATCAGGCGAGGCAGATCTTAAGACAAAATCGAATCGAAAAACTTCCGGTAGTCGATAAAGACGGATTTTTGAAAGGTTTGATCACGATCAAAGACATTCAAAAGCAAAAGGCTTTTCCAAACGCAAATAAAGATCAGTATGGACGTCTTGTTGTCGGAGCCGCAGTGGGCGTGGGTGCGGAGAGTATGGCGCGTGCCGACTCCCTGGTTGAAGCTGGTGTTGACGTGTTGTTTGTGGATAGCGCCCACGGACACTCAAAAGGAGTGCTCAATGCGGTCAGTGCTCTTAAAAAACGGTTTGGAACGAAGATCGATGTCGTTGGTGGAAATGTCGCTACCTACGAAGGTACGTTGGCATTGATCGATGCAGGAGCAGATGCTGTCAAAGTGGGGATCGGACCTGGTTCCATTTGCACAACACGAGTTGTTGCCGGAATTGGTGTTCCACAACTTTTTGCAGTTTCTGATGCCGTCAGAGCCGGACGCGAAAGAGGGATCCCTGTGATCTCAGATGGCGGCATTAAATTTAGTGGTGATATCACCAAGGCGCTGGCTGCTGGTGCTAGCGCAGTTATGATCGGATCCTTGTTTGCGGGTACCGACGAAGCTCCGGGTGAGACGATCTTATATCAGGGGCGTTCTTATAAGACGTACCGAGGTATGGGGAGTTTGGGGGCAATGTCTCAATCCCAAGGCTCAAAAGATCGCTACTTCCAAAACGATGTGGATGAAGTGGGTAAGCTTGTCCCAGAAGGCATCGAAGGGCGCGTACCTTATCGCGGCAGCTTGTCGTTTAATGTGCACCAACTCTTAGGGGGATTAAGAGNNGAGCTGGGATGGGTTATTGCGGAGCTAAGGATCTCGTAGCTTTACAAAAGACTGCACGTTTTATTCGCATCACGAATAGCGGACTTGCTGAGAGTCACCCGCACGATGTGGTTGTTACTAAAGAGGCACCTAATTACAGACTTAATTCTTAAATAGATACAATTTATTAGCAAGGAACTGACTATGCAGCACGTTTCTCCGGTTCTTATTTTAGATTACGGCTCACAATATACACAGTTGATCGCGCGACGAATTCGAGAGATGGGGATCTATTCCTTTATTCTTCCGGGAGATGCATCACTGAGTCGTATTCAGGAGCTTAATCCCAAGGCTTTGATCCTTTCGGGGGGCCCATCGTCAGTCTATGATGAGGGTGCACCAGGATTACCGCAGGGATTACTGGATTATCAGAAGAGTCAAAAATTGCCGCTTCTTGGAATCTGCTACGGCATGCAACTCTTAGCTAAAGACCTTGGAGGCGAAGTCGAAAAAGCGACTGTTCGTGAGTACGGGCGGATGATTGTACATCCAGAGCCAAGCTCAAAACTTTTTGCCTCTGATCAGTTTGCTTCGAGCTTCCAAGCATGGATGAGTCACGGAGACGAAACCAAAAAAGTTCCGCCCGGCTTTCGTTTAGTTGCAAGGAGTGATTCTGGATCATTTGCCGCGATGGAAAATCCGGAAGCAAAGATCTTTGCTCTGCAGTTTCATCCCGAAGTTACTCACACAGAAAATGGCGCAGAAATATTACGACGCTTCCTGGTGGACCTATCCGGGATTGCGGCTGATTGGAGCATGCAATCAGTCATGGAAGAGCAGATCAAAAGTATCCGTGAGCGAGTGGGCCCAAGTGCTCATGTGCTCTGTGCTCTCTCGGGTGGAGTGGACTCGACCGTTGCTGCGACTCTTGTTCATCGAGCAATTGGTGATCGTTTGCACTGCGTATTTGTCGATACTGGACTCATGCGATTTAAAGAGCAAGAGCGCGTGATGAAACTTTTTAAAGATCAGCTTCACCTGCCGGTGACTTGTGTGGATGCTGAAGCGAGATTTTTAGGAAAGCTCGCCGGAGTATCTGATCCGGAAGCCAAGCGTAAGATCATTGGAGCTGAGTTTATCGCTATTTTTGAAGAAGAAGCCCAGAAGATCTCCAAGCAGATTGGACATCTTCCTGAGTTTCTTGTGCAAGGAACTCTTTATCCTGATGTCATTGAATCAAGTCCTGCCCCTGGCGACATGAGCGCGGGTTCTGGGACAGGCAGAAAACATTCTGCCAAGATCAAGTCTCATCACAACGTTGGTGGTCTTCCGAAAGATTTACGCTTCCAACTCATAGAACCACTCAGAGCGCTTTTTAAGGACGAGGTTCGTGCACTAGGGAAACAGATGGGAGTGCCTGAAGACTTTTTGAAACGGCATCCTTTTCCGGGTCCAGGGCTTGCGGTCCGAGTGATCGGTGAGATTACAAAGAGTAATCTCGACGTACTTCGTGAGGTGGATGAGATTTTTATTAACGCCATTCGCGATGCCGGGCTCTACGATAAAATTTGGCAAGCGATGGCAATCTTTTTGCCGATAAGAACGGTGGGTGTGCAAGGCGATGGACGGACCCATGATCACGTGGTTGCATTAAGAGCAGTGACATCTTCAGACGGGATGACAGCAGACTGGTATGCATTTGATCATGCGTTTTTAGCGCGCGTCTCTTCAAAGATTTGCAACGAAGTAAGAGGAGTGAGTCGGGTGGTTTATGATATTTCCTCCAAGCCGCCAGCCACGATTGAGTGGGAATAAGCGGAACACACGGGACTACAAAGAGAGAATAATTATACCGCTCGTCGTCGGATCCTTTCTTGGTCGGTATCTTTGGGTGAGGGTTGATTGGCGTGAAGGACGTTTTCAGGGGGCACATCTGGCAATGTCGGACGCCTTGCGTTACGGCCTAAAATATACTTCACAGCTAATACTAGAAAGAGTGCAACTACTAAGACGCTTGCAACAAATATCGTGAACATAAAACCTCCGAGGGGTTTGCTTTCACAAGGTGTTCCAGGCTAGTGTTCCATGTGGGTTTTCTTAGCTTATGAGTGATGTTTCCAACACTATTACTTCGCAGGCCAGTGACGCTTCTAAGCCGTTTGTGCACCTGCATGTCCACACTCAATACAGTCTACTTCAGGGCGCGATCCATGTTGATTCACTCTTTGAGAGAGTGTCCCAATACGGCATGAGTGCCGTCGCCATCACGGACACGAATAACCTATTTGGTGCGATTGATTTTTATAACATCGCAAAAAAAGCCAAAGTTAAGCCGATCGTTGGATGTGAGATCTTGTGTACTCCAAACCACCTGCCGTCAGGTGGTCCGATTGGTTCGGAGAAGAGCAGCCAAGCGTTTCGTCCCAGATTTCACCAACTCGTTTTATTGTGTAAGGATCTTGCTGGGTATCAGAACCTTTGTAAGATGGTCACTCAGGCCTATATCCAGGCACCCCCTCCACAAAAGGGTCAGCCCGCTGGCCCACGCGCATTAGTGGACCGACAACTTCTCAATCAGTACGGCGACGGACTCATCTGTCTTTCGGGTTCCCTCAAAGGAGAGATCCCTTACAAGATTTTGATGAACGAAGAAGACGATGCGCTCGATACGATGAATTGGTTAAAAAATCGTTTCGGGAAAGACTTCTACTTAGAACTATTGGATTCGGGAATCCCTGAACAGGTCCACGTCAATGAAGTGCTCTACAGTTGGGGTCAAAAGTATGGAATCGAGTGCGTCGCCACTTCGGATTGCCATTACCTCGACGCAAAAGACGCTGAAGCACATGAAATTCTTCAATGCATTGAGAGCGGTAGAAACCTCGACTTCGATCGACCAAAAAGTTTAGTTCCGGCCGAGTTTTATTTGAAACCTCCTGCTCTGATGTACGAACGCTTCGAGCGTTTCCCTGGAGCTTGCGAAAATACTCAGAAGATTGCAGATGAGTGTAATCTCGAATTTAAGTTTAAAGATGAAAAAGGTCGACCCATCTATCATCTTCCAAACTTTAGACCCGAAGGTGTATCCAAAACAGACGAGTTTGATGCAGTTCAGTTTTTCAGAGATGAGTCGCGTAAAGGACTGCAGGAGCGTTTTGAAGAACACGCATTTATTCAAAAGAGAGCTCAAGCAGACTGGGCCGAATTAGAAAAAGAATATATTGAGCGACTCAATAGCGAAATTGAGATGATCGTCAAGACGGGCTTTTCAGGCTACTTCTTGATCGTTGCTGACTTTATTAAATGGGCTAAACGGAATGGAATACCCGTAGGTCCAGGCCGGGGATCAGGCGCTGGATCGCTTGTTGCCTACTCTTTGAAGATTACGGATATTGATCCGATCCAGTTCAAACTACTTTTTGAGCGATTTATTAATCCAGAACGTATTAGCATGCCAGACTTTGACGTCGACTTTTGCCAAGATCGCCGTGGTGATGTCATCGATTATGTATCCAATAAGTACGGAAAAGATAACGTCTGTCAGATTATCACTTACGGAAAACTTCAGGCTCGCGCGGTTTTAAAAGATGTGGGTCGCGTGCTCGGTCTTCCTTTTGCCGATACCGATCAACTCAATAAGTTATTGCCAGACGAGCTCAACATCACGATCTCAGATGCGATCCAAAAAGAACCTAGACTGAGAGAACGAATCGAGCAAGATTCAAAAACTGCAAAAATTATCGACTACGCTTTGGCTCTTGAAGGGCTCTATCGCAATGCCGGCATTCATGCTGCGGGTGTCATTATTACTGAAGAGCCAGTAGTGACCTACTGCCCATTATTTGTAGGTAAAGACGGCGATGTGGTCACTCAGTTTGATAAAGATTCTGCTGAAAAAATCGGTCTCGTTAAGTTTGACTTCTTGGGCTTAAAGACTCTGACTGTGATCGATTATGCGATCAAGCTTCTCAAAAAGAGCGCTAAACCTGGATCTCCTGAGGCTGAATTTGATCTAGAGCGAATGAATTACTCAGACCCAAAAGTATTTGCGCTGATCNNGACGGAGTATTTCAAGTTGAAAGTTCTGGAATGAAAGACCTTTGTTCCAGAATTCAACCGAACTCGCTTGAAGATATTACTGCTATCAACGCTCTTTACCGTCCAGGTCCTCTCGGATCCGGAATGGTTGATGACTTCATTGATCGTAAGCACGGTCGTAAGCCCATTGTTTACGATGTTGAGATG
>DBAE01000229.1 GCA_002291495.1 Bacteriovoracaceae bacterium UBA1018 | reverse complement strand
CAGCTGCAACGGGTATGACTCGGCCTGCGACCGCAAATGAATTTCTAAAAAAGCCATTACAGATTGATGATCTTTTGAGCCTCGTCGGTAAATACTGCGCCTGACCGCTCGCCTGTCTTCTGAATGGTTCTCATTGACAATCCCTGTCGGTACGTTTTAGCTAGTCTTTGAAAGAGGACTTGATCAGGCAACTGGCAGGTACCGGCAACTATGAAAAATTTAGATTTTGTGCAGCCGACCTATGGTCTCGTGGGAGACGGGCGACTAGCAACACATTTTAAAGAGTATTTCACGCGTCTTGGACTTCAGGTCGTTCAGTGGTCGCGCCGAATCGAGCAGCAAGAAGGCCATAAGCCTCATGAGGTTCTTTCTCGGGCGGACGCTATACTTGTTCTGATTCAAGATGCTGCAATCGAACCGTGGGTCGTTCGTTACCTCGAACAGCGACAATCGATTTCGAGCTTAAACCCCAATCAAAAAATTATTCATTGCTCTGGAAGCTTAGAGTCTCCTTTGCTTCCGGGATTTCATCCTCTAATGAGTTTTGGCAAAGAACTCTATTCACTCGAGATGTATGAACGCGTGAGCTTTGTCTGTGAAGAGTCCGCGATTCAGTTTAAGGATGTTTTTCCTACACTCAAAAATCCCCACTATACCATCGCCGGAAGAGAGAAAGCTTTCTATCACGCACTTTGCGTTTTGGGTGGAAACTTCACGGTTCTTCTTTGGCAAAAACTTTTTTCTGACCTCGAAAAACGATTAGGCATACCGGCAGCAGCAGCGCTTCCTTATCTCGAAAGAGTTACTGCAAATGTTCATGCTGACTACAAGACTGCCTTAACGGGCCCAATTCCTCGTAAAGATTACGTCACGTTAGATCGAGATCTGAGTGCTCTTCGGGGCGATCAGTATGAAGCAATATTCCGTGTGTTTATGGAAACATTCTTACCAGTCACAAATGAAAGGACTGTTTTATGATGAGTGTCTTTGATTTTAAGAAACGCAAAACTGAAAATAATAAGATCTCAATGGTAACTTGCTATGACGCCGTGAGTGCTAAGATGCTTGATCGTACGTCAGTGGATTGTTTGCTGGTTGGCGATAGCCTTGCGATGGTGATTCATGGCCATAGTTCAACCTTGGGAGCGACTCCTGAGATGATGGTCCTGCATACTGAAGCAGTCGCTCGCGGGAGTAAGAATAAATACATCGTCGGAGACATGCCATTTCTATCTTATAGAAAAGGTGTAGTGCCGGCGCTCGAGTGCGCGGGAGCTCTTATGAAAGCAGGGGCTCATGCAGTAAAACTCGAAGGTGTATGGGGCCATGAAGAGGTAGTCTCACAGCTTGTAGGATCAGGAATTCCGGTCATGGGACATATTGGGCTCACACCGCAATCCATTCATGCTTTGGGCGGTTTTAAAGTACAGGGTCGTGAAAGAGACGCGGCCGAGGATCTTGTGCAACAGGCTCTCAAGCTTGAAGAGCTAGGTTGCTTTTCTATTGTGATGGAGTGTGTACCCAGTACTCTCGCAGAGAGGATTACACAAAGTCTAAAAATTCCGACTATTGGAATTGGTGCAGGAGCTGCGGTCGATGGGCAAGTTTTAGTTCTTCACGATCTACTTGGTTTTAATCTCGAATTTTCGCCGAAATTTTTGAAGAAGTATATGCAGGGGGCCGCTCAGGTGGAAGAAGCGGTGAACCGTTTTGACCAAGAAACCAAATCGGGAGCGTTTCCAACTGCGAAAGAGAGCTATGCGTGAAAGTAGTCACAAGCCTCTCTGCGTGGAGATCCGCTCGGGATCTCGAGCTTAGTTCAAAAAAAACGATCGGATTTGTTCCGACTATGGGTGCTTTGCACGCAGGGCACCTTGCGTTAGTGAAAAAAAGCAAAGCCGAAAACGATCTTACGGTCGTGAGTATCTTTGTTAATCCCACCCAGTTTAATGATCCGAATGATCTGAAGAACTATCCACGGACCATGGCAGAAGACGAAGAAAAACTTCGTTCCGTTGGAGCAGACTATCTGCTCAGTCCTGAGTATCAAGAGCTCTATCCGGACTCCTATCGATATTTTGTCGATGAGTCAGAATTCAGTCAGATCCTTTGCGGATCTTCTCGTCCCGGGCATTTTCGAGGTGTACTGAGTGTTGTGATGAAACTCCTTAATCTTGTGAGGGCGGACCGGGCTTACTTTGGTGAAAAAGATTTTCAACAACTGAAACTCATCGAGGGTATGGTTGAAGCATTTTTCATGAAAACCAAGATCGTCCCGTGTGCAACCGTCCGAGAACAGGATGGTCTTGCCATGAGCTCCCGTAATCGACGATTGAGCGCGCAGGAGAGAGAACTTGCTCCTGCGTTTTACCGTATTTTGACGACGATGAAATCACTGGATGAGGCTAAGGCTGAGCTCGGTCGCTTGGGCTTTGAAGTGGATTACCTCGAGGAACATGTGGGCAGGCGTTTTGGCGCTGTAAAGCTCGGAGCTGTGAGACTCATCGATAATGTCGCAATTGGAGGAAGTACGTCATGATTTTAACTTTGGATGTAGGTAATAGTCAGATCCATGGTGGTGTCTATGATGATAAGAGTCAGTCCTTCGTTCTGCAGTTTAGAAAGAATACCAAGCAAGGTAACTCGTCGGATGAGATCGGTGTATTTTTCAAATCGGTCTTAAGAGAAAACGAAATCGATCCTAAGTATATTGAGCACATCGCTTTTTGTTCGGTAGTACCTGATGTTGTGCATTCGTTGAAAAATGCCTGTAAGAAGTACTTCGATCTCCAGCCTTTCGTATTACAAGCCGGGGTAAAGACTGGCCTTAGAATTAAATACCGAAACCCACTCGAAGTAGGAGCCGATCGCATTGCTAATGCGATTGCCGCTACTCAGCTCTTTCCTGGTAAAAATGTTATTGTAACAGATTTTGGTACTGCCACTACTTTCTGTGTCATCACGGCGGATCGAGACTATCTAGGCGGGTTGATCTTGCCGGGAGTTCGGATCTCTATGGAAGCACTTGAATCAAAGACCGCACGTCTTCCGGCAGTCGAGATTATCAAACCAGAAGAAGTGGTCGGGCGCTCAACAGTCGAAAGCATCCAGTCTGGGCTTTATTATAGTAATCTATTTGCGATGCGCGGACTTTGCGAGCAAATCAAAAAGGACTACTTTACCTCTCCTGATCAGCGGGAAAATACAGTCGTCATCGGGACCGGGGGCTTTGCCCGCTTGTTTGATCAACAGGGAGTATTTGATCATTTGATCCCAGAGCTTGTTTTATTGGGCTTAAGACAAGCTTTGCGTTTAAACGAAATTGTATAAGGAGTTCATATGCGAAGAACCATGCTTAAAGGAAAAATTCACCGAGCTACTGTCACTGATGCTGATCTCAATTATGAAGGCTCAATATCGATTGACCCTGTCCTTTGTGAGGCTGCAGATCTACTGCCCCATGAGAGAGTGGAGATCTATAACTGTAATAATGGCAATCGATTTGCCACTTACGTCATTCACGGAAAAGCTGGAGAGATCTGTCTTAATGGTGCGGCAGCTCGGTTAGTTCATAGAGGTGACGTCGTTATTATTGCGGCTTATGGGGACTACGAAGATCAGGAAGCAAAAAATCTTCATCCCAGAGTCGTGCATGTGGATGCAAAGAATCGCATTCGGGAGTTATAATCAGAGAATGAGCGAACAAACCGTCCTACTTGGGGTCATCGAGTTTAAAGAAGCTAAGAGAATTAAAGCGGCACTGCTTGAGCGCGGAGTGACCGTTCATCTCATCAGCAACCCGGTGACTTGTTCGACAGGCGGCTGCGAGATCACAGTCGAAATGCATGCTGCTAAAGAGCATCTGGAAGCAGTTCAAGATTTTATGCGTATGGAAAGAAGACGTAATCTGGGTGATCTCAATCCATTGGTTGAGGCCGAAGGTTTAATCTTTGATCCAGCCCAGACCCAAGCACAGTGCCCAGCGTGCGGACATCAGTTTTCGACAGAAAAGTCTGAATGCCCAGACTGTGGACTTTGTTTTACTTAAGAGCGCTTGAGCTTAAGTAGGGCAACACCTAAAAATACCGTCGCAAGCGACGCAGTTAACCCTGGCGCTGCAAAGATGTACGCCCAAAAAACAATGGATAGTGCGAGTGAAATCATAAAGACCGTAGTCAGTAGAGATTGAACGACTTTCGGAGATTCATGGATCATTCGGCTGAGTTGCCAGCAGATGATGGCAATCAAGGCCATGGTGAGGCTGATCGTCAAACTAAAACCTCGATAAAAGTCCCAGTGGCTCCGAGTGAGCCCCATCATATCAAATCGATACGTCTTGAGTGCATCGATGAGAGCATCTTCTTCGCTCCCACGAGAGGGCGAGAAAAACTCACCTAGGGTATGTGCAACCGAAATAAATGCGTACAAGCCAGATGCGATCTTCAGTCCGATTGAGGGTTTCATACTCTAATAATTTACTGGTGACTTAAAGAATGCAACAACCAATCGGCTGAAGATTTACTGCATGCAATCGGAACATCATAGACGACTGTAGCTCTGAGCAAGGCTTTAACATCCACATCGTGGGGATGGGGGGAGAGAGGATCCCAGAAAAAGATCACGAGGTCGATATCTCCATCGACGATCTTTGCGCCGATTTGTAAGTCACCCCCCAAGGGACCACTCTTAAACTTTGTAATCTTGAGTGGTAATTCTTTTTCTAATAAAGCGCCCGTGGTGCCGGTCGCAAAGAGCGCATGCTTTTTGAGTTCTTCGAGATGATCTCTTGCCCACTCGCAGATAAGGGGCTTCATACTATCATGAGCGATGAGAGCAATCTTTTTGGTGGCATTAGTCTTTTTTAACGGTGACATAGTAATGTTAGCTTCTTCCGATGTTCAGGGAAATTAAAGTACCTTCTTCACAATGGGTCGTAATTTCTATGGGACGACAGCAGACCGTGCAATCGTCGATATAGGTTTGATTGTCTTCGGAGCAGTCTACAAATACTGTAATGGTCTCACCACAAAATGGGCAGGTGATGTCTTGTTCTTCTAGGTTTGCCATAAGTCGATTCCCATAGGTCGATTGGGGTCTTCGGGAGCAAAAGTAACCTAAATGGTGAGGTTTTGCGAGATATCATCATGTGTGTTTGTGTGCTGAGTCAATCCGAGGTATGAAGGGAGTCAATGACTTCTTGGATTAACCATTCACGACCTGCTTTAGTCCTAGCTCCCATGGAGGGTGTAACGGATGCACCGATGCGTGCACTGATGAGTGAACGGGGAGGATTTTCTTACTGTGTATCCGAGTTTCTCCGAGTCAGCCAAGAAGTGCCGCCTGCGAAAGTTTTCCATGAGCATATCCCGGAGCTCTCGCACGGCTGTAAAACTCCAGCAGGTACGCCGGTTCAGATCCAGATCTTAGGAGGGCATCCAGAACGTATGGCCCTGACGGCGCTTCGCGCGGTGGAGTTGGGCGCCCAAGCTGTGGACATTAATTTTGGTTGTCCGGCTCCGACAGTTAATCGTCACGATGGTGGGGCAGCGATCTTAAAGTATCCGGATCGTATCACGGAAATTGTGGCAGCAGTGCGCGCTCGCGTCCCTAGCCATATCCCAGTATCAGCAAAGCTCCGTTTAGGTTGGGAATCGGCCGAAGATATTTATGTAAATGCTAAAAAAGCCGAAGACGGGGGCGCTTCTTGGATTGCCATCCATGCTCGAACTAAGACTCAAGGGTACACTCCGCCAGCGTATTGGAAACATATCGGGATCGTTCGAAAGCAACTGAGTATTCCGGTCATTGCTAACGGCGATATCTGGACCCGCGAAGACTTTTTGCGATGCCGAGAAGAAACCGGGTGCATTCATTACANNATGTTAGGTCGAGGAGCATTGGCCGACCCAATGCTTCCATTGATAGTTGCTTCTGAACTTGGAATCCTGGATCAAGTTATGCCTGAAGACGGGCTTTTGCCAATGAGCTTAGAATCCCAGGCTTGGACACCTCTAGTCGAGAGGTTTGCAGATTTGAGTAGGCCATTTAGTTCAGGCCAAGAATACACAACGCGTAGAATAAAACAGTGGGTTAAAATGGCGAGCCTGCGGCGCCCTATTCCTTGGTTTGACCAGCTGAAACTTTCTCAGAATCTTGAACAGGTGTATGAAGTGCTAAATAGAAGTCCTCAGTAAATACTGATTAGAAATACTTCAAAAAATCCGGTTAGGAGATCACTATGGCAATCGCGACAACCCAAAAGCTAGAACTTGTGTCGTTTAAAATTTGTCCCTATGTTCAACGTTCAGTCATTACCTTAAATCATAAGAAGGCTGACTATAAGATCACGTACATTGATCTTGAAAATCCTCCCGCTTGGTTTGATCAAATTTCGCCTATGGGAAAGGTGCCCGTGCTCAAGGTGGGTGAAAATACGGTTCTTTTTGAATCCGCAGTGATCAACGAGTACCTCGATGAAACGATCGGAGAAAGACTCCTAGCGCAAGACCCCCTTGTACGTGCTTATGAAAGAGCCTGGATCGAGTATGGTTCTAATCTTCTCATGTCGAATTACTCACTCAGTATGGAAACGGATCGTACTCAGTATGAGGCTTTAGTTGGGGAGTTTTTCGAAGACCTTGGACGCCTTGAAGATAAATTGCCAGCTGGAGCAAAGTACTTTTCGAGAGGGCAATTGTCGTTGGTCGATACAGCGTATGCACCACTGTTTATGCGCATCTTTCTGTCACCGCGTCTAAGTGAGGATCCGCGTTGGGAGAAAATGCCAAAAGTACGAGCTTGGGGTAAACATCTGATGAGCCTCCCAGCTGTCAAAGACTCGGTCGTTCCAGAATTCAATGATCTATATGTAAGTTATGTAAGAAAATCGGGGACGCTGATCTTTTAAGCAATATAGAGGTACTACAAGGCCGATCGATTCATTTCATCTTGCAATCATTTCTTTGCATTGATTAGGGTGACAAAACTGGTCGCGGGAAGCGACCTGCTAGTTCGTTTATTTAATTAATATTGAAATAAATAAACCCTACATCAAGGAGAGAAGTGGTTTGAAGTTTCAACATCTTGTAGTTCGTTTTGGTTTGATTGCGACAACTGCCTGGAGCTTAATGGCTTGTGAAGGGCAAGGTGAGTCACTCACCATGGCTCAGCAAAAACCCAATTATCAGCGCGCAGCTTATTCGACTGATGTATTGATCTATCATGAGGATGGAGTGACGGCTCTGGGGGATGCAAACTCAATAGCAAACATCGTCGAAGAGCATGGTCTAACTTATCGAGTCTTGGATTCATCGGATTTGGATTCGATGTCCGTCGATGATTTAGCAAGCTATGGAACGATCGTTTGGCCGGGCGGATATGCAGGACAAATGAGTTCGACTATGAAGCAATCGACCCGTGACCAAATTCGCACTGCTGTGAGAGAGCGTGGGGTGGGATTTGTAGGGTTTTGTGCTGGGGCGTTTATCGCTGTAAGCCCGGATACCAACTGGGGCTTTTCAATCTATGAAGCGCCCGTCATGCCATATTACCACCNNCCTGCTGCCATGGTGGACCTTAAGTTCGCAGACGGCAGCACTAAAAACGTAATTTGGTGGGGTGGACCCGTCGTTCCGGCATATCCAGGAGGGATTATTGCTCGCTATAACGATACTCAAGAGCCTGCGATTTCGCAGACTTGGGCTGGTAATGGGCTCTTAGTGATTTCGGGACCTCATCCAGAAGCCCCTGCCGATTGGCAAGGAAAGCTTGGGCTAAGTGACGGAGATGGTTTAGATCATGAGATTGCTTGGAAGATGATTGAAGCAGGCTTAAAGAGCGCACCCATGGCCTCGTTTTAATAGACATTTAATCGTTGCAAGTCGCCAAGGCTTCGAATAATGTCCGTTCTCCAAGTTTAAATCAGTTAAGGAGTGAAGGATCATGGCAGTTCCAAAGAAGAAAAGTTCTAAGAGCCGAAGAAATATGCGTCGTTTTGCTAGTGCGAAAAAGGCTTTAACTACTGAAGTGGTAACCAGCCCAATCGATCAAGCACCAACACGCCCGCATCGTATCACGAAAGCTCTTTTGGCTAGCGGACGTTATCTTGAAGCGACTGCTGGATACAAAAAGCGTTCTGCTGCTGGCAAAACCGCTTAGTACTCAATTTCGATGAATCGAATAAGCCCGTCTTTCTCCTTACGAGGATGATAAGACGGGCTTTTTCATTTTATGCAGAAGATAGATCTCTGGTAAGCCCAAGGTATGATCAAGACAATTGATTGCAATTATCTAGAGCCTGGCTTTGCAGCCGCTTACCTATTGCTTAATGGTGACGAGGCAGCGTTTATTGATAATAATACGGCCCATAGTGTACCACTTCAGCTTCAAGCCCTGCGGGATGCCGGTATCCGACCGGAGCAGGTGAGATGGATCATAATCACTCATGTCCATTTGGATCACGCAGGGGGCACTTCAGCTCTATTAGAGCACTGTCCGAATGCTCAGGTAATCGCTCATCCTCGAGCAGCTGTTCATTTGGTCGATCCCTCCAAGTTAATCATCTCTGCAGAGCAAGTTTACGGATCAACCCGCTTTAAGGAGTTGTATGGAGAGATTAAACCAATCGATGCCGGCCGGGTTCAGACAGTAGGAGACGAAGAGAAGATTCAATTTGGAAATTCTCAACTTAAGTTTCTGCACACGAGAGGACACGCTAACCATCACTTCTGTATCTTTCATGCAGCAACCGATTCGATCTTTACCGGCGATGCATTTGGGTTGGCTTATCCTGCCTTACAATCGGGGGGGCTCTTTATCTTTCCATCGACGAGTCCTACTGATTTTGACTATGAAGAGGCGGTGAAGAGTATAGATCGAATTGTAGAGACTCGTTCGGCTTCCGCTTACTTGACGCACTTTGGTGAGATACGAGACCTTAAGGGAGCAGCTGCCCAGCTGAAAACCGACCTGAGAAAGAGCGCAGATCTTTTTGATGAGATCAAAAAGGAACTCGATCAAGGAACGGAGGCTGAGGTGACTCAAAACGTCGAATCTCGCCTTTGGGAACATTATGCTCTTCGTATCAATCTAGATCTTCCGACTAGAAAACTCATGCAGCTCGATATAGAACTCAATGCAGCAGGACTTGTCTTTGCCGCTAAAAAAAGACTACAAAAAGAACGACAAAATACAGCAAGGGAGTAAGCATGACTGAAAAAGTGATGAAGGGATTGACGGGCATTTTTGGTGTAGCTTGTTTAGGGATTGGTGTCAGTTTTGTGATGACAGTAGTCACCGCTGTTCAGTTACATCAACAGAAGAATCAAATTGCTCCTGTCTCCATTCCGACCCCCGCGGTGTCTCAATGAAGGTGATTCCATTTCTACTCGCTAGTCTCTTGTTTGGAGCAGGACTTAGCCAAGCTTCTGAAAAGTCAGCAGGGACTATTCAGCAAAACAAAACAGCTAAGAAAAAAGTTTCCAATCCATCTCAAGAAAAGAAGAAAGAGACATCGTCTGCACCTAACACCACAGAAGCTGTCTCCCATTCGGCTGCGAGTCCGGCAAGAAATAACGCATTTGGTGCAGGCTGTAGCATCAATGAAACGTCTGAAGAGAATTGTAAGTCAACGAAGTAGTTTTTCATGGTAGATCCATGACTATGACTTCAGTGATCGCGAGATTTCTTCTTGGGTTGATGCAGATAGCAGTCATCTTATCTTATCAAGAAACTTATGCGGACGAAGCCCAGTCCAAAGCGAAATCGAAATCAGTGCAGATTTTGGTTCTAGGTGATTCGTTGACCGAAGGTTTTGGCGTTGAGAAGGACTCAGCATTTCCTGCAGTTCTCCAAAAAAGACTTCGTGAGTCTGGATATGCAGGCGTGCAGGTCACTAATGCGGGCATAGGTGGTTCGACGAGTGCGAGCGGAGTTTCTCGTCTCAAGTGGCACCTCAAGAATAAACCACAGATTATGATCGTTGCCCTCGGTGCAAATGACGGACTGCGCGGATTAAAGATTCCAGAGAGTAAATCCAATATTTCAAAAGTGATAGACGATGCTCAGTCTCACTCGATCCAGGTAGTCTTAGCCGGAATGCGGTTACCTCCCAATTATGGAAAGCAATACGTGACTGATTTCGAAAAGATGTACCGAGATCTCGCCAAGAAAGAGGGGATTCCGCTCATTCCATTTTTACTGGAAGGAGTTGCAGGCCATCCAGAAATGAATATTGAGGACGGTATTCATCCGAACGAGAAGGGGCATCTTAAAATTGCTGAAAATGTAGAAAAATATCTAAAACCCTTACTGAAGCAGGAAATTAAATCGAAATGACGGCATTTGCTCTGGCTGCGCACGGCGTGAATAAAAGTTTTATCCAAGGATCAACTCAGGTGAAAGTGCTTGAGGGTCTAGAGCTGCAAGTCAAGCACGGAGAGACTGTAGCGGTCTTGGGTAAGTCAGGTAGTGGAAAATCAACGTTGCTTTCACTCTTATCAGGGATCGACCATCCCACTCATGGGCATATTTCAATCAATGGCCAAGTCTTAGGCCAATTGGGCGAGAAGGAGCTGACTCGCTTTCGAGGTAAAAATCTCGGAATTGTTTTTCAGCAGTTTCATCTATTACCCCACCTCAGTGCTGTCGAGAACGTAGCTCTACCACTTGAGATCGCGGGAGTTTCTAGTGCACGGGCACAAGCCGTCGAGGCACTGGAAAAAGTTGGATTAGGCCATCGACAAGAACACCTGCCTTCGCAGTTAAGTGGAGGCGAAAAGCAGCGGGTCGCCATAGCACGGGCTTTCGTCGTGAAGCCTCAAGTTTTGCTCGCCGATGAGCCAAGCGGAAGCTTAGATTCAGCAACTGGGGACGAGGTGATGAGAATTCTTTTTGATCAGGTTTCTCAACGAAATATGACGCTGGTACTTGTTACCCATAACGACGAGTTGGCAAAACAATGTCAGAGACGGCTTATCCTAGAAAAAGGTCAACTGAGAGAAGCTGAATGAGAAAACTCTTTCGATTTGCACTCCGAGAAATTTCCAGTCAAAAGCGCCTTTCAATATTTTTTGTTCTCAACCTGACACTGGGTTTGACTGGGCTCATTGCGCTGGATTCATTTAAATCTTCACTCGATCAGGTGTTGCAGGTCAGAGCAAAAGGTCTACTTGGCGCGGACTTGAGTATTTCGGCTCGTCGAGTTTTGAGTGAGCAAGAAAAGCAAATCATCGATCAGGTGTTGGGGGCTGCCCAAGGGAATGTACTAGATCGCGCTAGCCTAAAAGAACTTTACTCAATGGTTTCATCCGTTGACGCCTCAGGTGCGGCAAAAAACTCTCGATTGACTGAGGTCGTCGCTATCGAAGGTGGTTTTCCTTTTTATGGGCAAATTGAGTTGCCAGGCGGTCAAGCTTTTGATCAGGCGCATAGACAAAAGCAGCCACCCGGGAGTGCGTGGCTGTACCCAGAACTCTTGGTGCAGTTGGGTGCAAAAAAAGGCGAGTCGATCAAGATTGGTGAGACGACGTTTAGGATTGCTGATGAAGTAGCGCAAGACTCTGGCAATAGCTTAAGAGGAGCGTCACTCGCGCCGAGAGCTTTTATTTCGGATTCTGATTTGTCCAAGACGGGATTAATCCAACGCGGAAGTACTGTGGTTTATCGCCAACTCTTTAAGTTGGCCAATGACGTAGATGTCGAGATGATCGCAAAGTCTCTGCACGATCAGTTGGTCGATCCGGTGATCCAAATCAACACTCCTCGTACGGCGAGTGAGCAAGTGGGACGAATGTTAGGTTACCTAGGTGACTACCTGGGATTAACAGCTCTCGTGGCTTTATTTCTTGCAGCGGTTGGAACTGGGTATTTATTTCGTAGTTTTATTTCTAAGAAGGTCACTGAAATTGCGATTCTCATGAGTCTCGGACTGACTTACGTTGATACGCAGAAGATCTATTTGATTCAGCTCATCCTACTGGGGTTGATTTCAGCTTTTTTGGCGAGTGGCATTTGTGCAATTGCGCTTCCCTGGATTGGTTCAGTCGTCAGCGATCTGCCTGGAAGTTTTATCGATTTTCCGCTTTCACTCGGAATGAGTTACCGGGGCTTTGCATTGGCGCTAATACTAGGTGCGGTGAGTTGTCCCTTGATCTGCTTACCGCTTTTGATGCGCTTAAAGGAGTTAAGTCCTGTTGGCTTATTTCAAGAAGGGGCTCATCCGAGTCTTAATTTTAGGAGAAGCGGTGTCATCTATTTTCTTCCAGGACTCGTTCTCTACGGCCTTTTGTCAGTATGGCAGGCACAGTCTTGGAGGACTGGAGGTCTTTTTATCGCTTTACTGGGGCTCTCCATCCTCGGTCTTAGCGCAGTAGCCGCAGTCCTTTATTTTTTACTGAAAAAGCTGACGTTGATTCAAAATATTGCGCTTCGCTTATCGCTTCGTAATTTGCTGCGAACTCCCGCGAGTACTTTTTCGTGCTTTGTTGCAATTGGTCTAGGTACATTATTGCTGACTTTGATCCCAGTATTAGAAGAAAGTTTGCAGACAGAGCTAGCGCAGCCCAATCAATCTAAAGTTCCTAGTTTGTTCTTGTTTGATATCCAGGAGGATCAGCTCGCTCCTCTGAAAGAACTCATCTCACATGAAAATCAAGAATTGCAGTCGGTCTCTCCCTTAGTGCGCGCACGTTTAGAAAGTATCAACGGAAAAGAATTTAAGAAAAATACGAGTCTTGGAAGAGCTGCGACTCGCGAGGAAGAGCGTGAAGCTCGCTCACGAAACCGTGGATATAATCTTACCTATCGTTCGGATTTGAGTGAGTCTGAAGAGATTCTAGAAGGACGGCCATTCGGAGCGCGAAGTGAAAATGGACCGGCTGAGATCTCTGTGGAATTTCGGTTTGCACAGCGGATTGGGGTAGCGATAGGGGATGTCCTCAAGTTTGATATCCAAGGCGTGCCTGTCGAAGGCCGTATTGTTAATCTTCGTAAAGTGAACTGGACGAGCTTTAGACCAAACTTTTTTATCGAATTTCAGTCAGGCGTTTTAGAGGATGCACCCAAGACATTTTTGGCCGCAATTCCTGCGTTAGAGTTTGAGGCTAAAAATCAGATTCAGAATCGAATTGTAGAACGTTTTCCTAATGTCTCAGTTCTAGATGTGAGCAGTGTCGTTCAAAGAATACTCTCCATATTTGGCCAGATGAGCTGGGCCATTAAACTTATGGCTTATCTTGCCGTAGCGGTGGGTATGTTAGTTC
>DBAE01000075.1:30375-32577 GCA_002291495.1 Bacteriovoracaceae bacterium UBA1018 | reverse complement strand
CAAGAAGGACTAAATGAGCTCATAAGACTTCCTGACGACTTCAAAGCTTACAAAAATCACTTTACTTTCAATGACCCATTTCTCGGTGAAAGTTACCGCCGCATTATGCAGGAGTTCATACCGGGTATCTTTAAGGCGTTGAGTTATTTGAAAAATATTGATCATTTTGTGAAAGCTGGAAAAGGTCAGTGGGCACTGGAGCAAGTCTTTTCCTTAATGATCAATAGAGGCGCTTTACCAACCGAGGACTATCCTGTATTGCGAATCGTTCTATTTGAACGCCTGATAGACGCGTATCTTAGAACTAACCACATTGATCAATTTAAGCAATACGGGTTAAAACTCAAGCTCGTAGGGTCTGTGATAGAAAGCGATAAGCTCTTCCTCAATCGCCTTAAGACAAAAATCGAAGTGCTTGAAGCTATTGTAAGTAGCGAAGATGGCCTTCGAAACTTTAACGAGCGCCTCCTCGGAGACATCAAAAACAAGCGCGGCCAGTTTGATCTGGATGGAATTATTTCCGCTTTGAAACTCCTAAACGAAGACGAAGTTTTTAAGAAGCTTAAAGTCAATACGAGCCTTTACTCATCGATCTTTTATAGTTCGATCGACATGTATCTTCAGACACTCGGTAAGTCGAAATACGAACTGTATTTCTCGGATCAATGGCACTATTTGGTCGACGTCATCAAAACTTCTCAACTTACCGACGCCGCTCGAGACGAAGTACTCAGTTATCTCATTGAGAAAGGCACACCCGAAACCGGCGTGGCAGCTGGAATCAATGATGAATACGAGCTATCACAAATCTGGGACGGTTTTAGTCTGCTCGATTTCGTAATCGGCAATACTAAAACTCCTCGTGCAGAAGCGCTATTATTAGACANNGTCAGTTGTCCGCAACATCAAATTTAATAGCTCAGATCCGAGAGTAATCGGGTCTATGAACGGCCTGGGTTGGATCTATGAACGAATCGGTATGCAATCCGGCCTCACAAGCTCAAATGCGGGGGCATTGAAGAGCTTAAGAAATACTTCTTCATATCGAGCTGCCCTGAACTACTTACACGCCTACTCCCAAGAAGCGAAGAAACTCACAAGCAGTAATAGCACTATCAATTCTTATCTTTCCGCTGTGAATTCGAACAACCCAAAAGCACTCGATCAAGTCAGACATGCGATGACCGATTCGATTGCAAAACAACTCTATGTACTAGGTGAGAATTTAAAAGAGTTACGCAATTCAGATCGAAAATTTCTCATCTCAAGCGAATACACTGGAACTCTTTTAGAGCAAGTTCACAAAGATTGGCAGACCGCAGTTCGAAGTGACAATTCGAAACTTGAACACTCATTATTTGAGATTTTGGCACGATCTGTAGACAATTCAGAAGTAGATCTCAAAGTATCGATGTATGCAGATATTTTAAGATCAGACACCGCCATTAAACGGAAACGTCGACTCTATTATGAGCTCAGTCGAACAGNNCTGCATGGAAGACATTTATCCAACAAAATGATCCCGTACGCGAAGATTTGTTTTATAGGCTAAGTCTTCCAGTAGCCACTCGCAAATCATATCTCAGCCCTGCGGATCAACTCATTGTCCTTGCTTCGCAAATACCCACTGCAGAGCTTGCAAAACTTGAAGCCACTTACGATTCATTCCGCAAATCGAATGATTGGATGGCTTGGAAATTTGATCCGCTTGACGAATATGCGTGGCAAATTATTATTCATGAATACCAGAGCAGTTCGCTTGATACCTGGAAAAAGAATACTGTTGCTATTTTGGACACCTTAATTGGATTCAAACACGGTCACAATCACTTCAACTATAACGTCCGACCTGGAACCGATTATAGAGGTCAACTTGGAAAATCAATCGCGGAAGAAATCGAAACTTACCTACCCAATTATTTTGAGATCATCGAAAAAGAGGAAAAAACTTGGTATNNAAGTTTACACGCAATCCATCGGCGACCGAAGTTGAAACCGCATTAAAAAAATTAAAAGGCATTTATAGACGCATCGAAAAGAACGAAGACATCATTCAGATGTCTCAGTTCGTGATGCCGGAAATCTTTAAGGATCAGGGCCCACTCGTACAGTTTATGATGTCGCGTTTCTTCATTCAGTTTCCAATCGGGGAACGACAAGAACTGCTGACGGCACTCAAAGGCGTGAGTAAGGGCGACGCTC
>DBAE01000075.1:0-30328 GCA_002291495.1 Bacteriovoracaceae bacterium UBA1018 | reverse complement strand
GAAGTGCCGATTCAAACTCAGATCGAGCTGGCAGCACTTCAAGAAAACAACGCCAAGAGCGATATCGAAGAAGTAAAGGAAATGATTATCACCAATGTGTGGGACGAAACGGTCTCTCATGCGCTCGTTACTCATCTCGATCCTAAACCGCTCGGCGTTGGTACCATTGGTGAAGTGTATCGATCCCAGCTCCCGGACGGAACTTACGTCGCTGTAAAAGNNGACCCTCAAAAAAGCTGTAGAAGTTAAACGACGACTCGAGCTTTACAACGGCGAGATCAAGTATGCATCCGAAGCAATCCGTTTTATCGACATGTTTATTAGGATGACCACTGAAGAACTGGACCTAACTCACGAGTTAAACAATGCACAGCGATTCAAAGAGTCCTTTGGTAAGGATTTTATAGTTCCACATCATTACCAAGAACACTCTTCGTCAAAGGTAGAGGTGCAGCAGTTTCTCACAGGTAAAAAACTGAAAAACTTGTCGCTAACTCAGCGTTTAAAAGCTCTCAATATGCTTAAAGGGNNGGAGAAGAGGGCTTCTACGGTTCAGATTTTCAACCTGGAAATATTCAAATTGACGAAAAGGGCGAAACTCAGCTCATTGACTTTGGTCAAATGGGAACTCTTACTCCAAAGGAGCAAAAGTTAATCACTGAGTTTGTTTTTGCGTCCCAGATGGGACAAGCCAAAGTCATGGTAAGCACCCTTGAGCAAATGGGACTTAAGTCGGCCTCGTATAACACTCAAAGTTCGATCAATCTGGAGAATTCGATCCGATCCATGCTGAAAGAAGCCGGTGAAAAGGATATTTCCAGACAAGTGGCCGAAATTTTCAGGCTCTGCGGAGAATCCGGTCTTACGATCGACTTAGCTTATCTTCAACTCGTAAAAGGTCTAGCAACCTTAGAAGGTACAATTAACTCGTTGTCGCGAGAGTAGAGTGTAGCCGCTATGGCTTCTCTAAGATCAAACCTTCATAACTAAAAGTGCTTAACCAGGTGACCTTAAAGCCTACGGCTTTTGCAACCTGCGCCTTTTGAGCGTGGGTGACCATAAATGCTTCAACTTGAGAGAGATTACGAACTGTCGCGCCCTCAAACATGAAGTAGGATGGATCCGTTACGTCGAAGTAACCTTTTGTCTCGGGCACGACTTTGTGAGGAGCATCCACGTACACGAAGGCTTCTGCATCGTAAGTTCCAACATATGGCCAACTTTTGGCATCACTCGGCTTAATACCTGGCCATCGATAGGCTTTATTTAAGAGTAAGACCTTTCCTCCACTTTTGAGGGTTCTAAAATACTCCTTGAGCACATCAATTTTGAGTTGGTGAAAAAACTGAGTCGTAGCGTTCCAGGAAAAGTTTTTAGAAATGATGAGATCGAATTCTTCCTTTTGAAAAGGCAAGTTTTTGGCATTTGCTAAGACTACTTGAGATGGATCACCGCCTAAATTCTTAATCCGTTCTCTGAGCAATTCCACGACAGTGGGATGAATGTCGACGTAGGTACAGTCATCACAAATCGGCTCGTCCGAAGGACCCACTTCGAGTTTCCGGATCCCTTTGACGTCAATCATTTCATGAATGCTCTCGTCATTTAGATACTTGATTTTCTTTTTATCGAACCCGGCTTGATGAGCGACGTTCAACATTTTAATTAGCTCAGCTTTGGCAAGGGCGACGGATTCAGGGCCAGGTGTCCACTCGGTCTTATTGGAGTCCCAAATACTAAAGCTAGGTGCCGAGAGTAGACGATAACAACTCGGGTCATTGGTCGCCCAGGACGGGGGTGAGTTCAATGCAACCAGAGCAAGAAGGATCAGTCCTAAATGTTTCATGGCGGCCACTCTTAGCACCCTATCTATAGGCTGTAAACGGATCTACAATTTGCATTATAGGGCGTCTCGAGGTACTGCCTGCCCTCAGATGAAGAACCTTTCTAGACACGTATTGATGGGCATTTTAACGATCGTCGCTTCTTCGATGACCCTGAGCGTCGCACATGCTCGAGTGTGCGGGGGCTTTTTAGGCGTCGAGTACCCTAAGATGTCGAGAGAAACCGAAGAGTTTCATCCAAACGAACTTTCCCTTTTTGACAAAACATTCAGAAAACTACGTGACAATACTTTCATCAGACCGCTCCCTCAAAATGAACTCCAACATTGGACCACTGATGAGTTTATTCGAGGNNATTCGAGTCCTTGCTGAAAAATCGAATTTGAAGACAGAACGCTCACTGCAACGAATTCGAGTCTCTGTAAAAAATGGACCGGGTGACGACAGTCTTCCACATGCGAGCCTTCAGGGAGGCATAGTCTTTGTCAACCGTGCCATGTGGCAGTTTACAAAAACGCCGTCAGAGAGAGCTGTGGTCGCCGGTCGACAATTACTGCACTTTACCTTGGGTCATGAACTACTGTTCTTACGGGCCGAAAAAAACATTTGGGCCAAAGTCATGAACAATTTCTCTTTTGGCGATGGAAAAACTAGCTATCGAGCCCTCATCAAAAAGCTCAATGAAGAATTTGAAGACGAAGTAGATCTCGCATTACCTCATCTCCTGCACAACGCCGGATATGATGCTTGGGCCATCGTAGATCTCAATCACCGATTTCTCGACCTAGTCGATAGCACTCATCCCAATCCAATTGATGCAGCCACGCGAGCTGAACTCGTAGCGAGAAATCAGCGCATGATTGAAAGACTTAAAAGCTTAGGTTTTGAGAGGATTGAGCCTCCTCAAAAATCGGATCATCGTTCCCAAGTTATGCCCGAATGAGATAAGACCTCATCATGTTTTCTCTACTCGCTATAATTTTTAGCTGGACGACAGATGCACACGCTGGCCTATGCAAGTATTTCTTACAAAAAGCCCCTCCACTTTCCATCGAGTTGAAGTTATCTGAAACTGAGCATGCTCGTTACATGCGAGCTTTTTTTGATTACAACCACGAACTAAGCTTCAGGCACCGCTATCAAACTCCTGAGTATAACGAACTGAGGGGCCACCTGCGCACAATCCTTGATCGCTTGATTCGTAGTTCTCAACTCGAATGGGCTTCATCGTATCCAGTGAGCCTCGGATTTGTGATTGCCAAGACTGGTTCGCCCGAGAACCATCCTGATCTTTCCATTCATCATGGTGTGATCAAAATGAACTCCAAGCTCATCGAGATTGCTCAATCTGATGGTGAACTTGCTGTCGTCATTGGAACCGCGCTTCTCAGTCACACACTGAGACAGGAGATTAGATTAGATCGTCACGAGCAAACTCTATGGGGGCTCCTCACGGGTAGCTTTTCAGATTTTGACAAAGAGATCGATCGAACGCTCCCCTACCTTCTCCAAAATGCCGATTTTGACCCCTGGGAGATCGTGAAGTTCTATCAAAAGGTATCTGACTATGAACGCGCAGCCCGGATGGACGATTATTTATTTGAACTCGGTATGTAGGGCTACATGGATGGTGTCTAAAGTTTCGACACTTCATCAATTCACATTCATACAGAGTCCTTAAGCCATCACTAACTCAGTTATATAGGCCACCCAGCTACCGACCAAGTGGTCCTTATCCTGCACTTTAACACCTCGAGGGAGAGCCATATGAAGACCAAACAAACTCTTGGATGTCTTTTAGTTGCGGTCTTGGTGAGCGCTTGCGGTAAGAGCGATGTGAGCTCTGAGAAACAAAATAGTTCAAGCTTCGATGCTGAAGCTAAGTACTACAGCCTCCCACAACCCGATCAAAGCGTGAAAATGACGAGCGGTCCAATGTTCGGTTACTCTGCCACTCAACGGAGTGCTTCCAATATATTCTGCCGAAAATTTAATGGCGGAAGCGGTACAAACCCTTTCAGTTGTTGGCAGTCACTGGGCACAGGTTCGCAGGCAGAAAGTATGTTTAATTCGCTGAGCTCGTATAAACGATATTCTTTGACCATCGGTAGCTTTATTGGAGGCCCATTCCTCGAAGAAAGCGCCAACGCTGATGATAAGAATCTATGTCGAAAGAGCACTATCCAAAGCGGGCAGTACTCAAGTACCTACGAATGCTTTAAGAAACTCTAACCTTAGATCGCCAAATCCAGCTGCTGCAATAACTCTCCGTGAACAGATATTCCTTTTCCAGCAAATCGATTCATCATCTCAGGGTCATGCGCGCAGAATACGCTCACCTCGTCTCCATGATTTAAGACGAGTTCGCGTAAGCATTTTTGATTTTCTAATCTCAATGCTCGATCGTGCTGAAAGACATTTTGATAAATCCTAAGACCGGGTGGGCAGCGTCGTTTGGGTGAGTCGAGTTCGCCATGATAAAAAGCAGCATCTCCACAATGAAGGATCCACCCTTGTTCAGTGCTCACCGCGATTCCACAATGGCCCGGAGTATGACCCATCAGAGGAACGATAAGGATCTCTTCCTGGGTGCCAGGAATCTGAAGAGCTCTTACTGAATCAAACCCAAACCACTTTTCGCCTTCGGTACGATACAGCTTCCATTTAGGCTGATGTTCAAACTGAGCAGGTGCGTATCTCATGCGATCACGCCACAAAGGACGGCGAGTAGCCGCAATATGTTCGCGAGCATAGACATGCACTTGCGCATGCGGAAAGTCAGCAAGCCCCCCCGCGTGGTCAAAGTCTAAGTGAGTAACAACGATGTGCCGAACATCCTCGGGCTTAAATCCCATTTTCTTAATTTGATAAATGGCTGTCTCTTCGGGATCGAGCTGCGCCTGATTAATGAATTGCCAGATCGGACCCGGCAGCACGTCTTTGGGCCGAGCTATATCTCGAGTGCCCAATCCAGTATCAATCAAGATGAGACCATCGTTCGTTTCGATGAGCTGACAGTGACAGACGAGTTTACCTCTCTTAAAAGGAGACCCGTGACCATTGATTGCAAGTTCACCAAGCGGGCAAAAAGTTCCACAATTCAGATCATGAATTTTCAACATGATTGATTGAAGAGCAATGCCTATGCCTTCATGTAAACTTGCCTGCTTAGGATTATCCCGCTAATCGATCCCTCGAACCGGCTTGATCCACATGTGCGAGATAATTTCTCAATGCGCGATTAAACTCGGCTGGATTTTCTAAGTTACTCAGGTGACCAGCATTTGGAATGACCACAAGCTGAGCGCCCGGAATCTTTTCTTGGATGGACTGAGCTGCGGCAAGTGGAGTTACTTCGTCCTTTTCGCCCACTATCACTAGAGTTGGAACTTTGACTTTGGAAAGTGCGGGTGTGGTATCCGTGCGACTTGCCAATGCCATAAATCCGCCCACGACACCTCGGGGATGATTGTTCTCTACGATGTGATGAATCGATTGCACAATCTCTTTTTTAGACTCGATCGTTTCGTCGAGAAAGACTCCGTCCAAGTACTCTGGAGTGAACTCATGCATGCCTTTTTGTTCAATCATCTTTGAATAACGATAGCGCTTGAGTTTGCCTTCGTTCGTGTCTGCAGAACTCATCGTATCAGCGAGGACTAACCCCGCTACTCGGTCGGGATTTCTTTCGACGGCTCGAAGAGCGATGTATCCCCCAATCGATAGTCCACACAAGATCGCTTTTGGGACTTCGAGATAGTCTAAGAGACCCATGAGGTCGTCGACATAATCTTCTAGAAAATACTGTCCCGTACCGACCGCACTTTCACCTAGTCCTCTTAGGTCATAGGCCAGAACAGATCGATCTTCTGAAAACGCTTGGACCTGAGGTTCCCACGCCTTGAGCGAGTAAGGAAAAGCATGAATCAGGACAAGCGGGGGTCGGTTCATGTCCTTAAGCAATTCTTGGTTGTAAATTTCGTAGTTAATCTCCAGGTCATTGATCTTAGTTTTCATAGCCGACTACCTAAGCAAGAACTATGGCATCCTCCCTGCAATCCTGACGGTGAACCTTAAAATCTAGATGGCGCGAGGGATCATGGCTCAATTCGAATCAGATGGTCATTTCCATGGAAGACTCAAAGACAAGGTAGCAATCATCACAGGAGCTGGCACCGGGATCGGTGAGGCCATTGCTCATAAATTCTGTCTCGAAGGCGCAAAAGTTTTGGTCAATGGTTTACCGGGAGACCCTTTGCGCAAAGCTTCCGATTTTCTAAGGCAGCACGGTGCCAACGTTGCCGTGTATCACGGGGATCTCTCCGAAGAAGAGCACGCTCAAAAATGTATACAGCTCGCAATTGATACTTTTGGCAGACTCGACGTTTTGGTCAATAACGCTGGAGTATTTTTAGCCGCCACCGAAACACAAGACTATCCCCTCGAACAATTTGATCTCACCATTCGAGACAATATCCGCTCGACTTTCTTGATGACCAAATATGCTCTTCCACATCTTCAGAAGTATCGCGGCAACATCATCTCGGCTGGTTCAGAAGCGGGGATCAAGGGCCACCCAAAAAACACTCCCTACGGAGGCACTAAGGCTTGGGTCCATTCCTTCATGGAAGGTGTCGCGGCTGAACAAGCCAAGTATGGAGTAAGAGCTAACTGTGTGTGCCCGGGTCCAATTGATACGGCTTGGACTCACAAAGAAATGGGGCCGATGGATCAAGAGATGGAGGAGCTCATTCTTGAAGCAACTCCACTAGGCCGACGCGGCACTCCCGAAGAGGTAGCAAACGTCTACGCATTCTTAGCGTCCGATGNNCGAGCTTTGTCACGGGCGCACTTTGGACTGTCGATGGTGGCATCACCGTAGGTAAGGGCTCTTTAGGGAAAAAGGTTCCACAAGAACTTCAACAGGAACCCAAAGGCGAACTCACGGGTCTGAAGTATTCTCACGCCGGATTGGAAAATAAAAAGACCGTCTCTAGTGGTCAATAAACGTCTAACGTTTACCCTGCTCAGGTGACGGAAAACTTGCTTCATGCCTGCGGCCTAGGTACGGTCGCAGGCATGAAGATCTTGATGACTGGTGCCACTGGCTTTATTGGAAAAAAGCTCGCTCATCGACTCAAAGATTTGGGTCACGATCTTGTCGTCCTCAGTAGAGATCCTAAGTCAGCTCAAACAAAAGTCGGCATTGAATGTGAGGCGTATGCCTGGGATGCATCCTCAGGTCCGGCACCTCGAGAAGCTTTCGCAAATGTCGAAGCAGTTATTCATTTAGCAGGCGAACCCATCCCACCGAGCCGATGGAATGACTCCATCAAACAGCGAATCTTTGATTCGAGAATCAAAGGCACAAACTTTTTGCTTCAAACTCTCAATCAGCTCGAAGACAAGCCAAAGACATTTATTTCAACTTCTGCAATCGGCTACTACGGAAACCGAGGAGACGCATCCCTTTCAGAGAGTGAACCTGCTGGAAAGAGTTTTCTGGCTCGAGTTTGTGAAGCCTGGGAACGAGAAGCTCGCAAAGCTCAAGTCGCTCGTACAGCCATCATTCGCATCGGCATTGTGCTCGGGAAAGGTGGCGGAGCTCTAGATAAGATGCTTCCTATTTTTGCCAAAGGATTAGGCGGACCCATTGGAGATGGTCAGCAATGGATGAGCTGGATCCATTTAGATGATTTGGTCGACCTCTTTGTTGCTGTGCTTCAAGACTCGTCGATCCATGGTGTCCTCAATGCGGTCGCTCCCCATCCGACTACTAACGAAACCTTTGCCACTGCCTTAGGTCACACTCTTCATCGACCGACCCTGATCCGGGTGCCGGCTATCGCTTTAAAATTGGCCCTTGGGGAAATGGCCGAGGAAATGATTTTCTCAAGTGCCAAGGTATTTCCGACTGCTGCTGAGCGCCAAGGCTTCCAGTTCAAGTACCCCTACTTGGACGATGCTCTTAAGCAGATTCTCAGTTGATAACTTAGGTGAGTTCCTAAGTTGAAACCCTGCCCCATCCCGTGACATAACTCGCCTTAAACTTATGGCCAACCATTCACCTGTGATTGAAGTCAAAAACATCCGTCGTTCGTTTCGCTCCTCTAAAAAAGAAGAAGGCTGGAAAGGCACCTTAGGGCTACTCGTTAATCCCCAGTACCAAACTCATGAAGCACTCAAAGGTATCTCCTTCACTATTGAGCCCGGTGCTTTTGTTGGATTGATCGGCGCCAACGGCGCAGGAAAAACCACGCTCCTAAAAATACTCTCCGGCCTCATCCCCCCTTCCTCGGGTGAAGCTCGGGTTCTTGGATACGAACCCTTCCGTCGCACCATGGACTTTCGTCACAAGATCTCACTCGTCATGGGACAGAAAGCGCAACTTTGGTGGGACCTTCCAGCCCTCGATGCATTTGATCTTTTGAGAGCAATCTATGAAGTTCCAATCAAAGACTATCGCCAACGAGTCGATGCCCTAACCGAACTCTTAGACGTAAAGAAACATTTGAACACTCAGATCAGAAGACTCTCCTTGGGTGAGCGCATGAAGATGGAACTCATCGGTGCATTGATCCATTGGCCAAGTGTCATCTTTCTCGATGAACCTACGATTGGACTCGATGTCCTCGCCGCTCACAAACTCAGAGAGTTTCTGCGCGTCTTTAATCAAAAAGAAAAAGCGACGATCANNATCCTGACCAGTCACAACATGGATGACATCGAAAAACTTTGCTCACGCGTTTTGATCATGAAGTCAGGGGAGATGATTTATGACGGCCGTCCAGATGCCCTCACAAATAGTGGCGAACAACGTCTTCGAGTGCGGCTCCTCAATCGCGCACCTAAGGAAACACTCGCCAGTCATACCGGTGTTCCCGTCTCTGCAATTACCTATTCAGACGAGCTGGATGCCGAAGCGGGTGAAGGCAGTGAAGCAGACGAAGTAAAAGGATCATCCGAGGATGCGGGCGAAACTTCCGCAGCAGCCTACTTCAATGTTCGTAAAGAACAGATTGTTGAAGTGCTCTCCTCTCTCATGAAGCATCACAAGATCATCGACATGGGGATTGAAGAGCAAAGCTTAGAAAGCGTTATCCAAAAAATCTATGAAGGTGGAGCTTAATCGATGCGCATCCCCTATCGATTTCAGTGGCGACTTGCTGCTTTGAAAAATGGCTTTCAGGATGCGACGGCTTATCGCATTGAGTTCCTCTTTNNTTTTGGGATCCGCCTTAGTGCCTGCCGCCATCCAGTGGGTACTTTGGTATGCGATGTTTAAACTCGGTGGAGCTACCGAGGTTGCCGGACTCACCTACATCGAGATGGTGCAGTACACCTTAGTGAGCATTCTCTTTACTCAAGTTCGAGGAGGAGATCATGACTTCGAACTTTCAGAAATGATCCGCACAGGACAACTGAGTAACTATCTCTTGCGTCCGACCAGCGTCGTTGAATTTGTGTACATCCGAGGAGTCGCCCCAAGACTTTTCATCGCAGGACTTTGTCTGATCATCGGAATGATCGCGAGCTTCTGGCTCGACGTCTCACCCTTCCGGATGGTGGGCGCAATGTTCATGGCAATCATCGGAAACATCATTCACTACCAATTGGGTGCAGCTCTCGCGACTGGCGCTTTTTATTGGGAAGAGGCCTACAGCATCTTGATGGTTAAAAACATGATCGTGGGTCTCCTATCGGGAGAACTTATCCCGCTCAATCTCTTCCCTGAAAAGTTTGCTTGGATTTGGCAGTCCACTCCCTTTTACCTCTATGTCTTTGGTCCAACTCAATACGCCTTGGGACGCTGGACTCATCAAGAGTTTCTTTTTAATTTGGGCGTGAGCTTTCTTTGGATGATCGGAGCATGGGTCCTCATCCGAATTACTTGGGGCCTAGGAATTAAACGCTACTTGAGTTTGGGAGGTTGATCCGATGGGTGGAGTTAAAAAAGTCGGAAGCCCAATGCGCTACTGGGATATCTTTCGAGTCCAAGTAAAAAACAACTTTGTCCGTGAAGCGGTCTACCGCACAAACTTTCTCACGATGATGACGGTAGATTTGATCTGGATCTTTATCGAGTTCAGTCTTTTCTCAATCATCTACGCAAACACACCCACCCTCGCAGGATGGACCAAACCACAGGTGTACTTTTTCCTGGGGATCTTCTTTGCTTCAGATGCACTCTTCACAACGTTCTTTCAACGCAACTTTTGGAACTTCTCTGATCTCGTCAACAAGGGCGAACTGGACATTCTTCTCACAAAGCCTGCACATCCTTTGTTCTTATCTCTCACTCGATGGCTGAGCTTAACTGCCTCGTTTAACTTCTTTTTGGGTCTCGCGATCACTGTTAAATATGCGGATGCCGCAGGATTTGAAGGCGGCGTGAAGTGGTTACTTCTAGGTTTCTGGCTGCTTGTGGGATTACTCGCAGCCCTAGTCTTGCGCTTTGCCTTCTCAATTTGGATCTTTTGGACCGAGCGCAGCTGGGCTTTGTCACGCATGTACTATCAGTTTTTTCAGTTCGCCACTAAGCCAGACTCGCTCTATCCCCCGATGATTCGATACGTGATCCTCACCGTTTTGCCGTTTGGATTTATCGGAAGCATCCCCGCACGAGCACTTTTACATGGGCTAGAACTTAAGGAATACGCTCTGGTCGCTGGAGTTTTACTCGCATTTATCGCCTTTAATACGGTGATGTGGCGCATGGGACTTAAGAGATATCAGAGTGCGAGTAGTTAATTAGGCACATCTGGGTCGCACTTTGGTCGCGGCGGCGATCAAATATAGCTTCATTTTGGTCGCCGTGGCGATCATTTTGAGCACATGAAAGTCGCCGCGGCGACCGAATTTAGCCCTATAAATGCACTTAATTTGAACCGGATATTCTTTATTTGGTCGCCATGGCGATCAAAAATACGCAAAACATCTCTTCCAGAATCCCATTTTGGTCGCCACGGCGACCGAAGCGAGCGTCAAAAGATCGACATATTTGCGTTATCGAAAGACGTCACGACCCCGGGCACACATGAGATTTATGCACATATAACTAAAGTTATACCCGAGTCCTCACGTGATATTGGTCGCCGTGGCGACCAATTTTCAAGCACAGCAAACTCGCCTTGACTGATCTATATGCAGTCACTTCTTTGCTCGCAACAAAAAAATGATCCATGCATTTCTAGCTAAAAACATTTTCAAGAATATATTTTGATCGCCGCGGCGACCGATTTTTTCTTCTCTACTTATTGAACGCAAACAAGATCTCATCAAGATATTTTTTCGGTCGCCGTGGCGACCAAATATATTTATCAAAATAATGACATTCTTCTTGCGCGTATAAACTAAGAGAATAGAATTTCTAAACCAAGGAGGATTTCAAGGATGGCCTCATTCAAGGACATTTGTTTCACACCAGCGGAGTTTGCAAGCATTGCGAAGATCGACCGCTCGATCATTTCGGATTTAGAAAGCAATGGCGTATTAAAGACAATCAAAAGAAAAGTCGGTAACGTTGATCGCAAGATGATCACTCTCGAAGATATGCAACAATATTTTCGTGAGATCAGACAGCGTCCAGAAGTTATTACCATGGGAACTGGAGCTGAAGTTGCTGACAGTTTTGACGACGTTTCTGAGAACCAACAAGCGGTCGCCGCGGCGACCACATTTATTCCTGTACCACCTAAGAACAAAGTTCAAATGTTTTACAACGTCAAAGGTGGCACTGGAAAATCTACCCTCACTGCTCAATATGTAATGCGCGCAGCGATGATGGGGTTAAAAGTTTTAGCTCTCGATCTCGACGGCCAAGGTCACCTCACAGTGAACTTGGATATCCTTGATGCTCATGAGCGCCCAACGATCTATGACATCTTGATCAATGATCTACCGATGGCTGATGCGATTATGAACGTTGCACCAGGCCTTGATCTTGTTCCAGCTAACTTGGGTCTCACCAATATTGAGATCCCTCTCAATAATAAGACTCGTCGTGAGTATCGCCTCAATGAAGCAATTGCAAAAATCGCAGATCGTTATGATCTCATCGTTGCAGATACTAACCCTGCTGCTTCTATCTTGAATGGATCCATGATGGTTGCTTCAAATCTCGTCACTGTGATTTGCGCAACTAATCCATTGTCCTTTCACGGTATGTCACTTGTGATGTCGACGATTGAAATGATGGAGCGTGAGTTTGGTCGTGAACTCGATGTTCGTATTGTTCCTAACATGTACGACAATCGTGAAGTGATCAGCCAAGAAGTTTTAGGTGAACTTCGTTCACAGTTCGAAGGCTTCTGCACNNAATCGCACTGCCGATCTTAACGAAGCAACTAAGAGACGTACAACGGTTTGGGATGTAAATTCTCGCGGTACCGCTGCTCAGGATTTGAGTGCGCTAACCGAAGAACTCCTTTATTAACAAGCACTTAGCTAACTTTTAAGTTTCAAACCAAGGAAGGGATTATATGGATCAAACTAAGGATACACCTAAGTCAAAAGCATCAGCCTCTAAAGAAAAAGAAGAGGCAACATCACCAGCGGTGGCTGCAGCAGCAGCTTCGGCGGGCGACAATAGTAAAATCAAAACTCGCAACGGCAGCGGATACTTGAAGCAACTCTACTCCACTGCACGCACCACAGCTGGAACTACACACAGTCACTTGAAAAATCTCACGACTTTTCTAGTCAACTTTATCCCAGTCGATAAGGTGGATGCATCCGAACTTCAGGTTCGTGTGCACTTTGAAGATAGCGAGATCCAAGGACTTGCTCATTCCATCAAAGAACACGGTGTATTGCAGCCGATTTTGGTGGTTCAAGATGGCGATCGCTATAAGGTTATCGCTGGTGAACGCCGCTTAAGAGCAGCAAAAATGGCTGGAATTGACCGNNATACTAATGACAAACAAACTCACGAGATCGCACTTCGTGAAAACTTGGACCGTGTGGACTTGCATCCGATTGAAGAAGGCGAAGGCTACGTCTCACTTCTTGAAGCGCAAGCTTACACAAGCCATGAAGCAATCGCTAAAGCATTTGGAAAGCCAAAATCACGTATTACTGAGTGCATTGGTTTCACCAAACTTCCGCACGAAACCAAAGTCGATCTCATGAGAAGAGGCATCAAAAACCGCTCTCTTTTGAGACAACTTCTTAATGCAGCACCTGCTCAGCACTTGGCAATGATTGCTGAAGCTGCAGACAAAGAAGAAGTACTGACGATCACGGCTCAGGAAGTGAATGCAGCAGCTGCTGCTAAGAAACCTCCTGCTCCAAAGTCTATGGAACCAAAACCGTTTACCTACTCTGTAGACTCTAAATCGGTAAATATTCCTGGCTTTAAGTGGAAAATCGGCGAAGGCACTGAAAAACTTGCTGTGTATGCAGTTGCTTTGAAGAAGCTCCTTGGCGAAATCGAAGCTAAATTGAAATAAATCTTCTCTATAGAACATATAAAAAAGGCCACTTTCCTTAGCTGGAGAGTGGCTTTTTTATTTGTGCGGTTTGGGGTGGAGCCCAGGGGTCTGAGTACGCAAAATGCCACTTTTGGTGTGTGCACTATCTGCCACTATATAAACCAAAAGCCGCAATTTCTGCTCTATTCCATGCCTGTGACCTCACCCTATGACCGACTTTCAATTCACCATAAATATTTGAAATTATTACATAAATATCCACATATAAATTCCACTCCCCATTACTATACTAAATGCATCAACCATGATACTGCATAGCACCAGAAAGTGCTGGAAAAATCCAGCCGCTTAGCGATAAACCCATGAGTTCGTTAATTAACTTCGTAAAGGTGTTATGCAAAAGCTTAGTTTAGTTTCAAGAGTCTCCACCAAAGCACTCATTCTCATCCTTGCATTCCAAATCTCTGGAATCTCGCAACTCGCGTTTATCCCAAGCCCACTTCGCACTAAAAGTGCCCTAGCTCAGTCGTTAGATGAGGGTGCGGAGTTTAATCACCTAGGCGATGACGATTTATCCTCTAAGAAGAAATTTACAGCGATCGCTAACGGTATCGAAAGCTCATCGCTCGAGTCCGTCCCTCCGAAAGCTTACAACCACTATCTTATTGGTCAGCAGTATTACCGACGATATGAACCTCGAACCGACTCGAAGGGAAATAACGTTGATGTAGCAGTTGAAGAAATAAATTTTTCTAAACCCACTTCAAAGATTCCTAGTGTTTCTGTAGTCAATTATTCTCGAGAACTTCGTATAGTTTATGACCGAGAAAATAATGAACTTCGTATTGAAAAATTTTTATTTGACCAAAAGTTAAAACGTCTCCGTGTGACTGACGCTCACGTTATCAAGAATGTAAGTGTCACGACTCTAACCGATGATTTAGCAATTGATCAGGAAGCGTTGATTGATTTAAACGCCGTTCAGGGCGACAGAAATCGTGTGTGGAAACTAGCGGCACCCAGTGTTGCCCTCTTCTCAACTCCAGAAGGAGTTCGAAGCCTGCTCTGGATTCAACTTGCTGAACTTGCCTTTAAAGCTGATATTCCTGCACCAGTTGTAGTACCCTCGATGCCAGGAGTATCCATCCGAAAGATGGAGCTCATTACTCCCGCCAAAACTCCTAGCAATTCGGGTGAAAAAAAGTATGCGGGAGATTTGCGTGTCTGGACAGAGCCAACTGAAAACTCCCAGAAGTTAGCTCAAATCCCAACAATTATTAATCGTAAAGAGATTCTGCTCCAGATGGCTACAATGCAATTCCATCTTTTGCTTCAATTGCAGGGCGCTAATCCTAAACTTGAACTCCTTTCGGAGATATCCGTAGCTCTTAAAGAAATTTCGAATCAAGCCAATACTTGGGATCAATTTCAATCTAAGATTTTCGACATTAAATCTGAGTCTCTCGACGTAGTCGCATTAAGGAACATGGCTAAACATACAGATCTTGAAAAACTACTAAGCCTATCTAAACCGAATGGCCGCCTAGATAAACTTGCAAACAGTTCTCGCATGGAATTGAAGGACGAAGAATGGGCAAGTCAATATCGTACAATTCTCGAATCTAACGCCACTGGCGACAGCGGGAAAAGCTGGCGTGAAATTCTAGTTAATCAAATGGATGCTCCTTCAGAAGAAGTTAAACAGCATCACAAACAAGCTGAAGAGAAACTTCACAAGACCTCTGAAGGTTTTATAGCAAAATCAAATGCTCTCATTAGAGAGTTTGCTACGCGTGAAAACATTCTTATGCTTGGTGGCGTAATTCTTTATGACGGGCTTCATATAGCAACAGATGGAGCGTCTGCTGCATGGACTGTCAGTGCAATTTCTAATCTCTTAGGATGGACACTGGAAGTTCCAGGACTCGGAAAGCTAGCAAGTGAGTTCGCGAAAGCCGGCCCATTTATGCAAGAGGCATGGTCTGCTACCCGACTATCTTTGGGTATTGGAGCAGCGCTAGCTTTGCGCCCACTCTCAATTTTTCTAATTAAAAAGTATAGTGATCGTCGTGGCGACAATTGGAATAGTGTCAAAGCGTACTTCAGCTATGGCGCTCGTCTTTTAGCACGCGTCAACTATCCAATTCAGAAACTTTTGCTAGAAAAAGTCTTTCAGCAAAAAACTCTTTACGAAGCCCTCGAGAAGGGACAAAGCCCATTTACTACTGGAGCAGCGTGGAACTGGCCATGGGCATCAAAAAGAACCATCGCGGCCAAACAAGCCAGAATCGATCAAAAGGTTGAACAAGAGTCGATCAAAAACGCTCGATCATTGTTGATTGCTGCAATCCTAGTTTCAAGAAAGGCTGCGATCGATCCGGCGACTTTACTCCAAGCACTTACTGCTTCACAAGGCGAAGGCGTCGAACAATATATTAATTCGCTGATTTCACCTGAGGCCGACGTAAACTGGATGGCTATGACTGCAAAAATCTATCAGGACTTATCGAACCTGAGTGATCGTGGCGTAGGGCCGCTCAATTCCGAGTCTATTGGTGATTATTACCGGCTTCTTAACGATGTGGCGTTAGAGATCTCCAAAGAAACAAGCGATAAAGCAATCTTAGATAATACAAAGAGCGGACGCATTTTTACGCGCGCAGGACGCAGAGCCATACAGAAAAAGATTAAGGCTCGCTGGTCTGACGTCCAGAAATGGACGTCAAGCACTATGATTCCATTCGTCTTTGGAAAACAGGGATACGAAATGTATCAACGTTTTAAAAATGCTGAAATTAGCGATGTCAGCGCAAGAATCGCGAATGTGCAATACAAAGAAGACTACAAAGTGTCTACTATCGTCTACGGCGTGGCTGACACTGGTCTAATTGCCCGCGCTGTAAGCTTAAATGTACCAGATGTAGCTCGCTTGACTTGCGACTCAATGGAGCAAAACTTAGCGTACGGAATGGTCAATGGCGTGGATGTCGAGACAAGTGCCGATACCTCAAGTACGCTAACTAATCCATATCCTGGTCTACATAAAGATTGGCTTGCCCCATACCGCGTACGAGAGCAGACTGTACGTGAAGGTCTTAAGCTGATTGGAAAAGATGCTATAGACGTGGATAATCCAAGAGCACCAAACTATTTTAAAGTTCATCAAACTTACATGGACAACTATGTCAATCAGGCGCAGGTCCGTATCATGATCGGAGTGCTCCCATCATTTTTAGGTCTGGCTGTGATCGCATTAAGTGGTGGCGATCAAGGAGCCACTACTGCGGGAGCTCTATTAACTGGCCTTGGGGCAGCTTTTGCAAGCTTTCCAAAAGTTGCCATTAAATTATTAAACAAGCTCGGATTTAGGATTGACGGTAACGGGTTTCAACCAGGTTATGCAACGGTTTGGCCGGCGATTAGAACGATGATGTCTTCACTGCACAATGGAGCTGCTGCGCATCTTACTGCTATTGAAGAAGCTGACGAACTGCTTTTGTCTTCAGATATTAATGAAGTGAAATTAGGCGCTGAGAAAATGCTCGATCTCTACGAGCAAGGTAAGACCCCACTACCTCAGAAATTCAAAGTGCATCCGAGCAAATATACTTTTAATTTAGCTCAAGATCTCATCAGGTATTCCATTCAAAGCCCTGAGAATATTCCATTAAGCACCAAGGCGAGTCATGCTCTTGAAGCAGGACTGAATATTTGGGTTGGAGGAGTAATAAGTACTGTGATCTTTCTTGAGGTCTCACGCAAATTCTTCAATCCCGATTTACCACTCATGCCTCAGTTCGTGGATGGACTGATCACGTTTGGCGCTACTTATGTGGGCATTATGCTTGTTAAAGCTGGATGGCAACATACTGTAAAAGGCATTAAACGCTACACTGCTCCGAACGGTTGGAAAACCTTCAAAAGTGATTGCGGTACGCTTTTAGAATCTGTGAAACGAGAAATCGGTCCACTTAAGCGAAATTAACAAGCATCCAATCCCCAAATCCAAACAGGAAGTGGGAATAGGTGCTCTGGAAATCCTTCAACATCATTGATTCGCACAGGTCCAAAGAGGATCTGTGCGAAGTCGCTTTGTTTGAGATTCGAGTTCAATAAAAATTGCGGAAATTTTTCTGAAGGATGAAAATGCTGAAATACTTTCTCAGCATCAAGTACATTCACCATCGCTAGAAACTCGGTCCCGACTTGCACAGAGTCATCAGTATTATCTAAAGCAAACCCCACGGGGGCTACAATCTCGAGCTCGGGTTTTACTTTGCACATAAAAGCTAAGAGCTTGAGCACCTCGTCTCGCTCGCCCCCCCACTCATGCACAATGTTCTGTAGATCAATGCCGCGATTCATACCCACAAATGCGCTCACCGCATCTCCCTTACGCAGCCAATACCACTGGACGTTTTTGTGCTCAGACAACCATTTTTCATCGCGCTCAGTCTGAGCAAGTCCGATCGTTCGCGCTTGCATCAATGAAAAAATCTCTGGTGTCCACCCCATCTTGACATCAAGAGCGCGTGCAGGTTCTGGTAACCGCAGGGACCCCAGTTGCAATCGCGCTTGCTCACCACAGAGTTCAAATCCAAGTTTTTGATAGAGTGAGTGTTCTGATCCCCACAAAAATACGAGCGCGGCTCCCGAATCCCGCGCGCGCTTCAAGCACTCTGATACGATCTGCGTGGCAAGACCTTTGCCCCTCCATGCTTCATCCGTACAAACTCCTCCGATCAGGGCTACAGGCAATTGGCGATCTTCGGATTTCAGCCGCGCTAGTCGCAGTCCGGCAAGCGCTACAAGAGCATCATCAGCAAAAGCACCATAAAGTGTAACGTCGGCCCCATTGTCGATACGCCACACTGGGAAGTCATCAAAGAACGACGTGCCCTGGACAACGGGAAAGGAGCGATTGAGTAACGCTTCGGCCTTTGCCATATCTTCGGAACTTTCGAGCAGCCTAATTTTCAACTCGGATTGATCAGTCACTTCATCAGGGTAACATGCTGTCTCAGGGTCAGCCATGACACACTTTAAAATCTAAGGACTCTTAAGACCCTTAGCCCGGTCTCCAATATAGCCGATAAGTTATGTATAGAAGGAGCTTTATCCATGGGCAAAAAGAAGAACAAATTTGACCTGACAGCCTTAGTTTCACACGGTTATCTCAAAGATGGGCAAACCCTATTTTTTGTGAGCGACCCTAAGAGGACATGCAAAATTGCACGTCAACCTAACGGTGAATACAAGGTCGTACACGGCAAAGGCGAAGTAGTCACAGTTCATGCTTTCGCTCAACTTTGCTTAGGTCAAGAGCCACCGGATCATGCTGCAAAATGGTTACGTACCGAAAACGGTAAAACTCTNNCATAGTTCACATTTTAAGAGAGGGCAGGCCTTCGGGTCTGCCCTTTTTTCATTTCTACGTTCATTTCTACGTCCCTACCTGGCTCACATCACTCTCGTGCTGAGCATTGGCCTGATCTGGCTATCGGTCTCGCTGATCAAAGATGACTTCTCACTTTTTGGGCACAATCCTTACGATCAGCCCACACTCCAAGCACTCACCTGGCTTCAGGGCCGAATCGACCTCGTTAATCCACCCGGATACCTTGAGATCGCCGAGTATCAGGGNNCTACAATAGCTTCCCCCCTACTCCGACACTTGTGGAGCTTCCGCTCACACTCATTTTTGGGAGAAACACTCCAACTTATTTCACACTCTTTTTAACAGCGATCGGAATTGCTCTCTTTCTCTTTACGAGACTCAAAGCAAGCGGTCATGGTGGCAGTACATCGTGGATGATTGCGCTCACATTTGTAGCGGGTTCAAATCTCTTATTTGCCACCACCACTGGTGGTGTATGGCACGAGGCTCAGACTTATGGCTTTTGTTTAGGCATCTTAGGTGGAGCACTGATTCTTCAGGCTCACGGATCGCGCCTCCGCTCGGCTCTTGGCTATACGATGCTGGCGCTTGCAACAGGATGCCGTCCCTTTTATGCGCTCTATGTTCCGCTCTTGATGATCCTTGAGAATCGACAAATGGGCGTATCTCTACGAGAGGTTATCCTACGCGTGACCCTGGGAGCAGGTCCTATATTCGCAGCACTCTGTGGTTACAACTACGTACGCTTTGGTAACGTGCTCGAGTTTGGGCACAAGTACTTACCTTGGTCGCAGCAACTCCAAGATGGGATCTTTAGTTTCGCTTACTTTAAGCGCAATTTTTATCATTCGTTTATTAAGCTGCCCTATATCAATGAGAACGGCATTCTCACTTTTGACCTGAGAGCCACGGCATTTTGGATCAATAATCTGATCTTTGTTTGGGCCCTGATTGCCTTTTTTAATTGCCGCATGAAAAAGATCTCGCGCGTTGCCCTCGTCGGAACACTTAGTGTGATTTGGTTTTTCTTATTGATGCACGAATCGAACGGCTGGACCCAGTTTGGATACCGATATCTACTCGATCTCTATCCCATCACATTTCTGGCTTTGCTATTTCGTTCGCAAATCAGTCGACGCGAGGAGTACGCCGTGGCGCTCATCTTGGTCTACTCAATCGCGGTTAACCTCTATGGTATCTGGTGGTACGGGATTGGGCTGAAGGGATAAACAGCTTAGTATTTATCACAGGAGATGTCAGTCCCGCCTTCGCTACCTCCCGCGTTTGCTACATAGCAGGCAATTCTTAAACCGTGATCGACCCACTTTTCTGCCACCTTCCAGTGTGAAGAACCATTCACTGCAGAGTTTATTTGGAAAACTGAAACTGCGGTTCTTAGAGATGGCCCCAATAAGTTTGCCTCTGTTTTAAGACAAACCATGCGGGTACCCCCTCCGCTTCCGCCGGCATTCACTACGTAACAAACTCGACCTAAATTAAAATCTGCCCACTTTTCTGCTATCCTCCAATGGGAACTACTATCTGCAGATGACTTTTCTATCTTCTGAACTTTTACATTTTCGGTATAGACCGGATCATCCGCGTATCCGTAGGCCGAAACAAAAGAAATCAGAAAAACAGACAACATTCTCAACATTGAAATACCTCTACAAAATGTAATAAATCGTTACGCCACGGACCAATAGCATAGGCACCCGTCAATACGCAGAAAATTGTAAGATCAACTTAACGTAATGATTTCATATACTTATTAACTAGGTCACCCTCATCTATTACCCCCTCTTCTTTTTTCGAACTTTTTTCTAAAGGTGTGTCGCCGATGACCGATAGGTCTCTTGGAAGCAAGAAACTCAGTAAGGGCAAGATGCTCTTACGAGTGGATACAGGAGTAGCCACTTAAGTTTCCTGCTCACCATAAAGGCCATGGATAGGCCGTGATTTACCATCAAGGAGGATGGGGTATGGGACTGCGAATCAATACAAACGTGCCGTCGCTGATCGCTCAGCGAAACCTACGCACGACTCGCGGTTCTCTTGATCAAACTCTCGAAAGATTGAGTTCCGGATCGAGAATCAACCACGCCGGTGACGATGCTGCCGGTCTAGCAATCTCTGAAAGTTTACGTTCACAACTTCGCGGCTTAGCTCAGGCTGAGCGAAATGCACAAGACGGGATCTCTCTCGTTCAAGTAGCTGAAGGCGCGATGGCCGAAGTTTCCAACATCTTGATCCGTATGCGCGAGCTTGGAGTTCAAGCGGCTTCTGATACTGTTGGACAAACTGAACGTAAGTTCATCGACGTTGAATTCCAACAACTCTTAGAAGAAATCGATCGTATCGCAAAGAGCACTGAGTACAACCGCGTTCCGCTTCTGAACGGTGGCGCAAGCGTGTTCGAGATTCAAATCGGTACTGGCAATAATCCATCCATCGATCGCGTTAAGCTCTTTGATGGAAACTCTGCAGACATCAATGTCGTTGCTCTCGGTATTAACTTGGCAACTCTCGGCGACAAAGTTTCTGCACAAAATAGTTTAGCAGCGCTGGATAGTGCAATCTCTTCAGTTACTGCAATCCGAGCTGAATTCGGAGCTATGCAAAACCGACTTCAATCCGTGATTAATAACTTGATGATCAGCCGTGAAAACATGGCAGCAGCAAATAGCCGCATCCGTGATGCGGACATCGCTGAAGAAACATCTAATCTTACGAAGAGTCAAATTCTTATGCAGTCTGGTGTGGCAGTACTTGGCCAGGCGAACACAACAATCAAATCAGCTCTCAACTTGCTGGGACAACAGGGGTGATGAATGGCGGAACTGATTGATGAAGGTGGAATAGAAAGATTGAGACAGCTCAGTTAAAAGTGCGCCAAAAAAGCGCTCATAAGTGAGTCTGTAGGAAAAGTTTAGGAGAGATCTTGCGACAACAGGTCGACGTGTCTCTCAACGACAAAAAAGCTTTGGCTCTATTGTCGATGAAAAGATTTAGGGAGTAGTCCGTTAAGTCGGAGCTTCTGGAAAGTTTAGACTGCGCGAACGCCTTGATAACGAGGCCGCAGGTAGAAAACGCGACGCAAGCGTACACTTCGAGGACACTAGGTCCGAGAAGCCCGACTCTCCAGTGGAGAGTTGCGAACGGGAAGTTCGCAAAGGGAAAAGTACGCTGAGGAGCTTTTCGACCGAGAACGACGTTAGCGAGGCGTGCAGCCAGTCTGTCAGATTATACCATGGCATGGGCTCACGCTCCTGCCGTTTCCTGGATGGCGGTCAGGGTCCGCCCATAGTGTACCAAGATGGCTACACTTGGGCGGATCCTCACAGCTCTAATGGAAGAAAAGATTTGTCTGTGTTTGAGCGCGCACTCGCGCTCGCATGGAAGAAAAGTTTTGCGGTTGATTCTTCAATGAGGATGAATGAGTCGCAAAAACATCCCGGAGTTGAGTTTAGAATCGTGGGGATTCTAAGCCTGATGATGGGAACTAAATTCAGCACGGATGCTGGTCGCTATTATGGATAATAGCGAGCTACATGGAGGAGAGCGTTTATGAACGGAGTATAGTATGGGTTTGCGAATAGCAACTAACGTGACTGCGCTTAACGCGCATCGCACGATGGCAATGACAAGGATGAACTTAGATAAAACCTTGGAGAAGTTGGCAAGTGGTAGCCGCATTAATCACGCAGGTGACGATGCAGCGGGCTTGGCGATTTCCGAAAACCTCAGGGCACAAATCCGAGGTATGAGGCAAGCTAAGCGTAACGGACAAGATGGTATTTCATTCATTCAGGTTTCTGAAGGTGGATTGAATGAAATTTCGAACATGTTGATTCGTTTGCGCGAGTTAGCGATCCAAGCAGCATCAGACACGATCGGTGATACAGAACGTCAGTTCACAGATCGCGAGTTTCAATCTCTCAAACAAGAAATTGATCGTATCGCGAATGTGACTCAATTTAACGGCACTCCGCTTTTGAACGGTAAAGCCGGAATTATTGAGATCCAAGTTGGAACGCATAACAATCCGCTATTAGACCGCGTGGTCTATAACGGTGAGCGATCCGACGCTTCTCTGGATGCACTTAAACTCGGTGGCGAGTCGACTGCAACAAAACAAGGAGCGCAATTGAGCTTGGCTGTGATCGATGACGCTTTGGTTCGGGTCAATAGTATTCGCGCAGATCTCGGCGCGATGCAGAACCGACTCCAGTCAACGATTAACAACTTGGCGATCACTGATGAGAACTTATCTGCTGCAAATAGCCGTATCAGAGATACGGACATGGCAGAAGAAGTCTCTGAAATGACCAAACAGAACATCTTGATGCAATCTGGGATTGCGGTTCTGGGACAAGCAAATAACACCAACTCAGCAGCATTAAAGTTACTGAGCTAATAAGTAAGAGTAATCCAACGGATTGGATTTGAATGCTAAAAGGCTAGGTGCTTGATCACGGACCGATCATGACGAACAAAGACTGAAGGCGGGGTAATTCCCGCCAAACAGTCAAGGGGAAATATCTAGCCATAATCCGCGGATCGGAAAGACCGTACACGCTAGGAGTGTGTACAAAAAATAAGGCGTACACCATAGGTGTATAAATTAGGCCGATCCGCTCTTACATGGAAGGAAGGTAGTTATGGGGCTAAGGATAGCCACAAACGTCACTGCGCTCAATGCGCAGCGGACGATGGCAAATACTCGGCTGGCATTAGATAAGTCGCTTGAAAAGTTAGCAAGCGGTAGTCGAATCAATCACGCGGGAGATGATGCTGCGGGATTGGCAATTTCGGAGAATTTGCGAGCTATTGTTCGAGGAACAAGGCAAGCAAAGAGAAATGCTCAAGACGGGATCTCTATGATCCAAGTGTCTGAAGGCGGTCTCAACGAAATCTCCAATATCTTGATTCGTCTGCGCGAACTTTCGATCCAAGCAGCTTCGGACACGATCGGAGATGTCGAAAGACAGTTTACGGATCGCGAGTTCCAATCTCTCAAGCAAGAGGTGGATCGTATCGCAAACGTAACCAAGTACAACGGCACACCTCTGCTCAACGGTAAAGCAGGGATCTTTGAGATCCAAGTCGGCGTTCAAAATAATCCTCTTCTAGACCGCGTGGTCTATAACGGAGAAAAGTCAGACGCTACGTTGGATGCTCTTAAACTTGGCGGTGAAAGCACGGCCACTAAGCAAGGCGCTCAGTTAAGCCTTGCAGTGATCGACGAAGCCCTCACCCAAGTCAACAGTGTCCGCGCTGATCTTGGAGCACTCCAAAATCGGTTACAATCGACGATCAACAATTTGGCCATTAGCGATGAGAATCTCTCAGCTGCAAATAGCCGAATCAGAGATACCGATATGGCCGAAGAGGTTTCCGAAATGACCAAGAATAATATCTTGATGCAGTCCGGAATCTCAGTGCTAGGACAAGCCAATAATACAAACGCTACGGCGATAAAATTACTTGGCTAGTAGCTCGAGAGTGATTTCAACGTTATACTGGGAGAAGTGAAAAGAACTCAGGGTGTTCTCATAGTCGGCGGAAGTGGATTCATCGGAACGCATCTCGCACTCAAACTGCGAGATGAACATAAGGTGTATCTGACCTTTAACAGCCGGTCGATTCAGATTCCGGGGGTAACTTGTTTGCCCCTAGATCTGAAACGAGAAAATTGGGTTAAAAGAGTCATTTATATGATTCAACCTGATGTGGTGATCTTCGCAGCTGGAGCTAACGATCCAGCTTGGTCTGAAGTGAACCCAAGAGACGCCGAGAGGATGCATGCAGGTGGACCGAGTGATATTTTAAACACGTCCATCACATGGCAACCTAAGTTCATTTATCTCTCCAACGGATATACGTTTGACGGACTCAAAGGCAATTATAAGGAAACAGACACGCTACTTCCTGCCAACGCATTAGGTAAGGCAAAGGTAGCGGGTGAAAACTTCATAAGAGGCAAGTCTCTCAACTACAACCTCATTCGCGTGAGCCCCCTATTTGGCCGCGGTAACGGGAGACGATTGTCCTCACTGGATGTTTTAAGAATTAAGCTGGAGCGAAACGAACGGATCGAGGTGCCCCACACCGAACTCCATGGTTTCGCTCCAGTTTCTGGTTTAACGGATCTCGTCTCTCGACTGATTCAAGTAGGTCCTAAAAAAGGTATCTTTCACTATGGCGGTCTAAGCCGCGTCAGTTACTACGAGTTTGCCAAACAGTTTGCCAAGACCTTCGGATACGATTCAGATCTCGTCGTACAAAAACAACTCTCCCAGGCCCTTCCCACAAATCGATATGGCGAGCCGCTCATCGCTGATTTTTCATTGAATTGTACACAGACAGTGAGAGCTTTAGAGATCAAGCCCCTTCTCTTGCAAGAGAGCCTTGATTTGTTCCAACAAGAGATGGTTGGAGGAACGTGAAACTCGGTTTTCACGAGTTNNCGCACAAACTCAGCAAAATAAAATTTAGCTACTTGTTCGGGCTTAACCTTCTCACCTTGGAAGGTCCAAAAAATATCTCGAAAAGGTCCAACTTGAGCGATCAGATCTTGAGGTGCGGATTTGTTTTGGGATGATCCATCCATTCCCTGGCCATCGACAGCCAAAGTGCCACGCATATGCTGAGCAAACGAAAGCTGGATTACGCCGTGTGCAACATTTACGACCATAAGTTTTACTTGGTTTCTAAAGACCATGAAGTCCGCGGCCGTTTGAGCCACGCTGTAAACTTTGACTTCTTGGAAGCGAACATTGTTTTCTGAGTAGGCGTTAAAGATGCGAGCAAAATCGCTAAAATGTTCTCTGAGCTCCATGAGAAAGTCGATCGTACTTTCTTCGACAAGTTGCTGTGGATCAAAACCTTTTCCAAGCTGAAGCAGGCGCTCTGCGTCGGGATGAACTTCGGCTCGCGCTAGTTCATGCAACCAACCTTGCTGGGAAGATAAAATGTCTTTTGATTGAGCCATAGGATGAACCTCTTGTTCTTCTTTAACCCGCTTCGAGCAAGTCGCCATTTAGATCTTTAAACGGCATTTTTACACACAGCATAAAAAATACCCTGGAAGCGGCGAAGTCAATTGGAACCCAGAAATCTAAAGTGGGCACCGTATGTCAGCTTTAGGCTTCCTGGTCGAACCAGGCATGCACACCACTGAACAGGGACAGCCCCCTGGGTAATTGACTGTAGGGTCCAATGTATAATCACCGACCCCAGGGCAACTCCTAATATATCGAAACCAATTGTGAAAACCAAGCAGAGGTTTTTTTATCTCTAAATAGTGATGCTTTACAGGTTTGGTAGGAAATGACACACTTAGAGTATCTGTAAGTAATTATAGGAAAAGTATGGGTAAGAAACTATTAGTCGCCGATGACAGCTTGACGATTCAGAAAGTCATTAAATTGGCATTGTCCAATGACGGCTATGAAATTCAGACTGTCTCAGACGGAAACGACGCACTTCAACAGATCGCGGTTTTTCGTCCCGACGCAATTCTAATCGACGTTTCTTTACCTGGAAAAACAGCATTTGAAGTTAAAGCTGCAATCAACAAGCTGCCCGACTCCAGCCNNTCAAATTTATTCTGATGTCGAGCGCCTTTGAAAAAGTTAACGAAAACGAGGCCGGCAGCGTAGGCTTTCATGGACGCCTCACTAAGCCTTTTGACCCAGGACATTTGAGACAAGTTCTCACAGAAGTTTTAGGTAAGAGTGCCGCTGAGCCGAGCTTTGCCAGTGGACCTTCGCTCTATTCGTCGCCAGACATTCGTCCCGAGATCCGATCTGACTACGACCCGAACGATGGATTTACGACTGAAATTTCGCTCACTCCACCTCCTTTGCCGCCGCTCAGTGAACAAAATGCTGATCCGCTTTGGCCGTCGGGGGGCATCGAGCCACCTCCGATTCCAGCTTCCTCACTTCCAAGTTCGGCACCCATGTCGGACTCACTGGATCTTCCTCCTAGCTTAGGATCTGAAGGAGAAATGAAACACCTCACTGATCGTACGATGAATGGCGCTGAAGATTTTCAATGGAGTATTTCTGAAACTGCTCGCAAACCTTCCGCGTTTGAACTGNNGCCGGTAAGAAATTTAGATTTTGATGGCGATACAGGCCTCAATCGATTTTCATCTCACGAACTCTCTTCGGTACAGCTCTCGCCAGCGCCGCACTACTCCCCTGCTTCTTTTGAGACGCATTCGCACTCTAATGCGAACCCATACTCAAGCAGCGGCTCTCTACCCGAAGTTGATCCTAAGCAGATCGAGGGTTTAGTTGAAGTAATGGTGCAAAAGCGAGTTGAAGAAACTTTGACTCGACTGGTTCAAACCATCCTGCCAGAAATTGCGGAGCGCTTAATTAAGCAAGAAATCCGCANNGTTTCCACTAAGACCCCCTCATGGTTATCCAATTACTCCCAGCAGAACTCTCTCACATCTCTAAGACCACGCAGATGATCGAAGTCTATCACGCGTTTGATCACCTCGATTTTGACCAAAAGATGACTGAGAAGCTTCTCCAAGAATTGATCTCTACTCCTCACCTCGGACGACTTTGGATGATCCAAATCGATCAAGAGATTGTAGGTTATTTACTTTTAACATTTGGTTTTAGCATTGAGTTCAAAGGACGAGACGCTTTTATCGATGAGCTCTTTGTTAAAGAGACTTATCGCAACCAAGGAGTTGGACGCCGTGCGATTGAGCTCGTTCTTGAAGAGGCAAAAGTACTGAACGTCAAAGCAATCCATCTCGAAGTCGAGCGCAAAAATGCAAACGCGCTCCATCTGTATCAAGACTGCGGCTTCGTTGATCATGAGCGAGGGCTCATGACTTATTGGTTTAAGACTTAATTCTTAATTTCACGTCTTCGGCCCAGAGGGCGTGAGTTTCACCCTCAGCGTTAATGACCTCGAGCTCGCCAGATTTGCCAAGACCTAAGACTTTACCGACACCGACAACATTCTTCAGATCCTTATTGCTGTACCACTCGACTAAAGTGCCTCTTTTGAAGGCGGCGTGAGATTCATAAACTCCCAAAATGGGAGCCGGTCCCCGAGCCTCAAGTAGTGCCACCATCTCAACGACTGACGCAACGATCTGAGAGCGTATCCGATCGGCGGCCGTTTGGTCGTCTAAAGTAGCAATGGACTGATCGAGCCCCTCTCGTACTTCATTTGAGATCGGGGAACAATTGATTCCAACTCCGATCACGACAAATGAGCCATTTTGATTTCCAAAACCCTCGCACAATATACCGCCGAGTTTTGCCCGATTAAGCCAAATATCGTTGGGCCATTTGATTTCAAATTTTCGGTCAGGAAATTCTTCGCTCAATACATTTACAATCGCCGCTGCTGTTCCGATCGGAATCCACGTCATATGAGATGCAGATTGCGGTCTTACGATAATGGACAAAAAGAGATGACCCTCATCTGATATCCAAGTACGACCGAGCCTTCCCCGGCCACGCGATTGTCGACGGGCAGAGATCCAAGTGCCATGAGGCGCACCTTCTTCGCCGAGTTTTCGAGCCAAATCATTCGTGGATTCGCACTCGTCGATAATCTGGTTAGCAACCTGACTCGCAATTGGATTGGCCATTTGGCTTGTCATTTCACAATCAAAGAAAGATCAATTGATTGGACTGAGTGAGTGAGAGACCCAACGGACAAAATATCTACGCCATTTTGCACATAATCTGAAATGGTCAGTTCACTTAATCCACCCGAGATCTCAATGAGTGGTCTCAGAGCTGGTTCGCAATATTGATCGAGATCTTTCAATGCTTCAGTGACTTGGGCTGGTGAAAAATTATCGAGCATCACAATTTCTGCTCCGGCTTGAACTGCCTGCTTGAGCTCTTTTTGATTGCGCACTTCAATTTCGATCTTAAGCCCATGAGGCATGACCCGTTTCACACCATCAATTGCTTTGGCAATACCTCCAGCTGCTGCAATATGATTTTCTTTGATCAGTACTCCACCAGCTAAGTTAACTCGGTGACTGTACCCACCACCTGCAATCACTGCATAGATCGCGAGATCTCGATAATGAGGTAGGATCTTTCTTGTCGATGTAACACGCGGACAATCTTTCAAGCTCGTGTGTTGCGGATGATTTTTCCAAGCATCTTCGACCAATGTGACCAGACGATTTGTTTTTAAAGCGATGCCGCCTAAGTAAGATGCAATATTGAGAAACGGTCTTTCGATAGCTAGAAGAGTTTGAGCCGGGCCCTCCCATTCTGCGACTACCATTCCGGCTGTGAGATGTTCACCGTCAGATTTTAGAGACTTGACCTTGAGTGGTGCTCCAAGCTCAAAAGACAATACTTCAGCAGCATGGCAAAGTGATGACCCGACCCAGATGCCCTCTGATTTGGCGTAAATTCGCGCTTTGATTTTCTGACTGCGTGGGTTGGCTCCAAGAGAAGTCCAATCGAGCTCCCAGTTGTCGTCTCTTAGGCCCTGTGCCAGTAGCTCTTTCCATTGCAGCGATAAAAAAGAATGAGCCTTTTTAAGGGTAACCTTGGCGCTCGAGGATCGAGTAGTGCGAGACTTGGATTTCATAACTCATCTATCCCATAGTTCATTCGTCGCATAAATAGCCGGGTTTTGAATCCTGCCTTTTTCCTAGACAAGACTCGCCGCGCATCAGTAAAAAAGGGGCATACCAAACCAAAGGAAGTGACACATGACCGTACGTGAACCCTCAGGCAGAACCACAAGCCAAATTAGACCTCTTATCATTGAAACCGGAGTAACCCGTTATGCTGAGGGATCTGCGCTGATTAAGGCAGGGCATACCCACGTCCTTTGTACCGCCTCAGTGGAAAACTCAGTCCCTCAGTGGCTCGTTGGAAAAGGCCAGGGCTGGATTACGGCCGAATATGCCATGCTCCCGAGAGCCACTCATACGCGTTCTAAGCGTGATCGTGAAAAGGTTTCCGGACGCACCCAAGAGATCCAGCGCCTCATTGGTCGCGCCTTGAGATCTATGGTGGATCTAAAAGCCTTAGGTGAACGCTCGATTATGATCGATTGCGATGTGATCCAAGCCGATGGTGGCACTCGCACTGCCTCGATTACAGGCGCCTGTGTAGCACTTGCAATCGCTCTGAAAAAAGCAGGCGTTCCTAAGGCCATATTGGACACCGTGGCTGCAATCAGCGTCGGCATGAAAAACGGCGAAGTGCTTGTTGATCTCGATTACAACGAAGATTCGAGCTGCGATGTCGACATGAACTTTGTAGTCACCGGCAAAGGTAACTTTGTCGAAGTGCAAGGTACTGCTGAAAGACAAGCTTTCACTCTAGAGCAACTCAACCAAATGACGATGGGTGCGACGGCCGCTGTGGAGCACATTAAGAAGATTCAGCTCGCTGCAATTGAGCGGGGATAGTTTAGAGGTCCTTTTCGACTTCACTTTAAGGTATTAAAAAACAAAAGCCCCACTCGAACTTTCGCTCGAGTGGGGCTTTTTATTTGGACGTTCTAACTATAGATCTTAGCCAGATACTGCTTCAGCAGCAGTAGCTGTGGTGATCTTAGATTTTTTACCAGTGGTTTCACTGGGTGTGGTCACTTCAGCAGCTTTTAAGCTGTGAGCGAAGTACCAGAGG
>DBAE01000268.1 GCA_002291495.1 Bacteriovoracaceae bacterium UBA1018 | reverse complement strand
CGTTACGTATGAGCAAGTAGATGATCGGGGTCTACATTTCTCGGTAGGTGATAAAAAAGAAGTACTCGAAGTGGATCACGTCGTTATCTGTGCAGGGCAGGAGTCCGTCCGTGAATTACAATCGGCTTTAGTTGCTGCTCAGAAAAAAGTGCACCTCATTGGTGGTGCCGATGTAGCAGCAGAACTCGATGCAAAGCGAGCCATTGCCCAAGGGGCAAGGCTCGCCGCAATCCTTTAAGAAGCATTTCTCAGATAGTAGTCTGATTGATCTTCAACCAACGTTTGTTCGTCAGGGATAGAACTCATACGCTTACGATCTCGCTCTAATCCAAAGAAGCGGATGCCGAAGTACGTGCAAGCTGCCAAACCTACACCAATTCCGATTGTGGCAACTGGATGCAGTACACCGGCGGTGTAAAGGCTACTTTTGCTCGTATGTCCTGGATAGTCACCGAGTTCTGAGCCAATCTCTTCAGAGGCACTAAAGAGTTCGTCCCGATGTCGTGTCTTAGAATTAGGCTTTTTCTTTTGTTGTTTAAAGAGCATGGTCTCTAAGATTTTGTCTCCGAGGCGCGGAAAGTAGTTATCCATCCACTGAAAGAACTTTCCGCTTCCACCAACGATAACATCTCGTCTCGGTTTAACGGCACATTCCAAAATCGCTCGCGCGACAACTCGTGGGTCGTAAACTGGTGGCGGCAAACTCGGTTCTTCATCCATGTGATTGCGCGCATGCTGTGTAAATGGGGTATTGATCGACGCGGGTTTTACCAAAGTAACAGCGATAGGTAACTTGTCTTTCTCAAGCTCCATTCGAAGTGTGTCTGTGTAAGCTTTTACAGCATGTTTTGATGCAGAGTAAATTCCTTGGAGTGGGATGGCTCGATGTGAAACGACACTACCGATATTGATGATAGTTCCACCCTTGTTCTTCATAGCTTTGACGGCAGAACGGCAACCATTGACTGTGCCCCAAAAATTAACGTCAAAGAGACGTTTCTTTTCAGAGGTTTCCACTTCAGTGAGTTTCCCGTAAATAGATACGCCCGCATTGTTCACCCAGGTATCAATGCATCCGTATTTCATCAGCGCCTGGTCTGCGACTCTTTGCACTTCGTCTTTATTGGCGACGTCAGCGAGTACAAACGTAGCTTCACCACCTTCGGCTGTAATATCTTGAACGGCCTTTTCAAGCGCAGTTTGATTGCGCGAAGCGAGTACTACTTTGGCACCACTTTTTGCTGCTAATTTTGCTGTGGATAGTCCAATACCGCTTGAAGCACCTGTAATAACAATCACTTGGTCTTTTAGATTTTTTTGATGTGTAGGCATGGCAATAACTGATGCAACGCCTGTTCCTCTAGTGAGATGCAGTTAAGTATTCTGATGTTTATTGAGAATCATGAAACCAGGCAGCCAAGAGATAAGAGCAATCAGCGGCGGTATACAGTTAGCAAGCATAAGGGCTAAGACACGGCCTGGTAATGAGTACTCTTGATCTGGAATGATCCACATTCCTAATATAAAGATTGAGCTGAGAGAAAAATGAATAAAGATCTGAGCCGTCGAGAAGTACTGAAGCTTGTAGTTAATCTTGCCTTGGTTGCAGACCTCAACTTCGAGAGGTAGCTCGAAGAAACGATCCATCGTTTGGGCGGATGCTAATAACGAAGGTTGGCTGATGGTGAGGCGATTTTCAGAGCGATGAACATGAAACCGAGATTTTTCAAAATCACGAATGAGTTTGGTAACGACAGGATGCATTTTTTTACGATGTCAGAACTAAGCGGTGAGTGCAAAGCTAAACATCGAAAGTGAATAATACTGGATGCCTTCGTAAATTCCCAATGCTCGGTCGCCGCTCAAAGCTGCGCCCACTGTAAATAAAATGGGATAGAAGTGTTCCGGTGTTGGATGTGCGAGCTCTGCATTGGGTGCTACATCACGATAGTTGACTAAACTCTGGACATCTTTACGAGCCAAGCAGCCCATTAACCAAGATTCAAACTCTTCAGCCCAAGGAGCTTTGCCAGTATCTTTTTCACTCCATTTGAGTTTGGACAAGTTGTGTACGGCACCCCCGGTGCCTAAAATGAGTACCCCTTGTTCGCGTAGTGGAGCTAAGGCCTGACCTAACTTTAGAACTGCGGAGGCGTTATTACCGTAAGGCATCGAGATTTGAACAACCGGCACGTTCGCTTCAGGATAGGCCACCTTGAGCGGGATCCAGACGCCATGATCCATTCGATGAGTTGTATTGAGTTCAGTTTTAAAGCCTGCGGCCCCTGCGCGGGCAGCAACTTCTATTGCGACCTCTGGACTGCCGGGACAATTGTACTCGAGTTGATAAAGCTCATTGGGAAAACCAGAAAAGTCATAATCGATCCCGGGCTGTTTAGCTGCAGATATCTCGACCACATCCGATTGGGATCGATTGTGCGCCGACAGCACTACAACTGCTCTTGGACGGGGTAGAGTTCGAAAGTAACCATGAACGGCTTGTGTGTAATCGTCCTCCGCAAGAGCAAGCATAGGAGTCCCGTGACTTAAAAAGACAGCTGGTAAAAAAGAGTTTTGAGCTTCAGTCATATTGAAATAGGGTCACCCTACCATGGAATACGACTTAAAAGTCCAGACCGAGCGTATTGGAGACCTAAAAATCCGTATTGAGTGCATTAAGGACTTAAATAAGACGATCGACCAGCTATTTGAAGATCTCGAAAAGTCTGGCAACACGGCTTTGTTGGAGGATCTTTGCCCGTATTTTGGAGTGATTTGGCCGTCTGCTCGGGCTCTATCCGAGTTTATTGCTTCAGTAGGGAAGTCTCAGTTCGAAGGTCGCTCGGTACTTGAGCTGGGATGCGGTCTAGCTCTTCCCAGTCTAGTGGTTGCTAAGCTTGGAGCTCGAGTGACCGCAACGGATTTTCATCCGGAGGTTTGGAAGTTTCTGGATAAAAATATCTTTCTAAATCAGGTAGAACAGCTCCGGTTCGAAAAGCTGGATTGGAAAAAGCTAGGTGAGGAAGCGCCTAATTCTCTCATCCAAGATGGAGAACCCATCCCGCAGGATTGGATCATCGGAAGCGACGTGCTGTACGAAAAGGAACATGCGTTGGCTCTTGCTCAAGTCATTTCACGATTTCTTTCTCCTTCGGGCCAGGCTCTTATAGCTGATCCAGGTAGACCCTATCTACAGGTGTTCATCGATCATATGAAAGAGCTCGGAATGCATTGTCAGACGGAGATACAAACCGTCGATACGGATACAGGTTTTAAGGATATCTACATTCTGAAACTCAGTCGCGGTGCCTGAAGATATGGCGCAGATTGATCCATTTACGACCAAACGGTTGCAGAAATTTGTAGAAGACTACCGACGAAATCAGGGGCAACTTCCCACACTCGAAGATTTCGAGAAGAGCGGATTTGATCGCGAGCTAGTCAAAAAAGCAACCCATGCCGAAGTTCTCGAAAAATTTTATGTGACGCTTACGAATGGCACTATACGTAAGGGCTACAAGATCAAGGTAAGAGATTAATCTCCTATAATCTTTCGAGCTTTTGAAAACCATTCAGAGTCGACGATCACGCCACGTGAGACCTCAAAGAGAGATCCATCATTATTCTGATTTACTTTCGCGACCATGATTGGAGCGCGGTGTTCGGCAAAATGATTCTTCGCAAACTGATCGAGTTCACGCCGAGTTAAATAGTCTTCAGTTCTGAAGTTTTTGGAATAGAACGGCGAGAGCCATCTTAACTTGGGAAGTATAGCCCAATGATCCTCGTCAGGTAAAGACGTGAGCTCCTCGACCGTGCACCACCAACCTCGGCTATGAAGAGGGGAGACTTCTTTAGGAAAGGGGTGAGTCTGCCATGAACTATCTCCTGAAGGACGGAGCGGATAAAACAGGACTCCTTTCATGAGTGCATAGGCCTGATCAACACGAAGATTTTTGCTGCTAAGAGTTCTTTTTGCGAAAGGCGATTGAGACAGCTGGAGCTGATGAGAAAACAGTTTATCAATTTTGAGATCGAGCCGATCTCTGAGCATGGTTCCAAAAAAGCGATTTGTATATTGAGCTTCGGACGGATCTTTACCTGCAAAAAGATAGAACTTCACTGACGCTTCCAGATGAATCCTATCTGCACTTTCTTGGGAGGAAGCTTGAAAAATGAAATCGAATTCGCCAATGGTTTGTTTTCCGTCTTGAACGATGAGACCAGGAAATACGTTTGGCGCCTTTACGACCTGCTCAAGCCAAAATTGTAGAAGCGATTCGAAATACCGACCGAGGCGATAGGTGTTTTGCGTTTTTTCCTGAAGAAACTTTTGAAGCTCTGATGGCGCCTGATCGATACTTTGAATCAACGAAAGGTACGTGTGGCACCACTTGTGACAAGCCTGGTCTGTAAAAAGCTTATTCTTAAAATCCGGGAATTGCTCATCCAGTAAAGAAGGTTGCAAGAGCATGCAGTAAAGATCTTGAACCTCGGCGGTGTTGAATCGGAGCGCGCTCGTCATTGGATACAAACCCTATCGCAGAAAATAAAAAAGGAGAGGGATTTCTCCCTCTCCTTCAAATTTCACACGGCGAAAGGCTAAGCTATACAGCCCTCCGCCGTGGGACTACAATAATCACTGGTCATCCCACCACCTCCTTTCTTACCCATATAGGGCTAAGAGACTCCTTCAGTATCCTATTTCTGAGATATTCGCGTCAAGACGGAATCAATTGCCGACCGGTGGCATGACTCTTGTTAGTAATGCAGATCTAATTCAACAAAAGGAGAATTCATGACAACACTTAGAAAAAAATCTAGCACTGGATTATTCGTTCTTTCAGCAGTTGCCGGCATGGCAGTTCTATTCACAGGCGCTCCGTCATATGCTGACGAAACTGTTGGAGAAAAAGCGGGCGAAGTGAAAGATGATACCGTTAAGCACTCAAAAAAAGCTGGCCGCAAGGCAAAAAAAGCCGGTAATGATATGAAAGATAAAGCGAGTGATGCTGGCGATGAAGTCAGTGATAAAGCTGACGACGTCAAAAAGAAAGTCGACTAAGTCAGTTAGTTAATATTTCGGGTGGCGCTCTCGGGAGCGTCACCCAAAAATAGTCTAAAAATTAAAAAACGAAAGGACACGTCTATGACAAGTGTTTCGGATATCTTAAAAAGTTTTCGGAAAATCGCAGTCGTTGGAATTAGTCCCAATACAGATCGCCCGAGTCACTATGTCAGTAAGTATATGTTGGAGCAGGGGTACGAGATCACAGGTGTAAATCCCGGACATGATCAGATTTTGGGACGACCTTGTTATCCATCGATCAAGGACGTTGCTGCTCCCCTTGAAATCGTCAATGTATTTCGGGCGAGCTCCTTTGTCCCGCGGCTTGTGGAAGAACTACTTCCTCTCAAGCCTAAGGTTTTGTGGCTACAGCTTGGGATCCATGATCAAGATGCTGAAGAAAAGGCACGAAAAGCTGGAATTTTGGTAGTGACCGATCGTTGTTTGATGGTCGAGCATCAACGCTTTATTAGTCTTTCGGCTTAGACTTCTTGTCCCGCAGCCCAACCCGATGCCCAGGCCCACTGAAAGTTGTATCCTCCGAGGCGGCCTGTCACATCGACGACTTCTCCAATGAAATAAAGCCCGGGGACTTTTTTGCATTCCATGGTCTTCGAAGAGAGCTCATTTGTATCAACTCCGCCTCGAGTGACTTCGGCTTTCGAATAGCCGACTGTGCTTGCAGGAGTAATCGTCCAGTTATGAATCCATTCAGAGAAAGACTCAAGCACACGCTCTGAGATCTGCGGTAGGGGTTTACCTTTCTGAATTTCAGCACGGATTCCTTCATGATTTTCTAAGAGTCTCTCGGCCAGTCGGCGAGCCAATACTTCGGAGAGCAGATTTTTTAGTTCTGCTCGACTCCCTTGGCGTTTTTGTTGGATGAGCCAGTCAAACAAATTGATCTCAGGCAAGAAGTTAATCGAAATTGAATCCCCTTGTCTCCAGTACAAAGAAGCTTGAAGAATTGCTGGCCCACTCAATCCACCATGAGTGAATAGGATATTTTCTCGAAAGCTTTGCTCGTTGCAAGAGGTGACTGTATCCGCAGAAACACCCGTAAGGTCTGCGTATCTGACGCGATCTGTTTCCGAAAAATTAAAACCGTCAAGCGCTGGAGCTGTTTCAATCAGATTGAGACCAAACTGTTTGGCCACCGTATATCCGAAACCAGTTGCGCCAATTTTTGGAATTGAAAGCCCACCCGTAGCAATGACGAGCGACTCACATGCATATGTTTCTTGGACTTCGCGGCACTCTGCTTCGATCTCAAAACCAGAATCAAGTTTTCTGATTTTCAGAACTCTAGTTTCTAAGGAGAATTGAGCTCCAGCTGATTCACATTCAGATACAAGCAGATTAACTATGTTTTGCGCGGAACCGTCGCAGAACTGCTGCCCGAGTTTCTTCTCATGGTAGGCAATCCCATGTTTTTCGACGAGAGCCACAAAGTCTTGTGGAGTGTATCGCGAAAAGGCGGATTTGCAGAAATGGGGATTGTTAGACAGGTATGCTCCGGGATGGGCACCGAGATTGGTAAAATTACAGCGCCCACCGCCCGAGATAAGAATTTTCGAACCGATCTTTTTAGAATGGTCGAGTAAGAGTACGTTTCGCCCTCGTTTTCCAGCTTCGATGGCACACATCATCCCGGCCCCGCCGGCTCCAATGACTATGACATCGACGCGGATCATGAGAACTGAATAACTCCTCGCTCACCGTCGCGATGAGGACGTACGGACTTTTTATTAGACTGTCCGCCGAAACCTTTAAAGGATCCACGATCTTTGAAACGATCGCGGCGACCTTCGTGACGCTGTTCGTGTCTTGGTCCACGTCTATCGTCTCTGTTATCATTTCGTCTGTCGTCGTGACGATCATCACGTCGTCGATCATCTCGGCCAGGTCTACGTCCTTGGCGATCATCTGATTCGACCCGGATTTTGACTGTATTTTCAGTAGGCTCAGCAGCTCGGTTCTTGAACATTTCAGGGTNNGGGTAGAGGAGAGTGATAAATCGGCTGGCGATTTCAGATTTCTCCATTCCGTCTAGTGCTTGAATCCATTCTTCGCCTAAAAGTTCTGAAGCACGTGCAAATGCAGTTTGTTCAGAGAACGTGCCGAGAAGAGCAGTGACTTTTTTCATCCCGATCTCTTTACGAGTTCGGAT
>DBAE01000133.1 GCA_002291495.1 Bacteriovoracaceae bacterium UBA1018 | reverse complement strand
CTAACAGGCTCATATCCAGATCACTGCGCGGATCCTGTGTCGGCGCTGAAATTCCGGCACCATCTATCGTCGCATGAAGATTATTGCCGTTGTCGGAGTACGCACGAATAAAGCCTTGAAATTCCGTTTCACCTACTTTTTTTGAAAGACTACCGCTCGCAGAGCGCGCACCATGAGTACCGCCTTCAAGAGTAACTTGATTTGCTCTCTTTCGAGTGGTGATTGACACTNNAGCCATACAGCGCCGAGCCAGGTCCACGAATAAACTCTATCTGTTGAATATTTTCGATTGAAATTCTCGGAGTGATAATCGTGGAGCGCCCGGTAAACCCATCATTGATTCGTTGACCATTAATGAGCACCAACACTTTATCTCCGGCTGACAATCCACGCACTGCTGTAAATGCACGATCACCTTCCCGATACACCTGAAAGCCTGGAACGTAATTCATGAGTTCTTCAACATTCTTGACGCCCATGAGCTCAATCTGCTCACCCGTAAAGACATACACGCTTGAAGATGCGTGACGTAAAGTCTCAGTGATTTTGGATGAGATTGTGATTGGAATGTTCATGAGCTCATCCAGGGAGCTATCAAAAATATTGGTTTCTGCATAACCAGCTTTCTGATGGAGCAGCCCAATGCAAATAATTATGAAACTAAAATTAAATAAGCTGCTAGTTCGCATCAACTTGATGATCCCCTTCAGTAATAAGCATTAAGGGACACGTTGATGAAAAATAAGAATAAATTTCCCTATTATCAAAGTGTAAAAGGAAAATCAGACTTGTCAAAACTTTACTGATTAAGTTGAACTCAGATTAAACATGCGCGCTAGGCGATGGTGCAGCTTTCTTTTGATAAATATGAATCGCGTGACCGAGTGTCGCTTCGGCAGCTTCCATCAAGGTCTCAGGCAGTGTTGGATGCGGATGCACAGTCAATGCAAGGTCCTCAACCAGTGCGCCCATTTCAAGTGCCAACGCGGCTTCTGAAATCAGGTTCGAAGCTTCTGGTCCAACGATGTGTACGCCTAGAAGTCGTCCTGTTTTACGATCACCAATCATTTTGACTAAGCCATCACTCTCCGCCACTGAAAGCGCACGGCCATTGGCGACAAATGGAAATGTTCCAACTTGCACATCGTAACCTTTTGCTTTGGCTTCAACATCCGTGAGTCCCACAGTCGCAATTTCTGGATCGGTAAAAATAACAGCAGGCATCGCTTGCACATCATAGGCAGTCTTTTTGCCAGCAATCGCTTCAGCTGCAACAATTCCCTCTTTGGAACCTTTGTGTGCAAGCAGGGGTTGACCCGCAATATCACCAATCGCATAAAGACTTGGAACATTGGTTTTGCGTTGGGCATCGACCACGATAAAGCCGTGTTGATCGAGTTTCACACCTGTTTTTTCGAGTCCGATACCATCTGAGTTTGGTTTGCGTCCGATGGTGACCAGAACCACATCAAACTTCTCGCTGAACGTTTTTCCGTCGGCATCCTTGAATGTGACTTCCACATCATTTTTGCCAACTTTGGATCCCTGAACGAGAGTGGAGAGTTTAATATCGACTCCGCGTTTTGTGAGATTCTTTGTGACAACTCGAGTAAGGTCTGGATCAACGATTCCAAGAAGTGCTTTGCCTGCTTCAACAACGGTCACTTTAGTGCCGACTTTTGCGTAAAAGGTTCCAAGCTCAAGACCGATGTAACCGCCGCCGATACAGAGCATCGTCTTTGGCACGGACTTAAGATTTAATGCTCCAGTGCTGTCCACGACGCGCTCTTGATCCACAGTAAATCCAGGCAAGTTAGACGGACGCGATTCTGTAGCAATTACACATTGGTTAAAATTGACCGTGCGAGTGCCATTGGAAGTTTTTACTTCCATCGATTTTGGACCTGTGAACTTAGCATCACCTGCAATCACTTCACATCCATTCGCTTTGAGAAGCTGCCCTACTCCACCGGTAAGCTTTTTAACCACGGACTCTTTCCAGGTCATGAGCTTACTCATGTTAAGAGTAGCGCCTTTAAATTCGATGCCCATCTCAGACATGTGCTGAGCTTTTTCGTACATCGTGCCAGCATAGATGAGCGCCTTGGACGGAATACATCCACGATTGAGACAGACGCCTCCGATTTCTGCGCGATCGACGACAGTCACTTTCTTACCCAATTGAGCCAATCGAATCGCACAAACATACCGGGCAGGGCCTGAACCCAGCACGACGACGTCAGCTTGAGATGTATTTGCAGTGGACATGAGATTACCTTCTTCTATGAACTGTTTCGAAATAGTTTTCTTAGATGCTCTCGAGCAAGAGTAAGCTTGGGTTTTCGATATAATTAATGAAAACCTTCATGAACTCAGCTGCAATTGCGCCATCCACGACCCGATGATCAAGTGAGATCGCAAAGTAAGTCCAATCACGGATCACAATCTCATCTTTGCCATTTTGGGAGATCACATGCGGCTTCTTAAAGATTTTATTGAAGCCTAAGATCGCTACTTCTGGGTAGTTAATAACTGGAGTCGTGAATAATCCACCGATGGTTCCAGCATTAGTCAAAGTGATTGTCCCACCGGTGAGATCTTCCATGGTGAGTTTCTTGTTCCGTGCTTTGTCAGCCAAGACAGCAATGTCGCGAGCAAGTTCGATGATGGATTTATTACCCACATCCTTCACAACTGGCGCCATCAAACCGTCATCCGTCTGAACGGACAAGCTGATATTGTAATAGTGCTTAAGCACAATTTCACCCTTCTCCTCATCCAAAGTGGAGTTGAGAATCGGGTATTGTTTCATCGCAGCGACCATCGCCTTCATAATAAATGGCAAGTAGGTCACTTTCACGCCTTGCTTTGCGCCAATCTCTTTGGCTTGAGCGCGAAGTTGCACAAGTGCGGATGCATCAGCTTCTTCAACATAAGTGAAATGTGCTGCTTTATCTTTGGATAGACGCATTTTTTCAGAGATCTTCTTACGAAGACCACGGAAAGGCACTCGCTCTTCAGTTTGGGCAGATGGTCCACGGCTATATGCGGATCGCGCCATGGTCGGAGCTCCGGCAGTCACAGCGCCAGTACCACGAGATGCGGAACCTTTATCTAAATCTTCGCGCATAATGCGACCTGCAGGTCCTGAACCTTGAACAGTCGACAGATCAATGCCCATCTCGCGAGCAAGTTTGCGTGTCGATGGAGCCGCCAAAATATCTGAATTGAGAGATGCGCCCTGCGGAGCGGGTGCAGAAGATTGCGGAGCAGCATTAACTCCTGCCAAACTCGTCGAGCTCCCTTTGTTTTGCACTGGAGCAGCCGCAGCTGCGGCCATAGGAGCTGGAGCTTGCGAAGCTGGTTTCGACGCTGAAGGAGTCGATGCGGTCGGTGCTTTTGAAGTCGAAGCACCTGCACCTGAGTCGTACTCAAGAAGAACTTGGCCAACGTGAACGACTTCACCTTCTTTAGCCATGAGCTGAGTGACTTTTCCGTGGAATGGCGCAGGAAGTTCGATCGTTGCTTTATCGGTCATGATCTCGCAGATCAATTGATCGTCTTTAACTTGATCTCCAACTTGAACTTTCCACTTAATCAACTCACCTTCGTGGACGCCTTCACCTAATTCAGGAAGTTTCAGCTGCATAACAATCGAGTTCCTTTCTGTCTTTTGCGGCACCCCCAGGTGCCAACAATTCTTTTGGAGCACCTCGGGTGCTCACAGATGTGACTCTAAACCCCTACGTTTACGAATCACACCTTCGATAAAAAATTCTCCGGCTCGGTAACTGGATCTGACCATCGGTCCCGAAGCAACGTATAGAAATCCTTTTGACTCAGCTTGCTTTCCAAGGGAAGCAAATTCATCGGGTGAATAATACTTCTCTACTGGCAAATGCTGCATCGATGGACGCAGGTATTGCCCCACCGTCAATACATCTACATCATAGGAGCGCAAATCGACAAAAGCCTCATCGAGCTCCGCGTTCTCTTCTCCTAGGCCCAACATGACCGCGCTTTTTGTAAATAGATCATGACCGATGCTCTGAGCATACTTCTTAGCATCTAAGAGTGATTTCAATGACTGTTCATAGCCTGCTCTCGGATCGCGGACGCGATACTGAAGTCTTTTCACTGTTTCGATATTGTGCGCATAGACATCGAGTTTGGAATCGACCAGAATTTTAATCGCTTCAATATCTCCACGAAAATCTGGGACCAGTGCTTCGACCAAAATCTCTGGATTGAGACGTTTGATCTCTTTGATCGTAGCAGCAAAATGCGATGCACCACCATCTTGGAGATCATCTCGATCGACCGAAGTAAGCACGACGTATTTTAACCCCAATGTCGAGACACTTTGGGCAATGTGATGCGGCTCTTCAGGATCGAGTGGCGGCGGACGTCGCGCGGTCTTAATCGCACAAAAGCGGCAAGCGCGTGTGCAAGTGTCTCCGCCCAACATAAAGGTCGCGGTTCCCGAAGCCCAGCACTCTGATACGTTTGGACAGTGCGCTTCTTCGCAAACAGTATGAAGCTTTCGCTCACGGAGCATTCCTTTAATCTGAGTATAAGCCTCACCACCCGGTGGACGAATCTTTAACCATTCAGGTTTTTTAGAAGCCAAAATTTCGCGAGCCTTAGAAGGAGGCAGAGGCCGCGCCTCGTTTTGAGTACGAGTCGACCGAGCGACAAGATCAGTATGATCGTGCGCGTGATCCATTGTTTCGGAAACAGTTTCTGAGACCGCCTCTAAGACCGGCAATTCGCGAAAGATAGCCATGTGTTATTTCTTCTCGCATGTATGGGCCGCAGGTTCAATCCTGGAGTTGAAGTTCCGAGCGCTGAATAGCCTATTTCATACTTAATTAATCAACTTTAAGAAGAAAACTTGAGACTCCTTCCTACTGGGATCTCGTCAATCATTGATTTCGTTTTTTGGGCGCCCAGTAATTTATCTACTACGATTAAAAAAAAAGCCCTTCGGTTTCCCGAAGGGCATTGAGAGAGAGGAGTAGTATGAACCGCATCTTGCGGACACTCTCCACACTTTGCACGACAAATGCCAAACATAACTCTCGTAAAAAAGATGTGAAGAATAGCAGCTCGCTTATACTTTGACTTCATACATGCGGATCGCAATCTTTCCTTTTTTTGCTTCACACCTGTGCACGAAATGGCCAGCATCAAAACGCACCGCCGCGCGCTTGTATAAAAAAAGAGACGAGCTGCGGTTAGACAAAAAATTTCGCCACAGCTCTAAAGTATTTTTGCGAAGAGATGCAAGAAAGTCGAGGACGACAAAGCGAGACGACTAAAGTGGCCGTAAGTGGCCACTGCAGGAGGCGAGCTGCGGTCGGACGAAGAATTTCGCCGCAGATCTGAAGCAAAAAAAAGAGCTGGGTCAGTCGTCTTGACGACCCAGCTCCGAGAGAGAGAGAGGAGTATCGGGGACAATCGTTTTGCTAAGCGAGTTAAACTCGTCAACAAAACGAAACTTTCAAATCAGTAAATACCTGCGGCTTTCGCATGAGACATCATGTTACCCAGCGGCGAAGTTTGGAGATAAGAGGTATTAAAAATACCTGTGCTCCAAAAGCCTTCCGGCATGATGTCAAAGTTATGTTCTTCAATCTTGTCTTGATGAAACACAGTGAGGTGTTCGTACTTAGCATCGGGCATCCAACGATGAGGATCGCTCGAAAAAAGAGGATCTGACGTTTGAGTCATCAAACCGTTAACGGTTCTCATGGTAAATTGGATGTTGGATTGGTTAGGTGCTCCAGTTGAAGAGAGCAAATCTTGATTCTGTGCTTGGACTCCACAATCTACGCAGTAGGTAGACGCTGGCTCTCGAGAGAAAGCTGCTGCAGAGCTAAGAAACACGGCGCTTAAAACAACGCTCAATAAAAATTTTCGTTTCAAAAACATAACTACCTCGACTCACTCTACGCATTGGTTCAGTCTTCATTCACTCTAAGATCAGCCCTGCTCCACTTCTGCTCAACGTTGGAACCAATGCTTTGGCCGATCTCTTGAGATCATTGTGCTTTTTCAGCACCTTAATCTCAGTGTCGCAGCCCTATAAGCAACGGGTGTGCCTAATTTCAACTCATTGATTTTATTAATATATTTCAAATTTGACCGAAAAAAGCACGTCCCCCGAGTGCTTAAAAACTAGACAGTTTTTGGACTCATAGACAGCGCCTTAGAGCTTTGCGACAATAGTAACGTGCGAACATCTCAGGGCAAGGAAGCCCGTCAGTTACGACAGAAGGGTCAGATTTCCGTACTTCTCGGAATGATGATGATGACGTTTGTCCTGTTTTTCACTTTTGTAGTGAATACAGGGATGCTCGTTAACGCCAAGATCAATCTTCAAAATGCCGCAGACATGGCTGCGTACGCTGGCGCAGCAGTTCAGGCGCGACAACTGAACGATATTTCTTATCTCAATTATGAGATGCGACGCCAATTTAAGAAGTTTCTCTATCGCTATTACGTCATTGGAAATATGGCGCAAGATACACACCCCACGCAGCCAGTTTCGGGCCCTCGCAAATGGTCCCCCGATGGGGTCAAAGACTATGGAGTGCCCGCAGTCTGTATGTCATTTCTTAAAGGCGATAACTTTTGTAAAATGCCGCAGCTCAATCGACTGCAAATACCGCCAAAAACAACGGGGATCTTTGACAGCGTCAATACGACGATGATCAATCAGCTTCAGCAGCTCGAAAAGATCCGCCAAGAAAATTGCGACTTAATTGGACAATCCAACCGTACTCTACTCTTTCTCTGGCTGTGGAATACAGACCCGACCCTCACTGCGCTCGAACAGCAGATTGCTAGCCAACCGCCAACTCCTGGAACAGGTCAAGATCGCCTTCCTGAAACACTACGAACCATGCGTGGACTCGCAAAGGGACTTGGACTTTTTCCAAAGAATATTATTCTCAAGCGGCGCATCGATACTCTTTCTGAGTTTGTGAATCACAAAGCGGAACGTGTAACAATCGATCGACTCAATGATATGAGAAGTTCGAAAGACTGGGCAGCGCTTGAGCGGCCGATTCAGGCCTTTCTATCCGCTTACTACACGCTGGGCAGCGACTCTCCCGGTACGACCTTTAGTAATACCGAAAGCATCCAAATGGAGGAGCTCTTGCCGCCTGGGCCTTTCGGAGCTCAATTGATCAACCTCTCGCCAATCGTTGCTGAGTTCGATACATTTTGGGTCAATATGATTAAGGTGGGGATGCAATCGGATGGTACGGCGGATTGCCGCCCTACTCTTGAGCCTTTCGTTTCATCCGTTCCACCTCCGGTGATTGGAGTTTATAAAGATCCAAATCTTCTGACCTACTACGCCGTTAAACTTCAGGCCGAGGCCAAGATCATGTTTTCTCCGTTCGGAGATATCACCCTCAAGGCGTACTCTGCAGCCCAGCCTTTTGGGAGCCGACTTGGCCCTAAGGGGGGCAAAGAACTTTTTACGGCTGACTATCGACTCGGTCCGGACGTGCCACCCTGCAGTGCCACTGTGTGTAAGGGCAAGATTCCTTGGCTACCCGTCATGGACAACGGAAAAGGGTGGGAAGAAAATTTTGTCTTGGGCACCTTATTTAACCAGATGCCTCAAAGCGGTGGAGTTGTCGACCAAGCCGCCATGGACCAAGCTTATCAATCCGCCATGGCTCCAAACCCTTGGGAAAGTGGCAAGTACAATATCCTTTCGGACCTAAACCCTGATCCGATGATTCAGGGATTTGATGAAACATCGGGCCTCCACGCTGTCTGGGCTCCCATAATCTCCGGCACTCGCGCCGCTGCTGGCGGAAATGTGCTGAGCGAAGTGACCCAGATCATCCAAGACTTGCAAGCAGGTGGACAAACCCAACTCCNNGCTTCGAGTTGGATTGATCGAATACTTTGAAAAATTAAAAAACTCCCAAGGCGAAGAAGGCGAATCTTTTAACGTGGCGCGCATTAGTGATCCCTTTACCCGTGCAGAAGGCAACGCGGGTCGAAAAAAGATCGCCATGAATACGCAAATCCTTCTCAATGACGTTAAAAAAGTTAAAACCTCGTGGAATGAACCCTATAGCGCTTCACACCGCAACAGTTTCCGCACTGGATATAGCGTTAAATTTGTCAGTTTTCCGACTTTGATGAATCGTGATGCCTCAAATAGCGATGGCCAAGGTGGAAAGTGGACAAATGTCCCAACAGGCTTAGATGCCGATGCCGAAAATGATCTCGGATTAATCAAACACTAAAACTAAATGCTGAAAATGCATTGCAAAGCCTAGCTACCTATGGCTTATTTTCAGTAAGATTTAGAGTCAAAATTTTTACAACAAGTAGTGTTTTGAAACCGAACCTAGGAGATTTGAAAATGGCACGTAAAGCTGCTGCAAAAGGTAAAAAGAAATCTGCCGCTAAAGGCAAAGCAAAAAAGAAACCTGCTAAAAAAGCTGCTAAAAAATCCGCCAAAAAAGGC
>DBAE01000157.1:8338-17049 GCA_002291495.1 Bacteriovoracaceae bacterium UBA1018 | reverse complement strand
AAAAAATGATACCAAGCACTGAAGTTGTCTCCACGGGTAAACTTTCTCTTTACGCTTTTTTCTTTGCCGTTGATCTTTTCAACCGTGTACTGCTCGATTCCGTCAAAGAGCTCGCGCTCACCCGTGATGTCATAAAGCTTGAGAGTGTGATCCCTTAAGTTTCTCTCAACCGAATCAGAATTACTATTCTCGCTCAAGTGGTTCCAACAAAGTACGAGAGCGTTTTGCACATTGTGATCGGCAATTTCTAAAGCTTGCTCAAAAAGCTTCTCTGGAGAAATGGAAAAGTCAGCCTGTTTTCTTATCCAAGACTGTAGAGATTTTTTATCTTTTTCTGCCTGGCCCGGAAGATCGGGATACTCGACTTGCTTACCGTCTTGCAAATCGATCAAGAGTCCAGCCCCCATTCCGATTCCTTTACGGTCGAGTTTTTTCTTAGGAGGAATATCTTTTTCTAAAATTCCATAGGCGATGCGTTTCGCAAATTGATCGCCGTTAATAATCAAATTAGGCTGAGCCTTAGGTTTAATCTCTAGAATCTTTCCTGCGCAGCTATCAAGTCCCTGGTAGTTAGCTAAGAGTGCTTCAACGGTTTTAAACTCATTGAGGGCAGACTGACTACACACACTCGCGTCAGCGGCGAGTGCCGCTTTAGAATATGAGAATGCTAGACAAATAAAAGTAGAACAAAGGGCAACAAGTGAAGGAGCCAAATAACGAGATCGATTTGAAGGTTTTTTCATGCCCCGGTGTCTAGTGCTCCCCTTCTCAGTTGTACCTATAAATTGTACCTAGACCTAACTCAGCAGTCTACGGGTTAGTGCCGACCAGACAGACTTAACAATCACTATAATTTCAATAGTTTATATTTATTCGATCTTGTTAATTTCTCAAAAATTACCTGTTTCTCAACTCATTCGGGGTTATAATCATAGAAATGCACAAAACATTAATCGTCTTTGCGCTGGCGGGGATATCTCTCACGACATTTACTGGCACATCAGCATCAGCAGATGAGGTCTACACATTTGTCGTCAAAAAACAGGAAGAGAAAAAGGCCACTCGTTGGTCTTTGGCAGAATGGCTTGAAACTCGTGATCGCATGCGCTTAATGGATCTCTGGTTAGCACTTCATACCCCCACTCCATTTGAGTTTTATATCAGCCCTGAATATCAACTCACTGGCGATGCATCGGACGTTAAGAAAAATGCGCTTCGACTCAGTGCTGCAGCCTATGCGAGTATTTTTGGACTCGAAGTGATTCGCAGCTTCTCTCCCTACGAAGAATTTTCTGCGCTGACTCACCTGAGGGTTTTTGGCTANNGGCTATCACTCACAGGGAACAAATATCACCTTTCAAGCAGGGGTTCGCTCTCAGAGTGCGCCGATCGACGCTCGAAACGCAGTCATTGGCCTCTCGAGTACGATTTACCTAGCTAAATATTTTGGTGTCGATGGAAGTTTTAAACATAATTTTCTTTCCGTTCCAAACGCGGCAGATATTCGCTCTTCCGGCAATCGGTGGGATTCCGGTGCCTTTATCGACTTTAAGTTTTTACGTGTATACGGCAAATACTTTTCTGAAATTGAAAAGCGTACCAACCAACCGGGTCAAATTGACCGAAGCGGTGTACTCATTGGCACCCGACTGTACTTTTGATCTGAGATCAGTAGCTAAATTTAGCCTCTTCTAAAGCGGCTTCAAAACGCTTTTGAAACTCTGGTGCAAGTACATCCGTACAGACTGCATAACGAATGTAGCTTTCAGGCTTAACTCCGGCTGTTTCAGGCCCAGAGAAGTGAACGCCTACGATCCCAAACTTTTCGATCATCGAGCGATTAAAATACTCTGCGTGACTCACTCCTTTGCTCTTGGATTCTTGTCTGAGATCAATTCCAAAGGCAGAGTTAGGTGTCTTCCAAAGCGTGAAAAAACCTGCTGTAGTTTCGCAAGCGGGTTCGAGCCCAGCCTTTTTTAGTTTTGGCACTAAGTAATTGAGACGCGCGCGATAGATATCATAAAGGTTATCGAGCATCTTTCTAGATAGTTCTGGCTGCGAAAAGAGTTCACCATAAGCCGCCATTACTGCAGGTACTGGTCCTGAATCAGTATTTCCTTTGATCAGGATATAGTCATCAATGAGATCTTTGGATCCGACAAAGGTTCCTAGTCTTGCGCCTGGATCACTGAATGACTTACTGACCGAATAGAGCTCGCCCCACTCCAAGCCTGGATAATCTTTCGCCACCTGAGCCAGCGGAACGTGTGCCCCTTCTGTGAGGGTGGTATAGGCTCCGTCATTGACTAAACGAATCCCTCGCGGCTCGCAGAATTCGATCAGCTCTTTCCACTCTTGCGCGCTAGCTCCACAGGAGGCTGGATTACCGGGGCGAATGACAAAGATCAGATCTGGTTTTTCAACTTTTGCCTCTTCGAGCGCACGCTTAAGCCGCGACACATCCATTCTCATTCCGTCTTGAGAGGATAGCGGCCACACGATCCGTTTAGCGGCTAAGTACTGAGAGCTCCAAGTTCCCATCACGTCGTATGCAGGAAAATGGGTCACGACGTTGAAATGATTACGTCCCGCTTCTTTTAAATGTAACCCACAAGCAAGGGGCAAGATTGCGGTAGCGGTCTTAATGCCCGCAATCGGTGTAGCTTTCAGATGAGGAAATTTCTCTATTTCTACCCCAGCAAAAGTTTTGACCATACCCTCGCAAAAGCGATTGAGGTTTTTGTCCTCCGCATACGTATGCAGATCATAGTCTGACTTCAGCTGAGTCTTAGATTTAATTTCCAGAACCTCCTTAAACGGAATCAGATCAGGGTTTCCAAGCGAAAGGTTTAGACACTTAAGGCCAGTCTTGGCTTCATATTCGCGGATTAGGATGTAGATCAACTGAAACAGATTGATACCAGATGCCGGAATCTTTCGAGCCATAGTTAAATCCTTTCACCAAAAGACTTGTTCGCTAAAGCAGCCATTATCACACTTTTCCACTCTTGGACCACTTTCAGTTCGTCTTCGAGTGTGCCTGCCAGATAATCCCAGTTAATCAGCGAGGGATCTCGACGAGAAAGGGTTCTAAACTCCGAAAAATTTCTTAATTTTCTCGCTAGATCTTGGGCTAAAAGACCATTTCGAAAAAGAATGTCAAAAGCCTGATTTTCTTTACCAGGGATACCTAGCCTGAGCTCAAAGGCCCAAAAATCGGCCAAATGAATACTCGTCCACGCGAGCCTTTCCAAATTGAAACAGAGAGCTTCTTGGAGATCCGTGTTTTTCGATAAGCGCGACATTTCGATAAGATCGTTTACTCGATGAGTCGTTACATCAAGTACACTGAGGAGTTCATAGAACTGTTGATCACGCGGCCTGGAGCGATCCATGGCGGCACTTTGCCATGATTTCGTTCTATGACGAAGAATTATCGTCGGGATTTTTTACGTTTTTTGTCTTTGGATGGAGCAATTGATGCCGGGATTCGCGCATCAGACGCTTCTTGAAGCGTTCTAACCATAGCTTTCAAGCCATAACGCCGAGCAAGATCAATCGCACGATCACCATCATCTCGACGAATATCGAGATTAGCGCCTTTTTTTACGAGGTACTGTACGACTTGCCCGTGTTTACGATAAACCGCCCACATGAGCGGCGTAGTACCGTTTGGATCTTGAGCATTGATATTCACTTTTTTACGCCCAAGAAGATACTTCACCAACTCGAGATGTCCGCCGCCTGCAGCATAATGAAGAGCAGTACTACCTTGCTCTAGAGTAAAGTTAGGATCGACCGCACGCTTATCAATGAGTTTTTTCACTAAACCTAAATCGCCTGCTTTGACAGCTGAAAAGAATTGTTCTTTTGCAAGTGGGTCTGGAATCGCCTCAGCAGGAATGCTGTCTAAACTGGTCGGCAAAGAACCAACCGCTGATGGAGCCATTGGAGCGCCAACACTTGGATCTTGCGTAGTAGGAGTCTGCGCTACCATTGAGGGAGTAGTGACTGCAGCAGCTTGAGGATCATTCGAAACTGGGGTTGTTACCGCTACCGGGGCTTGATCTACNNGAATCAACTGAACCTTCGACTGCTGACGCTTCAGGCGTTTGTGAGACGAGCGACTGGCCAGGAAGTGGATATTTTTTTACTCCTTGCCCAAGTAGTACACCTATTCCCAAGAATAGAGCTGCAGCAAGAGAGATAAATTTTTCACGGTCTGGATTAAATCGAACGGTGAATACGCCAATACAGGCCGCAGCCAAAAGGATTGAAGCAAACGTAATCACACTGGATGGAAATCCGAACGACAGCGCCCAAAGAATTAAAAGTCCGGAAAGGTATGCAAACGTTCTGACATACTCAGTAAAATAACNNTAAAAGTGGATTAAGCGCCTTAAAAATTCCAGCTATTCCAGAGACAAGCGCAATAGTCGCTCCCGCAACAACACCTACTGGAAGCGGGCTGGATTGAAACTTAAAGCTACTTCCGATCATGAAGCTTACTTCAGAGGCCATTGCGATCAGAAAGTAGGAGAATGCCAGACTTTGAATATCGGCATTAATCACAGGCGATCTTGTAGTCTTCTGAGTCTTCTCAGCTTCAGCTGGCTTAGTACGTCTCTTAGGTCGAGTGTGAGCGTGGACTGAATCTGGGACCTTTTCTCTCATGATGAGAGTGGTAGCAGTCTCTGTTTGTTGAGTGCCATGTGAAGAATCGGATTCTAACTTTTCTGAAATAGCTTCTTCAAGCTGACTGTCAATATCGTGCTCATCATCGACCCCAGCTTCAAATTTTGCCTTGTCTACCCCAGGAAGGGTTTGGAGATTTAAACTTTGAGTCTGACTCAGGCGCTCTTTAAATACTTTTTCAATTTCTTTTGTTTTAATGCCTCGCTCGACAGTCTTAACTTCATCGATCTCACGAGCTGCAATACTCTCTTCATCTAATTCTTCGGCGGCGATTTCTTCTCGCTCTTGACGAGACTTGACCTTTGCTTCAGCTGCGGCACGGGCGGCTTCTTCGCGAGCGGCTTTTTTTCTCTCTTTTCGGCTCAATACCTTTTCTACAGGTTGTTCGGTTTTTACATCAGCCTTTTTATCAGCCTTCTTGTCAGCTTGTTTTGATACGGTCTTCTCTGTTGCTTTTTCTACAGGTCGCTCTACAAGCTTGGCTGGAACCGGTTTTGGTTCGGCAATCATCTCATTGAGAGATGCGAGATCAACGAACTTTGTCGCTTCAGCTGGCATCGGGACTTCTAAAAATTCAATAGATCCTGCACCTACACGCAAGACGTCCTGGACACGGACTTGAAACTCATTGCCTACTCGATCGTTCAATAGAACGGTTTCGCCTGCGATCACGGAAGATACCCATAACGCCGTATTTCGGATTTCGAGTTTGCAGCTACCAGCAAAACCTAGAGTGTTCTCCTGGAGCGCAAACGCGACATTCTCGTCCATTTGAAAGGAGAGTTTATCGGCCGAACCATTAGGTCTTGTTACTCTGATTTTAACTTTATGTTTCATCCTAGTCTCGATATCGGCAATTTTTATAGCCCAGTTTAGATTTTTCTTATGTTAAGCCACTTTGGCTGAGGTATTTTGAGCCAGTTCTTTGACAGGCACGTATCCGGCCACCAAATAGATGCGGTTATGCTTACCCATGCAGCGATGAGAGCGAATTTTGAAATGCTGAAGGTGCGCTTCGAGACTGTTTCGTGAAGAAACCACCATATCTTCACTCATAACCACCAAACTTGTCTGGGTCGATTGAACTTCTCTTTCGAGTTCAAGCATCCGAGCTGATTCTAGCAGTGGAGATGTCTCACCTGTGTCAATCCAAGATGCTATGCGAGAGTTTTCAATTTCTTGCCATACCGGACGTATCTGACCAGCAGATAGCCCAGCTCTAAACTCGACCTCGGGAAAATCCTGATCAACTATTCCCTGTGCCCGCATTTGCTGCACTAAAATATCAAGCTCTCTTTTCATCTGATTTGAAGCGCTTAAGGCACTTAAGAGAGGATTTTTGCAAACTTCAGAATCAAAAAACGCACGGAGCAGGTCTCCTTCAGTTTGAAGTATCATGCCTTCCGATTTGATCACGGCTGCCCAAAGTCGCGAGAGACATGCTTCTACGAGTTGTCCAGATTGTCCTCCAAGCGCCCCGGTTCTAAATAGACGTTCCGAATTCTTGAGATCTACGACCATCACAACCCCAGAAACGGATTCTGGCAAAATGGGTCGACGATGATATGGCGACACAGGTGTCTTTTCGATCATCTTTTGTTGTTCGCGGTATTCGAGCAGCGCCACCCCTCCCAGTAATAGCACTAACCCTAAATGTGCAAATCTGGACAGTAAGGCTCGCTGAACAAAGCTTAGAAACTCGTGGTACTGAAGCACGCTGATTGCTGCCAATGCTATGAGCCCAAGTGAAAACAAAGCGAGTCGGAAGACCCTGACATTAATNNTGAAAGTTTTAGATAAGACGCCTGAATCACACAAGCCATGGCTCCGAGAAAATAGGATGCGGGCAACACCCACTGGTATAAGAAAGTATTAAAGTCGTACTTAGCTGATCCATCCGGCAAACTCAGAGCAACGACGATCGGGGCGACCAGGGCGATTGGAATACCCCAGTTAAATATGNNGGCAAAAGCTAATCCCAAGAACAAACCAAATGCCGCCTCATAAAAAATCAGAATGACATCCAGTGAGTAATTAATATTTGGCGAAAACACAGACATGAAAAAGTCAGTGAGACGAACTTGAAAAACCGCATTGACTAAACCATAGGTCGATAAATGAAAGTATTCTTGCTTGCTCTGATTGCTATGCCAGAGAAGGAAAAAAATACTCGCGATGACTAGATTTACCAAGAATAGACCAAATGGACGAGACTTTTTCCAAAAGCTTGTAATACTTCGATAAGCGCTGGCTTGCGATCGACTGGCAAATCCTTCTTTCAAAGGTTTAGCTAGGACGTCTGGAAACGCGGCTTGCGGCTCAGGCTGGATATGGATCGCAATATGTAGGCTTTCTTTTGAGATGAGACGTGACATTGGAAGTGCAAGCACAATGGGCTCACGATCTTCGCGACTTCCCTCTAATACGAGATGCCCGTCTAACCAAACCCGGTAGGACCCTTTTATCCAACCTAATATCAGTTGATTAGCGCGGAAATTAAATGCTCCGGAAAGCTCTTCGGGGCTCACCTTTGTCCCAATCCAAAAATCACCTCGAGCCATCGGGGCGGGAACCTTAATGCCAGATGGCACACGATAGTTTCGGCTCGCCCAAAGAGCACTTTGAATAGGATGCGCCGGACATCCAATTCCAACTAAGGTGCCTGAATCACAATCTTTTGGCAAAGACCCTTCAAGGATCCCCCAGGATTTAGGATTGATTTCGACAGAGGGAGTGGCCGACCCCCACCTCATAATCTCTTTAGCAAACACGAATATAAATAATGAGAATGTAAAAGCAATGAAGATCAAGAACAAGCCGTAAGGCACATTCGACCTTGTATCAGTTCCGCTAGTGTTTCCCCGAATAGGGTCACGATGCATGAAGAGCGCTACACGCCTAAGCCAACCCATCTTATCCTCACCTTATTGATCGGGATCTGACGGATTAACTAAACTTTCTTTTTGAAGTGCCGATGTGCTTATGACGTCCTTAAGTTTTATACCCTGTCTATTCATTGACGGCATGGGCTCAAGATAGCGGCGTCGAGCAGGCAGTCGAGGAAGTAACAGAGGAGATCTAACGTGAATCTGAACTACGAAAAAATCCGGCACAAAGTCGAGAGCGGCAGTGATAGCCAATGGACTTCGTACAGCGATTTGTTCCTTGTTCTATCCGTCGTGTTCTTGCTTCTATTTGTGGTCAGCAATCTCAGAAGTGGCACGATGTCGATCGTGCAACAAACTGCGATCATGCAGGCCAAAAAAGACGCGGATGAAGCTAAAAAACAGATGAAGGCCTTTGACTCTGTAACTGGTAAGTACCTCAAAGATGGCGCATCACAAGAAGAAGTCGCCATGTATCAGGAAGTCATGAGCCAAATGTCTCTGCTCGAAAAAGAAGCAAAAGATAAAAAGAATGAGCTCTACCGAGCTGCTCAGGATGCAGAAGAAAAAGAAAAAGGTCTGAATCGTTACCAACAGATGGTTAAAAACATCATCAATGCTAACCTCGTTGCATCGAGCAAACTCAAAAAACGTGACCTCGTTATTGAGGAACAAGACAAAGATATTGAAAATCTCAGTACGACCGTCGTAGCTCGAGAGCAACAAATTTCTCAAAATAACCAGATGATCTCGAAAATTAAAGAAAATCTGGATAAACAAATTCAAGAAGTCNNAAAAAGAGCCAAGAAAAAATGGAAGCCGAAATTGCTCGTCTCACTGACGAAAGCAATCAAAAGATCGACTCACTCAAAGACGCCAATCAGAAGTACGTGAGTCAGCTGGACCAGGCTAAAACCGAAATCGAAGCTAAAAACCGTGAAGCTGAGCAACTCATGACTTCGCTATCTCAAAAAGAGTCACAGTTTCAAAGTGCGATTAATGAGCTCAATAAGACGCAAGTAGAAGGCGAAGCTAAAGCGCGTCAGGCTTTCGAAGAGGGCATGAAGAAGGCAAAACTTTCAGGAGATGCCGCTCTTGCTCAAGAAAGAAAGTTCCGGGCTGATATGGAAG
>DBAE01000157.1:0-8299 GCA_002291495.1 Bacteriovoracaceae bacterium UBA1018 | reverse complement strand
GATTTAGAAAACACCCGAAAGAACATTAAAGACCTTGAAGGAAAATACCAAGGGTCTATCGGAGCACTTCAAAAGACCAACGAAGCGTTACAGCGAAACCTCACTGCTAGTAACCAGAAGCTCAATGAGCAAAAGATGCTAGCTGAGCAGATCATGCGCAATTTTGCAAAAGCAGGCATTAAAGCTTCTGTCGATGGCAAAACTGGTGACGTAACTATTAACTTTGAAAATGAATATTTTGCTACGGGTAGTGCTAACCTAAAAGACGGCATGAAATCGATTTTGCAAAAGACTATTCCGGTTTATGCGCAAAGCTTATTTCAAGACAAGAAGATCGCAAGTCGAATCAGTTCTGTAGAGATTATTGGATTTGCTTCCCCTACTTACAAAGGCAAGTTTGTTGATCCAGATAGCTTAAGCCCAGAAACTCGATCTGCAGTCAATTACAACATGGACCTCAGTTATCAACGCGCAAAATCGATCTTCGAGCACGTGTTTGATACCACAAAAATGAACTTCGGTGCACAGCAGACACTTCTTCCTCTCGTTAAGGTCTCAGGTAGAAGTTATTTGGCGTCTGATCGCCTCAAGGGCCGCGCACTGGGCAGTGATCACGATTATTGTAAGACTAATGACTGCCAAAAAAGTCAAAAAGTTATTATCAAGTTTAACCTTAGGGATGAATAGGAGTCGCTCATGATGGATCCAATTAGTAAATTTGTAGTAGATAACCTTATTGACGTCACCGCTCAACTCCTGATGCCGGTCATGGTACTTGGCTTTTTCGGAGGCATCTTAGTCAGACTTCTCGTCTACTACGTAGCTAACTCAGAAAATCATTTTGCCAAGGAATTTCAAAAACGAGTTGTTAACCATTACGCTAACCCAGAAAACGTTCGCGTAGAATCGTTCAGCCGTATTGTCCGCATCATGTTGGACAAAACTTATAACGAATGTTTTGAAATCAAGAATAAGTACAAAAGACGAAATCTCGATTACATCACAGGCCTCGCTGATCGACTCTTCTTAATTGAAGAAGGCGTGAAACGTGGGGTTCAGGATACTCTGAAATCAATTCGTTATCTAAAGAAGACCGGTCCAGACCCGAAGATGATTGAAATCTCGAAAACCGTATTCGAGAACAATCCTTACTTTGAAAGACTCGTTGGCGTATTCCCTGTAGGAAAGGTTAATGACATCCTAAATATTTTGCCGGGCCTATTTATCATCGGCGGTATTTTCGGTACTTTCTTGGGCATTTCTAAAGGCTTACCTGATCTCGGGCAGATGGACTTAGGAAATATGGAAGAAACAAAACGAGTGATGGATTTGTTCCTGATGAAGATCTCTCAAGCCATGGTTAAATCCATTATCGGTATCGCTTTCTCCGTTTTGATGAGCATCATCAATACATTCTTCTCACCAGAAAGCTTGTACTATAATCTTATTAATCGCTACGCGAGTGCACTTGATCAGATGTGGCATGAAACATCGACCAACGAACTCGATAAATCAGATGCTTCGAGCACACCTCCTCCACTCGCAAAGGATGATCGAAGAACTGTCGCTGCGTAACTGATTTAAATCTTACTCTTTTGGGGCAACTTGTGCAGACAAGGTTGCCCCTTTTTCATTTGAATTACTCATGGAGTCCGAAAATAATACGGACGCAATTAAAAGATTAAGCAGCATCCATACAAAGTCAGCCATGAGTAAATGAACCAGTTGCATCCAAACAGGAGCAAGAAGAACAACATTGCCAAATCCAATGGCAACTTGAGCGAAGACGGCCAGAGTCAAAGCGTTTGAAAAGCGATTTGTATCCCTTGGCGTCACCTCACCTGTCCGGCTCTTGATCCATTGGCAAAAAATTAGAATCGCACAAGATACACTCACAGCAATGACCGGATGCAAAATTCGAAGACGGATCAGAAAGTGACTCGCAGTACTGAAATCAGCAGCTATGCCTTCTATTATCCCTTGAGAAGGAAAGAGCGTATCCCCTAGAGCTGCCACCGCGCCACTGATCCCGATCCACATACAAGCGATCAGCATCAAGACACAGATCATCCAAGTGCTTTTTGACACTTGCAAGTTGATAGAGGGATTTTTCCAACTCGCCCAATAGGCAGTGAGCGTTACACTGGATAGAAGTAAGAACGTATTGGCCAAATGAAGAGCTAGCGAAAACGCTCGCCCCATTGATTGATTTTCTGCAACAAGTCCAAATAGTACAAGACCGGCACCAATCAACGCTTCTGTCACCATGAGGATACAAGACGCCAAAGCAACTCGTCTGTGAGCCTGAGTAAGCTGCCTATGGGTATAAGTGATCCTCGCTAGCACAAAAACAGCGATCAAACTTAAGCCTGAGGTGATCCGATGGACAAATTCAATGATCGTTTTGGCTGTCCCTGAGCGTGGGACAACTTGGCCATTACACAACGGCCAGTGCTCGCCACACCCTGCGCCGGAACCTGTTGCTCTCACGTAGGCTCCCCATAGGATGACAAAAAGAATGAAGCCCAAAACGCCCCACGCTAATTTGGAATACCTGGATCTAGTCATGGAAACTAGATATGCGCTTTTTCAAGTCAGATTGCTAGAGCTTTGCGACGCACATAATAAAAGTGGCCCAACTTTCTAGTCCGACAACTGAGTCCGACATCCTAGAGAGTTGGGCCACTCTAAACACAATCTAACGCTTGTGCTGAACTGATTTAGATCGAATTAGCGGTCGCACCAAAGTTTTGGCTTTGGTTTTGTTTGCCGCTAAATTGATCTGAACCTTCAAGCTTCACAAGCTTGTTGTAGATACCCAGAAGAAGAAATGAAGGTGCCCAGAGGCCTACGAAGTTTGCAAAAGCTTTACGCTCTGCAAAGACTGCAAGTCCCGCTGACACCGCCATGCTTCCAATTGCCAAGCCAAGATAGCTTACAGATGGAAGTTTCGAGGTTTGCATTTCAATTGCGCGAGTCAAACGACCCTCATGCGGCGCTTCGTTCGAATTTGGCACTACGCTTTCGATCTTATCGCTGAGGTTGTCGGTGACATTTTTCAAAGTATTTGTTTTAGCCATAGTTGATTCCTTTCGTTACAAACACTTCGCAAGCGTCATGCCGACAGGTCGATCTATTTAAATTATTTATCGGGGATCACTCCGGTAAGGCAGGCTGCTTAATATTTGTCTCAGATTCAAATTCGATCTGACGATCCACCATCCAATCAAATACTTTAAGCATCTCATCATGAGCGCGTTGCGCTGGCGGAGGAAACATCGCACTTTCGGACAATAATTCGATCATTGTATGAACAGCCTCAACTGTCGATAAGCAAAGGTCCTTGGGTTGTTCTCGAATACGATAGTTAGATCGTCGCTTGGGGGTAAAGCAAATCTGTGGCAAAGACTGCAAGAATCGACTCGTTCGAATCATTTTTCTTGCCTGAGGCCATGTCCCATCGATGACATAAATCACTGTCTTAGCTTGTGGTGAGGATGGATTGGCATCATCCCCGGAGATATCCATCAAACCTTTTTTTTCGCTGATATTAAATGATTTTGGCCCCGGAAATAGGACAAAATGTTTCTTGCCCGGATCTTGAGCAATTGAAAGGAGCTGAGGATGAATGTCCAGCTCCCACCCATTTCCCTGAATGACGGCCGAATTTGAGATAAATTTACCCACTAATCGGCCAGTTCCAATTCTCTTTCGTGCTTCTTTGGGATGTAGAAGAATGACGAACTGAACGCTCGTTTCAAAGGGTTTAACCCTTTGACAATAACACGTAGATTGAGATCGGTGGCAAGCCCAACAAAAAGGACGCACAAATTCACTTCAACTGTTTGGCTTAACGATCAAGCACTTCAGATAACGCGCTCTCAAGTTTTCGCGCGCTTTCTTCGTCGTTCTTCAAAGAGGTCATCCACTTACCTTGGGGATAAAGAACCGCAGTAATTCCCTCTTCACAACGCCCTAGGCAACCCGAGGCATTTACTCTCACTCGTCCATGCCAACCTTTTTCTGAGTTTTGGCAAAGTTTCTTCAATTGGTCTCGAAGCTCGACTGCTCCTCGTGGGGCACATGAAGCGCCCCGTTCTTTTTTATTGGTACATATGAATAAATGGGCATCTAGGTTTCGGCTATCTGACATGGCCCGATCATCGCCAATTCGAAAGCATCCGTCTACTCTCAAATCAGGCAACTATAGACAATCTAAGGCCGTACGATGCCAGGCACAGCTCCTGCAAATATAACCCAACAGACACGTAGAGAAGCGAGAAAACAGCCTATGATTAGAATGATAGACCATCATGAAATCTCAAGAAAACTAGAACAATTCGAAAAATGTAGGTTAGTTGACGTAGCCTCACTTCACTCTTATGAAAAGTATCACCTCCCTAGGGCAATCCATTTGCCACTCTACGATTTGGAAGCGCAGGCAGAAGATATTTTACCTGATCATGGGGAAGAGATTATTGTCTATGATGATGGCGAATGTACATCTGCACTCACCGCAGCTCGCCTACTCAAAAAATTAGGCTACTCTAATCTCTTTGTCTTTGAAGGCGGTCGAGAGGAATGGGTTAAGTCTGGACTCTCTACGGAGGTCTATGTGGCTCAAAGTCCTGCTCAGTATAATCCTACTTTTCCTACAGTTTTACCCTAGCGCGCTCTAAGACAAGGAGATCATCAATCTCCTCTTGAGCAATCCAGCTTTTCTTAATTCGATGATACTTTTTTAATGCACGATTTCGAAGCGGTCCTGTTTCGTAGAAAGTTTTTACATTCTCTAAGTCGTCTTGAATAACTCGATACTCGAAAGCTGGTATATTTGTATTTTCTAATAATTTTACAGTAATTAAACTTAAGAGCCGATCACTTCGACCGTTTAAAAAGCTTTTGAGTGGGGCTCTCCATTGAAGTGGCAGTTTTGCTTCATGAATCAAGGGAGGTAATCGTCGAGTGAGTGTTGCAGGATAGCTCCATCTCTGATCTTCGGACTGACAGGCCCAAATGAGCCGCATGAGACCTACGTACCCTTGTTCGACTTTCCTTCTTCCCTTAAAAGCCCCAAAAAGGCGATCACCCTCGGACTGAGGATTCATCGTTAATCGAAATCGTACTCGTAAAACGGGACTATTTGCTTCTTCTTCACCAAACTGAACACCGAGGAGATAATAAGTGTCAGGTCGGGTATTGAGTCGGTTGAAGGGAGGGCAGAGTTCTCTTAAAAGCTGANNGAAGTGCTTTTGTTTCGCTCTCGGTTTCTTCCCATTCGATCTGTCGAATGAGGTGAATCATCCGAATCACTTTACGACTTGTTTCGCCAGGCTTGATATGTTTGTAAGAGGTTAATCGGGCTCGAAGATCCTTGGCTTTGCCGATGTAGAGTAAAATCCTACCCTCACCGTACATAGAATAGACTCCGGGAGTCCTAGGGATCGTTCGAAAAAACCCTGGTTCAAATCGTCTTTTGAGTGGATTCTCATAAGGAAGAAGCCACTGTTGGCGATACATTTCGCGTTTCTCTTCCATCCTAGTTGAACCTAACAGATCTTATGGAGTAAGATCCAGATCCCATGACGCTTACTCTCCTTCTTGCCTTACTCCTGGTCAGTACTTCGATCGATTCTCTGGCAGACGCCTTAAACGTCAAGTCGAGCGGCCTTCAGCTCCCTCGCGAATTTGAAGGTTACTACGACCCAGAAAAGTATCAGAAGTCCCAAATGTACCTTCGTGAAACCACTCGATTTCACAACATCGAGCGCCTTGTCTTTCTCGTTGTTACAATTGCATTTATCGTTTTTGGAGGATTCCAAGCGACAGATCTGTTTGCCCGATCATTTCATCTCGGACCGGTCGCTACCGGACTGATCTTCGTCGCATCGCTCTCCATCTTAAGAGGCATTCTTCAACTCCCATTCTCGATTTATGGGACATTCGTCCTTGAAGAAAAATATGGCTTCAATAAGACGACCGTTCGAACATTTATCCTCGATCTGATTAAAGGCATTGCACTCGGGGGCCTATTAGGCGGAGGAGCATTCGCGTTACTGATCTACTTCTTCGATAGCTTTCCGCAGTGGGGCTGGTTGTATGCCTGGGGTGGACTTACGGCNNCCGGTACTCATCATGCCTTTATTCTTTAAATTTCAGCCCCTGCCTTCGGGACCATTGAAGGAAGCAGTGGAAGCTTACGCGGAGAAGGAAAACTTCCAGCTTCAAGGAATTTTCTTTAGCGATGCATCTAAACGGTCCACCAAGAGTAATGCATTTTTTACAGGCTTCGGAAGGTTTAGAAAGCTTGTGCTCTTCGATACTTTAATTGAGAAACACTCGACTGAAGAACTCGTCGCCGTAGTTGCTCATGAGGTGGGACACTTCAAACTCAAACACATTATTAGGTCCATGTTGCTGTCATTTTTTACTTCAGCAACGCTATTTTTTGTCNNCAAATGACCCATGTTTCGACTTACGCTAGTATCATTTTTATCAGTCTATTCTTTTCGCCGATCACTCGGTTCTTTTCTGTGTTTACCCATTATCTGTCGCGAAAGTATGAGTTTGAAGCTGATGCTTTTTCTCTAAAGACCTATGCCGAGCCTGAAACACTCATTCGTGCACTAAAACGACTGAGCGTAGATAATCTATCCAACATCACTCCTCATCGTTTTAAAGTATTACTCGATTACACCCATCCTCCAGTCTTGGAGCGTATTCGCGCTATCCGGGAGAGCCAGCATGGATAAAATGATTTTTATTGGAAAAAACTATGGAGACCACGCCCTAGAAATGCAAAAAATTGCTGGCGATGCCCCTGCCGAAAAGCCAGTACTTTTTATAAAACCGCCAAGTGTTCTACGAAGTGAACCTGACCATCTTGAACTACCGATCGGTCGCGGTGACGTTCATCACGAAACAGAGATCGTTCTTCGCATCGGCAAACTGCCAGGCGATTACACAAATGGTTTCTTCTCCAGAGCCTTAACACGCGAAGAAGCCGATAATGCGATAGATGCGGTTACACTTGGTCTCGACATGACTCTACGAGATCTACAAACAGGAATTAAAAAATCAGGTGGTCCCTGGGAAGTCGCTAAAACCTTCAACGGATCCGCGGTCGTGGGTCCATGGATCTCAAAATCTGACTTTCCAAATTTCGTTGAACACGAGTTTACTCTGGCGGTAAATGGGCGGATCCGGCAGGCTTCAAAGGGCATTTACATGAAGCTATCTCCGACGGAGTGCGTGCGATATGCCAGCGAGTATTTCACCCTTTGTCCGGGAGATTTGATTTTTACTGGAACACCCTCAGGTGTAGCAGCGATCGCTTCAGGTGACGAAGCTCAGCTTGTATGGAAAGATCGCCTTCAATACTCCGTTCGTTGGAAGTAGGATGAGTGAATGGATGCCTGGATACAAGAAGCTTTTCTTTCGATTCAAAAAGCCTGTTTACCAGGCATTTGGTCCAAAGCAGTAGCCCTGAGTCGAACCCAGGGTATCAGTTCAGAAAAAATACAAGCCGATGAAGTAATCGCTCGTGTTGCAGTTCACAACCGCCCCGTTAGCCTAAAGGTGACCCTTTGGCCCGAAGATGAAGACTGGTTTTGTGATTGCGGAGATCGTAATGAAATCTGTGTCCATATCGCCGCTGTAGTTATTGCACTCAAAGCGGGAACACTCAGAAGTAATTCCTCGACAGTTCCAAACTCATCCACAGGATATCCGGCACTGGTGTATCTCCTGCACTCTCAGGATCAAGAAAAAGACCCGCAGGGTCGCCCCTATCTGTATCTCGAAAGAAGGATTCGAGGCCTATGGCAAGGAAAGAATATAGACCACATCCTGACTGAATCTCTCACTTCATTTGTCGGAGGGATACAATCAGGTAGAATTTCATTTCCAAAAGTATCGGCGACAAAAGAGGACTTTGCTCTCGACTATGCTTTAGGTTCTCAAGGGCAAAATGCTAAGAGCNNCCGAGCCGTTAGAACGCTTATTCCCCTTCCTTGCCGAAGTCTCTCCATGGGAACTGAACTCAAGACCCGTTCAACTTCAGAAAAAACCTACGCGTATGACTGCGCGAATTTTCGATGATAGATCTGATGGTAAGACCGGCTTTAGGATATGCGAAGCAATGTCTCTTACTGGAGGACAAACATCATCGATCGAATATTTCGCTGGTGGGATATTCTTAGCCGAAGATAAGATCGGATTAATTTCTGAAACACAGTTGTCTCCCCATGAGAAAGCACTTCTTTCTGCGCCGGGTTTCTTTTTTAATAAGTCCGAAGCT
>DBAE01000004.1 GCA_002291495.1 Bacteriovoracaceae bacterium UBA1018 | reverse complement strand
GCCCTGCTGCTGGCGGCGGAATAAGAAGACGGCCCGGCGCTCCTGGGAGTGAGGCCAAGATCACACACACTCATTTTGGCGCACTGAAAGTAAAAGACGCCATCGTGGATCAACTGCGAAGTGTTCAAGGCGACCGGCCTTCGATTGATCCTGCAACTCCAGATGTTCGAGTGAACGTCTATTATAGTGCTGAAGAAGCCGTGGTGAGTATTGATCTCTCGGGCTCGAGTCTACATTTGCGCGGCTATCGCGAAGAAGGTGCGCTTGCTCCGCTGAAGGAAAATTTGGCGGCAGCCATTTTGATGTTGGCAGGATGGCCAGCTGTAGCTCGCGAAGGTGGAGAGTTTATCGATCCGATGNNGATGTGCGGTTCAGGAACGCTTCCGATCGAAGCCGCCATGATGGCAGCTGATCTGGCCCCTGGTCTCAATCGGAAATACTTTGGTTTCCTCAATTGGAGTGGTCATGATCCTCAGGTTTGGAAACGTTTGGTAGAAGAGGCTCAAGACCGAGAAATCAAAGATCGAAAAAAACTGCCGAGAATTACAGGATATGATGCTGACTTTAGACCTGTGCGTGCGGCGCTTGCCAATATTGAGCGCTCTGGGATGCACGGAAAAGTGCATATAGAGAAACGAGACTATAGTTTAGCGACGCCAACTGATGAGCGAGGAATTATCATTGTAAATCCTCCATACGGAGAACGTCTCGGCGAGGTGGAAGAGCTAAAGCCTCTCTATCGTGGCCTGGGCGATCTATTTAAGAAACAATTCAAAGGATGGGGGGGCTATATTTTTACGGGCTCTCCAGAGCTTTCCAAAGAGGTGGGTTTGAAGGCCTCTCGAAGATTTGTTTTGTTCAATGGGCCGATCGAATGTCGCCTCCTAAAATACGAACTGTTTGAGGGAAGTAAGAAGACTCCGAAGGTTGACTCGTAATGTCAACGAGCGCTCAAAAATCTTAGGACACTCCTGTAAAATCTGCTAAGTTCAGTAATCATGACTAATTCATCTTCGAGCACTCAAGCCGGTCAAACCGGAAAGGGAACTGCAACTTCTGTCAAATCGAGCCCACCTGTTCGAGCGATGGACCAAGGCCCAGAGTCAGCAAATGAAAATCGAACGGGAGTCGATCGCGAAACTGAACGATATCTCGACCTTTTGGCCTATGAGCAACAAATCAGGGCACAGAAAATTCCGGGAGTTCGCACCGTGCTCATGGTCCTCTCTTCGCGTGGAATGGTCTACGATATCGAGGCACTCCGCCAAAAAGTTTTGCAAACCTATCCAGAAGCGGCGGTTTTCATTCAAACTACTTATGGAAAACCCATCGGAGCAGCAGCCCCAAAATCGGTAGATCTAGTGATTGATTTTACCGGACCAGGGCAACGTCAAGGATGGTTCTATTCGCGAAAACTTCGAAGAATGGGAAGAGTAACCATCGGACGTAATGCTGGATTATTTCGTGCAAAAATCTACGATCGTATTTTTGATGAAAAAGCAAAAAAAGATCAGCTTCCGAGTGAGCTTTTGACTCGTGAACGATGGGTTCAAAAAGAAGTTTTAGCACTGGCTGGAATTCCACTTTCACAGTCAGCAGATCCGGGAACCGACCGCGGACAAACGATTGCACTAGAACTTCCACCATTACGGAAGCTATAGTGAGTTGATCGCAAAAATTTAGAAAGGGGGGAGTTGTAGTGAAGCGGCTCATTCGCGTCCTCAGTTCTCTCAAACTTGGAATCATCGTTATCGTTCTCCTGACGTTGGCGCTCATATGCGCAACGGTAGCAGAGTCTATCTATGATACACCCACTGCGCAGTACTGGGTTTATCGATCTTTTTGGTTCTACGGAATCTTAGCTGGGCTAGGTTTGGTCATATTTTTTGTGGCTGTCAGTCGTTGGCCATGGAAAAAGCACCATACGGCGTTTTTATTGGCTCATGCAGGGATCCTGATTCTACTTTTTGGAGCACTAGTCACAGACATCTATGGTCTTGATGGAATGCTTCGCGTAGCAGAAGGAGAGTCTAGTAGTGCAGTCGAAATCAATGAGCCTATTTTAGCTCTCAGCGATAATACAACGGTTCAGTCCGTGAAGCTGGGATGGATTCCACCAAATAAAAAATTTAAGCCGAGATATATCAAAGACTATAACATTACGGTCGATCAATTTATCTCTCATGCTGATCCGCAAATTTCATTCATTCCAAATACTGAGCCAGGTAAGAGTGGATTTCCAGCGATTCGCGTTCGCCTCAGTGCTGAAATGATGAAAATCTCTCAAGAGTATTGGCTTTGGGGGGGAGATCCTTCATGGAGAAGGATTCAAGCCGGTCCAGCGACGCTTGCCCTACTGTCCGATGATCTTCCAAACCCGCCAGTCACCGGTGGCCCCGTACTCTCTTTTCGAAGAGAAAAAAATGGAGATCTTACTGCGATCTCTGTGAGTTCGGATGGAAAATCGCGAACAGAAAAAATACCGGAGCCCAAAATTAAAGGTACAGTGATTCAGCCTGGATGGAGAGGCGGAGTAAAAATCACTGTCGATGAATACTTGCCTGATGCAATTAGCCTAGTGAACTATACTCCGTCATTTGTGCAGTACGGAAATAATGCTCCTCCGTCGGCAATTCATGTCATTTCTGGAAAGCTTGGCGAATCTCCCAATCCCGCTTCGATGTGGTTAGGGCTCGGAGATCGCGCGACCTTGCAAACCGGCGGTCGTGAAATTGCGCTCGCTTATTTTCCTAAACGCGTAAACCTACCTTTTGCGATCCGCTTGCATCAGTTCAAGATCGATCACTATGAGGGTACACGTAATCCCTCCGAGTTTTCGTCAGTTGTTTCAGTGATGAGTGATAAGACTGATTCAGGTGGAGCAGAAGAAAAGCCAATCGTCATTAGCATGAACGAACCTTTGGAACACAATGGTATTACCTTTTATCAAGCGAGTTACGAAGATGCTCTTCCTCGCCCAACTGTTTCGATTTTTTCAGTCAATCGAGATCCAGGCAGATTTGCTAAATACTTCGGCTCTTTGTTGATCGTATTGGGCACGATTTTGCTTTTTGCTGAGAAGTTAAAAAAGGCACGGGTAGCTCAAGCAGTTCGAACGGGCGTATCGCCCAACGCAAGTAAAGATCCTTACCGGGAGATTAATCTATGAAGAGAATGAATTTGTTGGTTCGTGCAGCAGCTTTAGTCATTGCTGTGGGTTCCTCGCAGGTCATGGCTCAGTCTTCTGGTCAGTCTTCTGGTCAGTCTTCTAGTCTATCTTCTGGTCCTTCGACCGGAGCTCCACCTGAAGTGGAAGCAGGACAAAAACGCGCAGGATGGTCTTTCAGAGAAGCAGGGCTTATCCCAGTTCAAAGCAATGGCCGTATCAAACCACTCGATTCATTTGCTCGCGATGCCGTATTATTTGAAACAGGCTCACGTTCATTTGATGGATGGGATCCAGTAGACCTTTTGTTTTCATGGATTACTTCTCCGCGCGAATGGGAAAATAAGCCATTTATCCAAGTCACTCGAAAAGATGTAAAACGACAACTCGGCTTAGATGAAAATCGTTCTCGCTTTTCTCCTCGCGAGATCTATCAAGATTCGTTTCTTGCTCAGTATGCAGCTGGGCTTGAAAGAGGTACAAAAAATCAAAGCGTTCCCATTGCTACTACCTCCAAACCAGACCCTCGCGATCAAGAGCTTAAAAGACTCTTAGAGAGAGTTGGATTTTATCGTGCTTTAGTTTCTGGAGAAGGTTGGCCAGTGGTACCTACACAGCCACCGGCGCAATGGGCGACGCTAGCTCAAGCTGACGGTGCTCTTCCAAATGATGAGGCCGGAAGAGAAATCAGACAAAAGTATGCAGCGATGCTGACAGCATACTTAAGTAAAAATAAAATGCTCTTCAATGATACGGTCCCTGAGCTTCGACGAACGGTGCTTGCTCAAGTAAAGTCTGAAGAACCGTCACTTGAAACTAGCTTGAAAGTTGAGACACTGTACAATCGCTATCATCCATTCATGATCGCTTGGATATTTTATCTCTTGGGCGCGATACTTTGGACAACAGTGAGACTAGTTACTCCTCAGTCTGGTAAACAGTTTCGTAAGGCTGCAATGGCTGTCACAATCCTGGGTGGGCTAAGTCATACAATTGGATTTTTTATGCGGTGTTATGTTGCTGGAAGACCTCCGGTAACAAATATGTATGAATCCATCATCTGGGTGAGTTTGGGTGTGATGGCGTTTGCAGCGATTTTGTACGTTAAACATCGTCAGGCTGTTTTGTTCGCCGCCGCTTGCAGTTTAGCGACTTTGGGCCTGATTGCTGCTGATGCAGCACCAGCGATGATGGATCCAGGCATTCATCCTCTCGTACCAGTATTACGTAGTAACTATTGGCTTACAGTTCACGTTCTGACTATTACGTTGGGCTATGCTGCTTTCGCGCTCACTCTCGGCATCGGAAATGTCACTTTGTTTCAATACATGAAGAAAGGTGTTTCGTCGGAAGCTGTACAAATCAAAATTTCTGGACTGAATCATCTCACTTATCGGGCGATGCAGTTTGGAGTAGCTCTGCTCGCAGCAGGGACGATCTTAGGTGGAATTTGGGCGGATTACTCTTGGGGTCGTTTTTGGGGATGGGACCCAAAAGAAGTATGGGCCCTGATCGCATTATTGGGATACCTCGCTGTCTTGCATGCTCGATACACAGGATGGATGCGCCAATTTGGATTTGCAGCGTGGACTGTGATCAGCTTTTCACTCGTGGTTATGGCCTGGTACGGGGTTAATTTTGTGCTCGGAGTAGGACTGCACTCCTATGGGTTTTCGAGCGGTGGGCAAGGCTGGGTGGCGATGGGAGTGATCCTGCAGCTAGCCTACGTAGGTCTTGCGGCGTACTTCCATTTTCGTCGTGATGCTTCTGGGACTCCTGTAGCTTCGACCTAAATCTGGTGTGTCGTCTCAGATACATCTCAATTATTTCCATAGAAGAACGATAAAGCTTTAGACGGATGTCAATAAAGCTGACGTATTTCTGTGTCCAAAAATGGCTTAACTCCTTGATTTTCTTCGTATTTGATGCGGCACGTCACTTGAAATGAACTAAGTCCAGTAACTTTTGGATTGGGGATCATTTATGCGGGGAACTATCAAAATTTTATTATCACTTTCTTGTGTATCGCTCACCGCGGGTTGTGCGCCTACAGAACATTCGTTCTCTAGAGCAATCTCCTCTCGGCAGGCCTCTAATGGAGGACAGCCAGGCGGACCAGGGGGATCACCTGGCCCTTCGCCAGATGGCTCTCCAGCAGCATCGCCTGTAGCGACAGCAACACCGCAACCGACTGCGTCGCCACAAAGTTCACCAATGCCTTCGTCGTCTCCAGTAGCGACAGCGACGCCACAACCAACAGCGTCGCCGCAAAGCTCACCAAAACCATCGGCATCGCCAGTGGCAACAGCAACGCCAAAGCCAACAGCGTCGCCGCAAAGTTCACCAAAACCTTCGGCATCGCCAGTAGCAACAGCAACACCAAAGCCAACAGCGTCACCGCAAAGCTCACCAAAGCCTTCACCGTCGCCAGTGGCTACAGCAACTCCAAAGCCAACAGCGTCGCCACAGAGCTCACCAAAACCTTCACCGTCGCCAAATACTTGTCCAGGCCCAGTGATTTGCAATCCAGCAAGTCCAAAGCCTTCACCAACTGCGACACCAAAACCTTCGGCATCGCCAAAGCCAACAGCGACTCCAAAGCCTACAGCTACGCCTTGCCCAAGTGCTTCGCCAAAACCTTCGGCCTCGCCTAAAGCAAGTCCAACACCTTGCCCAACAGCATCGCCGAAGCCAACAGCGACACCAAAACCAACTCCTACACCTCCGCCGATCTGCGATCCGTTTGATCCAACCAACGTGATCAATCCGATCTACGGACTAAAAGGAAGCATCCATTACTTGGGCGATAAACAACCTCGATATACTTCGAGCGCTGATTACGCAAAGTACGGACAAAAAGTGAAATCTGACCTCTTCTTGAGTAACTTAAATGTTCCAACTCGAGCATTTACTGAAGGATTTGCCCCAGTCGGTAAGCCTCCGGTGAAAAGAGATGATGGTCAAACTTTAGTCGAATACTTCGGTATCCAAGCGGATAGTAATCTTATCCTTGCCCCGGGCGAACAAGCCGGTAAGTATCAGATCGCGATCCTTGCTGATGACGGAGTCACCATGAGTCTTCTTGATAGCAACGGAAAATATGTTCCGCTCGTCACAGACGAGGGCAATCAAAATACGACCATGGCTTGTGCTTCTCGAGTAGTGCATATGGTTTCAGGTCGTAAGATTCCGATGAAGATCGGTTACTTCCAAGGACCTCGCCATCACATCGCACTCTTGATGATGTGGAGACGAGTACCTGGTGAAGCCGCTCATCAGCTCGCTGAGCAAGAGTGCGGTAAAGCTGGTAACGATCGCTTCTTCGACAGTCGAGTTAAGCCATCTAAGCCAAGCAAAGTCTATGAAGGCTTGCTAGCTCGAGGATGGAGACCAATGAAGCCTGAGAACTTCTTGCTCACATCCGGGTACAACCAATGTACGATGGACAAGATTCTCAATAACTCAAAAGATAAGAAGTAAGAGTTAATTTATAAAGAAATGGGAGAGGGCTCTGTGTGATGCACAGGGCCCTTTTTTTTCGCTGCGAATCGCTGCGGATATGCTTCGGATTGCTATCTCTGAATCTGGGCTCGAATTTCGGCTAAGAAGTTCTTCACTTTATTTTCGTGCTCGACTCGTTTCTCTTGAGTCGTTGGCTCTGGAGTAAGGGACTCGTCTTGGGTGACGATTAGGGATTGAGGGATTTCTTCCAAGAAACGGCTAGGGTTTCTAGGCACGGGCTTTCCGTAACGAATGCGGTTTTTCGCACGGGTGAGGATGAGTTGTTCTTTTGCGCGTGTAATGCCGACGTAGGCCAGGCGGCGCTCTTCCTCGAGGCTGGCGAGGCCGCCTTCGTCNNGACGTAGGCCAGGCGGCGCTCTTCACTGAAGTCTTTGGCTTCTTCGATGGTTCTACGGTGAGGAAGGAAGCCTTCCTCCATGCCCACCAAAAACACGATGGGATATTCGAGGCCCTTGGCGCCATGAAGAGTGAGTAGTGTTACTTGGTTTTTATTCTCTTCGTCGTCTTTATCTTTTTCGGACGGGTCGAGAGTCATCCTTGAGAGAAAATCGACGAGAGCAGAAACCGCGTTTTCATTCTTTTCAAGTAACTCGGAGAGATCCAGCTGCCCTAGAGCGTTGGCGAGTTCTTCGACGTTTTCCCATTTTCGTTGTGCTTGGGCAGGATCATCTTCGTGATCTTCGTAAAGTGTTTTTTTGATACCGATGACTTCGAGACTTCTTTTTGCCCAATCTGCCAAGGCATGAGGCAATAGAGCGGTTTGTTCGAGTTCTGATCGTAGTCCATCAATCAGTGCGCGAAATCCGTGTATGCCGGCAGCAGATTTTTGTGTCAGATCGCGAGTGTCAGCTAATGATTCGTAAAAGCTTGTATTGTGCAAAAAGGCTCGATCACTGACGGTCTCAATTGCCGCCCGACCGATACTGCGCGTGGGCCAATTGATGATACGTCTACAGGAAGCATCGTCTTTTGGATTTGCGATCACTCTCCAGTAAGAAAGTGTATCTTTGACTTCCTTTCGTTCCAAAAAGGAGAGAGTGCCTACAATCTTGTAGGGTACCTTTCTCATCCGGAGTGCTTCTTCAAAGAGACGCGACTGTGGATTGGAACGATAGAGAACAGCGAAGTCTTTCCAAGGGCGAAGCGGAGTTTTAGTTTCGGTTTCACCACGATAAACTTCAATGTCTGTCCCAGGCGACAGAAGTTCACTGCCTTGCGCTCTTCTTAGAATTTCTTCTGCAACCGCCTCGGCTTCAGCGCGATCTTCTTCAACGACNNTGAACGATCGGCTCTCCTAGACCTTTGTCGGACCAGAGAGTTTTTGGATGGCGAACTTTGTTTTGAGCAATGACCTTGTTAGCTGCATCCAGAATAGTCGAGGTGCTTCGATAATTTTGGTCGAGCGTGATCATGTGAGCACCGGGGTAATAGCGCCCAAACTCTAAGATATGAGTTGGGTCTGCACCACGCCAAGCATAGATCGATTGATCATCATCTCCGACGACACAAATATTTTGTCGTTGTTGGGTGAGAAGTCTCAAAAGTTTGAACTGCGCAGGGTTAGTGTCTTGATATTCATCGACTAGGATGTATCTGAATCTTTGATTATAATGGGCTCGAACTTCTGGATGGTTTTCTAGAAGACGTACTCCGTGAAAGAGGAGGTCATCAAAATCCATGGCATTGAGTGCTTTGAGTTTTTCTTGGTAATGCTCAAAAGCGGACGCGGTAGCGATGGCATAGTCTGGCGGTAGTCTGCCCGAGTCTAAGAAAAAGTCGCGCGCTTGATCCGGATCCAAAAAACGATTCTTTGCTTGTCCGATTTCGAACAAGATTGAGTCGGTATCAAACTTCCGATCGTCGATTTTAATCTGTTTGAGAATGGTCTTTAAAATGTCGAGCTGGTCGTTCTGATCCAGAATGGTAAAGTTTTTCTGAAATCCTAAGTGCTCACAGGACTCTCTTAATATCCGTACGCAGAGGCTATGAAAAGTTGTGATGGTCAGGCCTTGTGCGGCGCCTTTCCCAGCAACGTTCTTGATAATCTTCGTCACACGCTCTTTGAGCTCTTGTGCGGCTTTTCTGGTAAAGGAGAGCCCTAAAATAGAGTAAGCAGGATTTTTTCTTTCAGTGATCAGATGACCAATTCGATATGCCATTGTGCTTGTCTTGCCGCTACCTGCGCCAGCAAGGATCAAAAGAGGCCCGTCTCCGTAAAGAACTGCTTCTCTTTGCTTTGTATTTAATCGCGAAAGATAATTCTGAAAACTCACTGATGGTGCCTTTGCAAAATGAAATAGATCCTCTCCAGCTAAACGAACCTGAGAGAGTTTGCCAAGCTCTTTTACTTTTACAAAGCGTAATAATTGGTATGGACATTGCTCCTCGCTGCTCCGGAGGCGTGTGGCGCACTGTGCTTAATTAACGCTACGCAATAGATTATGGGCCGATCGATTTTGCTTTTTCTTTTGAGTTTCCTGATCTCTGCAGGTGCATGGGCTTCATCAACATCGGGCTCCACCCTGATCACAGCCAGAGAACGCGAAAAAATCCGCTTCCTGATGGAAAATGAAGTTAATGCGTTAGAGTTAGTAATTCGAAATCAAAGTTCGGCCCGGTCTGACCTTCGTCGACAAGAAAAAGACGTTCAAGCCGTCCAGCTTTATAGACGGATTCCGTTCAAGCCGGAGCTCGATCGATTAGAAAAAGAAGTGAGAAACTCAGCACAAAAGGCAAAGCTCAAAATTGTAAAATTTCGTAGGCTTAACCAGAACAAAGAAAAAGTTGNNGTTGCAGTGCCTGCCAGTATCTCAACCGTCGAAAAGTTTGAGCTTCCTGAAACGGCTTTGGCCGAGCGTCTCCCAATCGAAATTGAGATCGAAGGCTCTGAAGAAAGTGTCAAAAACTGGTCGCAAAAATTAATCGAAGAACAAGATCGGTTACTTCAAATGGATCAAGCACCCGAAGCGATTACAGCCAGTTTGCCCGAAGGCAAGAGTGAAGTATTTAGAGCGCAGATTGTTGCCTTCCGATTCCGTGAGATTCAGTACCCAAAGCTAAAAGCGCCGGATCCATTACGTCATCTGCCTCCAAAAGTACGTAAGCAGATCTCGAGATTGAAGACTGAAGAGCCACAGCTGGGAATTCTGATTGAAAAGGCACATCNNAAGGCCGAGCCACTGTTGCAAGAACGACGACCATTTCTCTTGCGTGACGCCCATATGCGTTTTTTCATGCACGTCACACAATCCTAATGTAAAATATGAGGATATGAGACCCGAAGAGGTATCCATCCTCGTCGTAGACGAAGTGCAAGCGGTGCGTGTGCAAATTAAGGAACTGCTGCATGAGTGCGGTTTCAGCAACGTTAAGTTGGCGCAACATGGTGCTATGGCGCTGACTATGCTCGAAGAACAGAACATTCATCTTGTATTAGCAGACTGGCAGATGAGTCCGGTCGACGGAATCGAACTGCTAAAACATTTACGCAACAGTGAGAAGTTCAAAAGCATGCCGTACATTTTGGTGACTGGAGAGACAACCAAAGAAAAGGTCGTTGAAGCAATCCGCAGTGGCATCGATGACTATATTGTTAAGCCTTTAACTCCTGACCATATTCGTACAAAAGTATTTGCACTTCTTTTGAAGAAACAGGTGATTTGATGAGTAGCTCAATGCACACCCAAAAGATTCAAGAGTTTATCGATGAAATGTCTGGCTTTGCTGAAACGGCGGAACAGACTTTATCGAAAATCGAAGAAGACCCAGATTTGAACAAGAGCCTATTCTCTGTCTTCCAGTCCAGAATGTTTACCATACGCGGTACGGCTCAACAGCTCAGCTTGTCACATATTGCTGAGATTGCAGGACTTGGTGAAGAGATTGCGGTGAAAGGCACGACCGCCGAAAAACGTTCTCAGATTAGAAAATGTGTAGGCGCACTCTGGGATGCATTAACAACAGTTAAGTACTTATTACAGCATATCGATGAGGAGACGAGTGAGGAGCAAAAAATCCTAATTAACCGTCTTCAAGCAACGATCCGTGCTTTTGGTGGTGCTCGCGAAACTCTCTCGACTGACGAGATTGCGGCTATGCTTAAAGCACGAGATCAATAGGGGGTTTAATTGGCTGGATCGATGTATTCAGCGATTCCGTACATCCCGTCTTGCGTAAAGATGAAGTAAAGAGAATTGGTCGCAGCATTATAAAGCATCTTTTTACCAGCGCATTTGAGCGAGCCGATCGAAACTGGGAGTGCCTGTTCGGTAGGGGTGCCAGTCATATCAAACCGATAGAGCACGCCATTGTTACAAAAGTAAATGTTGTGCACGCTGAGTCCAGCGTCCCTGTGGTAGGTCCATAGACCGTTAGAAACTCCAAGCGTGAGTGCGGTACTGTTGAGTGTTCCTAATGCCCCGCCCGGTGTAATGGTTCTGAATCGACGTGATCCCGGTTGATACATGATTAACCGATTACTTAAACTGTCCCAAAACGCATTGCTGCTGAGCCCATCCACCGGCGCATTTGAAGCTAGGGGAGCATCGGGTCCCCATCCGGGATTGAGTCCCGCAACACCTGCAAGAGAGGATTGTACGAGATTACTGTCGTCGTACTTTTTGATCATGGTGTCACTATTAGGATAGGTCTGCCACCCTACGATAGGTCCGGTGCCATCGTAAGCATACGGATAGACATAGCTCGAAGTCGAGACGAGATCCGTGCCTGGGAGACCGTCTCCTGAAGTAAAGTGAGTACTTCCGCCACCAAAGAGATAAGTCCATGTGCCATTGCTACGATTGAGTCTCGATACGTTTTCTCGATTGTGAGCAAAATAGACGTCACCATTGTTAGGATTAACGGTTAACCCGTGTCCCATATTGACGTGGTCACTGACGACATTGGACGCTGCCGAAGATCCATTAGCAGGTAATCCATTTGAGCCATTACCTGCAATTGTGGTGATTACGGCCGAAGAACTCACTGGAAATTCACGAATCCGATATTCTCCGCTATCATACAGAATCACTCTTTGGGTAGATTCTTGTGTCACATCGAATGACTCGATCGTATTAAATCGAGCCGCAAGTGGATTGCCTCCATCGCCATAAAAAAGCGACTGGCCGGCAATGTCTCTAATCGTGCCCGATGCATCGATGGATTGCACTTGGTTGCGATCCATAAAAAAGACAGTTCCAGCCTGGGTCACATGGATGCCATTAACAGTGAGTCTGCAAGAAGTTGCTACTGTACCCGACGTACATACACCTTGTTGAGAGGAGCTAGCTGTCCCGGCAAGTAAGGTCCAGTTGTTTCCACCAGCGTTGTATCGAAATACGCGAGCTTGATCTCCCATGTACAGCTCACCATTGGTTCGTGTGAAAAATTTGATATTCGTTCCACCCGTGGAGTTTGCGTCGAGATTAGGATGATTTCCATCTGCTAGAGCTGTCGAGGGATTAACCGACGCTAGTCCAGAGGATCCTGAAGGACAGTTTGTGCCCACATTTCCACCGATCGAGATGAGCATTTTATTGATCGCAGAAGTAGAAGGATTAAAAGTGATTCCTACTCCCGACATCTTACAGTCTGAGAGATTGGTGCTCGCATTTTCGGAGTAGCCTGTACCATTCGGAAATAGACTAGTGATGAGCCCGCTCGAAGCATGGTTATAGATGCGCAATCGATACGCAATCGGTGTGCTAGTAGGGCTCAGGCTTCCGGTCTCACTTCGAAAAATGATGTTGCCATTAGGAAGCGGTATCAACGGGCTCTGATCATCAATAGGACCATTTTTTCCGTCAGTGTAACTGAACTCGACGTCTTGAGGAGAAGTGATCGTATTTGCTATTGAAGTGCCTCCGGTGTCGCTACCTAAGGTGCCTCTGCCAATAAGGGTATCGATCGGTAGATTTGCCTGTGTGACGTCTATCCGTCGAATGCTGTATTTATCTCTCACAAGCAGGCCATGAACGGGACTGTATGCGATTGGACCGGCGACAGTCAGTGAAGCATTTGCTGCAGGACCCTCATCTCCCGAAGAGATACCTGTGATTGGAATCACTAGTTTGAGTACGCCATCTACTGGATCGACTTTGTAGATCCCATACATGTCCCGGATAAACAAAGTGCCGTTTGGAAGGAGTACGATGTTTTGATGATCTCCTCCTCCAGTGGTGGAAGGGTTGTAGGGATGAAAAGCAGCTGAAAGAGCGCTAAAACCAAGACCGCGGTAGCTATTACCGGCTAAGATGCGGATGCGTGGAACGTTAATGAGTTGTGATAAAGCGGCGGCGGTGGTGCCATTTACGTNNGGCGAGCCGTTTGTCCACGTGTAACATCCCGTGTGTGGAGCTGAGAAAGCGCATCCGCCATTGGAGCCATTGACTAAAGTTCCTGAGGCAATCGGAATATAAGTCGAGTCATTGGTCGTGTGCTCGAGAGTGATGGGCTGACTTGAAGAAAACCCATTTGGTGCCGTGATCCTCCATCGAATGAGTACGGAACTTCCTGAAGGGATGGTGAGGTCGGATTGAGTCGGAAGTGAGGCGCCGGTGTAAGTGCGAGTGGTCCAAACATCCGCGACAACCGGAGGTGAGCCTGGATCATAGAGGATCGTGTAGCGATCTTGGCCTTGAGTCCCGTTTCCAGCATTACTGAGATCCGAGATCATTCCTACTTGGTCTTGAGTCCATGCATATACGGTGTAGCTCGCTGGACTAAAACCTAAAAAGACTGAATATGGATTTGCACTCATCGATATCGTTTTTGCAGGAGTGAGATTGGGTGCTGGTAATTGTGTAACATCTACCCAGCAGGAGTCAGCAGCTGTGGGTTTTGTGGTGGAGTTCACCTTAAAACAAAATCTCGTGATGGAACTGAGTGTATCTACCGAAGTGATGTCTACTGAAATATAGTTGTTGTTGGTGCTCGAGGGAGAGCCTCCGTCGATCCTCATTTGACCTACTGAAAGTGTAGGTGCGGTCATATCAATTGCAAAATCGTCGCTCGAGACTGAAGTAAATGTGCTGCCTTCTTGATCGGTTGCCGTGACTCTTATCCGTGCAGTCGCAATATTAAGCGATGGAATGTTTGTCCAAGTATATGAGCCTGTGTTGGCGAGACCCGTAGCAATCGTGCTCCACGTGCTTCCGGAGTTCGTGCTGTATTCCAAGTGGATAGGTTGAGTAGCTAAGGGAACTAGTCCGGCCGAGGCATTCCAAGTGATCAAAGTACTAGNNCTAGAGCCTCCCCGAAACGAAAGGTTAGGTCCATTTGGGGCAGTTAGATTGATCGTCACTGTGCCTGAACTAGGGGTCGGAGAGGGTGAGGGCAGTGTGACGGGCGTTGTGCTCAGAAAAAAGAGCTTCCTTGGGTTGGCCCCGATTAACTTGGGAGAGCATGCACTGGTACAAAGGAGCAGAACCAGTCCGCAAGAAATCTGCAGACCATATTCTTCCGCTCTTCGTAGTCTCTGGCGTGTTGGTGTGTTCAGTTTCAAAACCATTTCATTCCCTAGTTCTAGTTCGGCAGAATTCGAATTCTTTATTAATTCAGTCAATTATTTGAGAATAAGTAAATATTATCATACTGTTAATTAAAATTAATATTTAAATTTGGTCATATTTTGTGATGACAAATGTTGATAACTCTATGAAAACTTTGATTATTAACTATTAAAGATACCTTCAAAATAAATGTTCGTAATCAGAAAACTGTGCTAAAAGGTCTTCATAACGCATTGCATCATGAATAACGACGATAGGAGGACGGATGACCCGAAACACTCGATCTGTTTTTATTGCTTCAACTTTTTTACTAAGCCTAGCTAGCCCGGCGGTGGCTAAGCCACGCCTGTTAGCTGATCAAGTTCCTGTTGGAGCATGGTTAGCAACGCAGAATTTTACAGCAGCATCCCAGCCAAAAGTATCCAAGACCGGGAAATCGCGCGAAATGCTCTTATTGGCTTTTAGCGATGGAGAAAGACTCTGGGAAGTAGAGAGTGCTCCTTCTGTCGGGCGTAAGGATCAGTCTCATTACGGATTAAATAGTGAATGTAGAGTGGAGCTTAAATCTAAATCTGGAAGATCCTTTACCTTGCCTGAAGGCTCAGTTCTTGAGGTAACTCGAGTCGCACACCGCCAACTGGGTTCAGAGTATGATGGGCTCAGTTATTTGGCTGAAGTTCAGTATGCCCTCAAACGGGTAACCAAACTTAATATCGACGGCGAAGAAGTTGAAGGTCGGATGAACTGCTGGCAGGGAGTGGTGGGCAGGCTAACTGCTCAGGATCTTCTGTTTAAATCTGTTCAGTACCAATTGGGTAAAAATATGAAGTTTCATCTCTCTCAACCAAAGAAGGTCCCTCAGCCAATAGTCAAGAAGCCTGATCCTCTGAATAGCCGTTTTGAACTTCCTTAGAGTCGTCTGGCTCTTCTGCAAGTGCTCCTACGGGATACACCACCAAGTGCCTTGATGGATCACTGCCTACGCTTTGAGCTTCGAGATGGTAACGAGAAATAATTCGATGCTGCATTTTTCGGATCGGGGCACGCCTAGGTGCTAGTGCGACCTCTACATTGTCGTTCATCACTCTTTGGATAGCATGTTCAGCTTCCTGAACTGCTTCGCGAATCTCATCAGTTTCTAAGTCTTCAAGCTGAGAGAATTGATCCTTTAAAATTTTTCTCATCGAAGTTGCCGTATCTTTTTTAATGAAATGGACCGGAATTGGGAATTGGCTGCGTATGCGCTTTAGGCCGGGGTCACCCGAGTGACTTCTCAAGGCCATGATAAAATCTGCATGATCAGGGTGTTTGACGGTTGTAGCGTCAATCTCTAGGTTTCTGATCACTCTCTCTAATAAATTGCGATTGATCTCATAGGCAAATATGCGAGCAGGTCCTTGGCGCGACGGCACTAAACTGGCTTGAGGAGTGGAGATAGAAACTAATTTTTCTCGTGATTTAATTTCGATTTCGCCAGAGGAGCGCTGAGTTCTGCGTTCCCCTTCGGCTGGGATACCAAGCAAGATAGCGTCTACTGCAGCTGCTGTATTGTGATGAACGATGACCTCATCTCGGTTAACCAGCTCAACGATGATGTCAAATGTGGGAGGGCCGCGCCGCTCAGTTATGGTTTTTGGTCTTCGCTGTTTTCGTGCCTCTTCATCGCTGAGAGTGACAGTATGGACGCCACCGATGAGATCGGAGAGCGTTGGATTAAGAATTAAATTTTCTAAAGTAGTTCCATGCGCAGTTGCGATCAATTGAACCCCACGTTCGGCGATGGTTCGTGCTGCAGCTGCCTCTGCGTTTGTGCCTATTTCATCGACTATGATCACTTCTGGCATATGATTTTCAACGGCTTCAATCATGACCGAGTGTTGTTTGTTTGGTTCAGCCACCTGCATCCGTCTCGCACGACCGATGGCTGGGTGAGGGATGTCTCCATCTCCTCCAATCTCGTTAGATGTGTCGACAACAATAACTCGTTTATTGAGCTGATCAGCTAAGATCCGAGCTGTCTCTCTGAGCTTGGTTGTTTTTCCTACACCAGGGCGTCCCAGAAGTAATAAGTTGAGACCGGACTCGAGCAGATCTTTTAATATATCAATTGTACCTAAGACTGTTTTGCCGACGCGCAAAGTGAGACCCACAATATCTCCGCGACGATTTCTAATCGCTGAGATGCGATGAAGTGTCATCGGCATACCAACCCGATTATCGGTACCGAACTGCCCGATTCGGCCTGTAATCTCGTCGAGGTCTCTCCAGGTAAGTCGATCCTCCGAGAGGTAGAGAG
>DBAE01000053.1 GCA_002291495.1 Bacteriovoracaceae bacterium UBA1018 | reverse complement strand
ACGTACGCCGAACCAAGAAACTGAAAGCACAATCAGGACTGTTAAAGCACTGATCGCTGCTGCAACAATTTTCAGATAGAGGCGACTTTGACTATCGAGCTCCTCCCATTTTGCCTTGAGCTGCTGATACCAAGTTTGATCAGAAAGCCAGTCGCTGATCTTTGTGCCAAGATTACTCAAAGCATTATCGGCCATTGGAACCTCCGAAGCCCTTTGCATTAGCAGATCCACCGAAAGTCACTTTCCACTTTTTAGATCCATCTTCAGTGGTCACTTCTTCAGGTTTAGCTCTTTCTAAGTTTGTGACATAGCTGCCAAGTATACCAGCCAAGCGTTCTGCAATTTGTGGGTTAGATACCAAAAACGTGAATTGAGTACTGGCGTCTCCTGTGGGCGAGAATGCCGAACCAGGGGCAGCACCAACCTGGAAACGTGTCATATCGACAACAACGTCACGAGGGATCGATTTTGAAAGGCTATTGAGAAAGTCGAGGGGGTTTCTGGGATTAGGTCCCAAGAGACGTGCGAGTTCTCGTTGTTTATTGAGTTCTTTGCTGATCGATGAGCGTAATTTGGTCGGATCAGCGAGATAGTTTTTGACGGCACTATTAGCAAGATTGCCAAAAAAGGATTTTACAGCCTTTTCAAGCTGAGTGTTCGCAGTATCAAGTCTTCTTGTGTAAACCTGGGATTGTACAGCTAGGCTAACTAACATACAGGACAGAACAACGCTGGCACCAATCAAGGGTCCCTTAATTGCGCTGAGATTGATCTCGGTCGACCGACCTTGTTTGGAATACTGTCCTTTGCGCAAATTAATTGCTTGTCCTCTTTCAGAACCCACTAGGCAAAGAGCGGAAGCAATCGCCAGCGAAAACGAAGCGTCTGTCTGTTCGGAATAAGTGACTCCTGAACCAGCAATTGAACTCAAGGCTTGAAGGGGTTGCACTGAAACTTGAGTTTCTTCGGCTATGAAACCTAATAGCCCTGGCAGCAGAGATGATCCCCCTGATAGGTAAACCGTTCCAATCTTTTCATGAGTGAGGTTTTTACATGAAAGCCCAGCCTGACGAACTTCACGGAGTAACTCACGGAGTGTTCCCGCCATCGCATCAGAAAACTCAACTTGCTCTGGCGTTGCATCAGCTCTTTGAGATGGAGGGAGGACAAAGCCACTGTCGAGCTTCGCTTTTTCGGCAGCCTCGAGAGTGATTGCATACTTTTGCGCGATAGCTTGGGTAAGGTCTCGTCCACCCCATGCAAAATCTCGGATCATCACAGGTGCGCCCTTCCAGTGGAGATAAAGGGTCGTGTGCTCTTCGCCAATTTGAAGCAAGAGTACAGGGCGCTGCTGTTCTGAAAGCGGAGTAAGTTTATTAAATAGGGTGCGATAGGCCCACGCTTCAGTAGTCAATAAATCTGGATCAATGCGGGCGTTGATCAGGTCGCCTAGAAAGCTTTCTAGGTTTTTTCTTAGCGTAGCAGCAACATGGACTGTGCTCTGACCAGTAGACTGAGACACAATCGAGAAATCATAAGCTGCACTTTCGATAGGAAATGGAAGATCGTCATCGAGTTCAAAGCCTACGCTGGACTGAATGGCTTTTCTGTCACGAGTCGGTAAGGTGAGATTTCTGAAGGTGACCCGGTTACTTCTGAGTGTTGTCACTATTTTGTCGGGCTGTCTGGGTAGGCTGCTAATGAGTTGTTGAGCGGCATAGACAGGATTAGAGCCGGCTGGAACTCCTTGTTCGTGGTATTCGTGTATGACGAGACGACCGAATGCCGAGTCTAACTCGACGGCCTTCACACTAGTAGTTCCGATATCTATTCCTAAGATTCTCATGCGTGTACCTACAATATTCTCATAAAAGATATTTTAAGACCAGAACTCGGTCGTCGGTTTGGATCAATTACTCCGCCTTGGGGGGGCTGTTGATCCGGATTTTGGTTTTGATTCTGATTTTGATTTTGATTATTTTGGTTCTTATTCTGCTGATTATCGCTTTTCTTGTCCTTATCATCAAACCGCACCCAGGCCTCGATGAGGCGTGTGGCCTGGTTCACTTCAGCAAGGACGGTAATCTTAAATGTGCCCTCTTCGGTCACAAATCTGACTTTTCGCTTGGCAAAGTTTTCCTTGAGGGTTTTCATCTGACCGCCGGTGTAGGCCGCGACGTTTGTTTCAATGTATTTTAGAAAGTCTTCTTCGGCCTTAAAGAGATTGTCTTGCTCTGGGTTATCGCGAAACTCGTAGAAAGCCTTGATCTCTTCTTCAGTGATAGCTGGAAAGAAAGCCCGCAAGGTTTGTGGTTTGATCGTATTGACGTTGATCCCATCTGTTTCGACCACAGTGAGATTAGGACTAAATAGATCATACATGGCATCATCCATTGGATGGATCATGCGAAGTTCTTCGACCGAATAGAATGGCGCTTTCTTAAAAGGAAGAACCTGGCGGCTCGAGTTTTTCATCTCGTAAGTGTGGTCAGCCCAAGCCACTAAGTTTTCCATAAATTCTTCAAGCCGGAAGTCTCGGTACTCAGTTGCAAAATCGGGGTCGTCCTTGAACTTATTTTCGAGGATCTGCGCAAAGTATTCCGAAAGACTTTGTCTCGCTTCATCAGCGTTAAATGCGGCAGGGCTCGCTGATGGGGTTGGCGTGGGTGGTGGTGTTGGTTCTCCACCTGGTGTTGGAGACGGCGGAGGAGTAGATGGTGTTGTCGACGCAAACATCGGTAAGATCGAATTGAGATTGATCTTGGATGACTCTGATTCAATTACGGCCGAGAATTTTCCCTCTAAGCTCGACTCCTTCTGAAATTTTGCAATTGCATCTTTGTCGGTGAGGGATAGACCCGGGAGTTCAGTTGGAAACGGATAGAAGAAGGGAAAATTCCAGATCTTATCGATCGTAGTCTTAGATACAGCGTTTTTCTGATCCTTGCCCATTTTGTCGACAAATTCTTTGACCTGCTTATATGCCTTAAGGCGCAGCAGTGAGAGTTTAAAGCCGCTCTTTGCGAGATAGTGCGCTTTGATTTGATCAAGGCTATCAAATGCCATGCGTGAGTTAACTTGAGCAATATAAGTAAACTCAGTCACGAGGATCGACAAAATAGTCATCGCCGCTATCACCATAAAAAGGGCGATGCCAGATTGATTGTCTGAGGCGACTCGGTCTCTCTTTTGAAGGGACCGAAGAGCCTTTTTAAGAGCTTGGATCCAAGCCATAAGTCGGTATCTCCGGTCTAAAGTAATAGAGACCGTCAAAGTGAAGGCGGGATGGACCAGCCACTTCAATTTTCACTTCGACGATATCTGGAAATTTGTTTCTCAAATCGTCATTGGAATCACTATCCCATGACGAAAGCCATGATTTTTTGTCCTTTCGGTAATAACGAAAACTGAGATTTTTAATTCCGTGCAAAAGCGGGTAGGTACGCTGGTAGGTGTCACGTTTATTTTGGTCTTCGAAGGCGCTTGTGTCGGCAATCTTAAATAGAACTTTGCTGTTATTGTCTTGGTTAAGCGCTCGTTCGTCCCGTAGTTCATACACAATTTTTGTAAACTCAGACTCTGGACTCTCTTTATATACTCGTTGATGAGAACGAGAGATAAAAGTCATTCGGTTCGAGGTTCCGACAAAACGAGAGGGCCTGATCCCGGTTTTATCAAAAGCTCCCGTCCAAAATGCCGACGGACGGCCTAAGTCCGAAGAGATGATCGCTTGCACTTCAGGAGATACGTTTTGATTCCTGTCCTGAGGAGTCTGTGGGTCAAAAGTGGTGAGGTTAATCGGAGAGTAGATCAACGAAATATCTCTTTCCATAATCCCCATGGAGAGCCTAATGCCGTTGTAGAAGTCTCCCTCGTTCATCAGGATCTCACGAAGGCGATAGGTCTGTGTAGTCGACTGATAGATCGATAGACTAATGACGACCAGAAGGAACATCGCTATCAATAGCTCAATGAGAGTGAAACCCGCTTGAAGCGGACGAAGACCGCCAGCCCGCGGACCGGTTAGCCGATTGGGGAGCCGCGAGTGTATTCGGCTGATGAGGTTATTGGTTAAATTCAAATTCATGATTGAGGTCGACCCAATAAGTTGAAACCGAAAAACTTTGTTCTCCGCTCCCGCGTTTCCATTTAATTGTCACTGTAACTTCGCGAATCGCTCCCGAAAGGTACTTGGTCATGAGTTTAGTGATCATCTCGGTGATCATGTCTACTCCGCCGGCAGGATTTGCTCCGCCTGTTTCATTCGAACCGTTCGCTGCAGAAGCACCACCGGTATTGAGACTTGGAAATTTCAGTTCCTTTACGGTGCGAGTCCACGTGTAGTCTTGATACGGCTCTTTAAACTGCTCTGTTTCTTCTTTCTTAACTTCGTTGAAGGGTTTGCCTTCGATCTCAAACTCGGTCTCGATCATTTTGTTTCGAGCAAGCATGCCTACCACATTCATCTGTCTGGCTTTGGCTGAAGTATTGATGCTCGAAGATTCGACCATGAGGATAGAGGCAAATGCGACGAGCATAATTGCCATTGCGATCATGGTTTCGAGCAAAGTAAATCCAGTTTCAGAACGGAGGGTCTGACGAAGGTGGCGGATCATTCTTTGAGCGCCTCCTCTTGCTTAACGTACCGGTCGATGACTTTTGTTCGGCCAATCAGTGGATGAATGACCAAAGTGATATGGTGATTGGATGAATCTTTCAGATGAATCGTGGTCTGTTCAATAATGCCTTGAGGAAAGAAGTGAGTGTAAGCTTTGCCTTCGGTGATGGGCTCTTTACTTTGTTCCGTCTGGACATCTTCAAACTCGACTCCTCTTGGAAGCGAGATCGGTTTTCGAGTGACACTCTTGGCCAACGCAAAAGCGGGGCCTTTCGGTTCATCGCCTGGCTTAGCAAAACGCCGACGCCTTTCTTCTTTTTCTTTTGTGGCTGCCGTGTCCATCAGGACGTTTGCGGGACCAACTTCTACCCAAAATTTATTTTCTTTAAAATCGTAGACAAGACGATGCACTTTTTTTGTCATCGCAGTGGAGTTGTATGTCTCTTTAATGAGCGAGGCCATCTCCCGAGTGGTCGAGTTGAGAGAAACTTTGAAAAAGTTACTAATGCTCGGCAAAGCAAATAGGCCAATCGCTCCCATTAGCGCTACTACAACTAGGAGTTCGACTAAAGTGAACCCTGATGGAGTAGTAAGGAATGATGGAGAACGATTGGCCCTGAGCTGCATGGTGATTAAATGTCGTCAGAACTCAAGTCGCGGTCGTTGTCATTTCCACCGGCTTGACCATCATTGCCCAAGGAGCGAATGACATACTTATTGCCGTCAGATTCGTACAAGAAGTCGCGTCCAAATCCGTCTTGTGGGACTTTTCCGCCTTTGATGTAACCTTCTGGATCGTAGTTTTTGCAATCGCGTGTTCCAATTGGCATCGGCTTTTTCACCAATGCATCTAGGCCTTGTTCGGTCAGTGGGTAGAATCCGCACTCACGACGGAAATCATCCAAAACCACGCCCAATTGTTTCATCTGGATCTTGGTTGCATCCACTTTGGATCGAGCAAACTTACTTGTGACGTTCACGGTGACGATAGTTCCAATCAAAGCGATCAAGGCGATCACGATGAGCATTTCGGTCAAGGTAAAGCCTCGTTGATTATTCGCTAACTGAACTAACTTCTTAAGATTCCATTTTTTCATTTTTTTCTCCTCTGAATGACTACTACTGCTGCTAACCAATATTACTGATATCGAGTAAAGGTACGAAAATTGAGAACACAATAAATCCGACCATTCCCCCCATGCCAATGATCATCACGGGTTCAAGTAGAGTAGTCATTCCTTCGATCCTCGTATTCACTTGTTCCTCGTAGGTTTCTGCCACGTTTTTCAACATGTCAGGAAGCTCACCTGTTTTTTCGCCAATGGCAATCATGTGAATGACCAATGGGGGAAACTGCCCGCTTCTTCGCAAAGGTTCAGCAATCGACTGACCTTCGGTGATGTTTTCGCGAGCATTGCTGACAGCTTGTTCAATCAGCGTATTTCCAACAAGGTTCTTTGAAATACTCATTGCCGTCAAGATCGGAACGCCACTCCCCAGAAGTGTAGCCATAGTGCTGGCAAAGCGGGTCACTGCAATCAGCCGGATGAGTGGTCCGATAACTGGTACCTTGAGACGAAAAGCGTCCCATTTCGGCTTGCCTGCCTTAGATGTAATGTACTTAGTAAACATCGTAACGATCAAGAAAGCAGCAATCGCAAATAAGTACCAATAATTGACAAGTGTATCGCTCACCATAATCAAAAACTTAGTGGTAGGCGGCATTGGCTTATTCATAGATTCAAAAACTTTGGTGAGCTTAGGAATAACAAAAGTAAAGATAGCCAACATCAGAATCAATGCGACACCCATCATAAGAGCGGGGTAGGTCATTCCTGAAATCACTTTGCTGCGTAAACGCATCTGGGCTTCTTTAAGATCGGCTAGACGCAAAAGGATGAGTCCTAATGTACCGGAGCTTTCGCCGGCCTCGATCATATTGACAAAGATCGTATCGAAAACTTTAGGGTGCTTGAGCATGGACTTTGCCAAGCTAATCCCTTCGTTAACGTCCTGTCTCACTTGGGCCAGAACAACCTTGAGCGCTGGCCTTTCGACTTGCTCGACGAGCGCGGTTAGGGCTTCTACCAGTGGAATATTTGCTTTCACTAAGCTCGCAAGCTGACGTGTCATTAAGGCTACGTCTTTGCCACTAACGCGGTTTCCAACGAAAGGTACAGAGCTCGCTTGTTCGCCGCGAACGCTCGCTTTTTCATGGATCTCATAGACAGAAAGACCCTGTTTCTTAAGTTTCTGTCTCGCGGCTTTTTGATTTTCAGCCTCGACAGTACCTCGCTGAGATTTTCCGTCTGGACTGTAAGCTTTGTAGTCAAATAGAGCCATGGCTAGATTTAAACCTCCGAGTGAGTCGCACGCATCAATTCGTCGACAGTTGTGATGCCTTGAAGCACCTTGCGAACTCCATCCTCACGAAGTGTGATCATTCCCGCAGAGACGGCTGCCTTTTTAATGACATTTCCGTCTGAGCTTTTAACGATAAGGCTTCTAATCACGTCATCAACGAGCAGTAGCTCATGAATAACTGTTCGGCCCGAATATCCGCTTTGCGCACAACTTGGGCACCCAACAGCGCGATAGATTTTTGAACCTTCAGGAAGTCTTTGAAGACCTAACTCTTGCATCTCAAAGTCACTTGGAGCGTGGGCTTCACGACATTTCGTGCAGACCTTACGAATCAAGCGCTGTGCAATAACACCCAGAAGAGAGCTCGCTACGAGGAATGGCTCGACTCCCATATCCATCAGACGAGTCGCAGATCCTGCAGCATCGTTGGTGTGGAGGGTAGATAAAACCAGATGTCCGGTGAGCGAAGCATTGATTGCGATCTCGGCCGTTTCACGGTCACGGATCTCTCCGACCATGATGATATCTGGGTTTTGTCGCAAGAAAGCGCGGAGTGCCCTGGCAAAAGTCAGCTCAATCTTGGCGTTGACTTGAACTTGGTTGACGCCAGCAATTTGGTACTCAACCGGATCCTCAACTGTAAGAATGTTTCTCTCTGGACTGCTGAGTTTAACCAGACAGGCAGAAAGAGTAGTGGATTTACCGCTACCAGTAGGGCCGGTGACGAGAATGATTCCGTACTTTTTAAAGATGAGCTTTTCGATGAGATCTCGGCTTTTTTCCGAAAAACCGAGCTGCTCGAGCGTCAGGACAGTACTGCCAGTTTGCTCCAAAATCCGCATGACAATACGTTCGCCATACATACAAGGAACGGTCGAAAGACGGATGTCGATATCTTTACCAGCAATCTTAATCTTAATACGTCCGTCTTGCGGTAAGCGCTTTTCAGCGATGTCGAGAGTACCCATGACCTTAATCCGCGACGAGATAGCAGCATGTGCTCTCTTCGGTTGGCGGATAACATCGTAGAGGACTCCGTCAACGCGATAACGAACGACAAACTCTTTTTCGAAGGGTTCGATATGAATATCGGAAGCCTTTTCTTTGACTGCGCGAAACAAGAGAGAGTTCACAAATTTGATCACCGGAGCGTCGTCTTCGGTGGCTTCCAAGATATCGATCGGGCCTTCTAAATCATAAGTCTCGTCGAATTCGCCTTCGATCTTTTCAACCATGTTAGCAGTGCTTCGTTCATAGACGCGGTTGATCGCGTCTTGAATTCGCATGCTTGTACTCACGGCAAGGCGAACAGGATGGCCAGTGAGTACTTGGAGGTCATCCAAGATACTTTCGTTGAATGGGTCAGAGGCAGCTACGACGAGGATCTCTCCACGATGATTTTGTTCCTTTGCAATCGGGATGATCTCTTTGGTCTTGGCGTAATTGATTGGGATTTGAGCAACGAGAGCGGGGTCGATCTCATTGGGCTTCAAATCTTCTACAAATTGGATCCCTAACTGCATGCAAAGAGCTCGCATGATCTCGTGAGGTAAGATCATGTTTCGGCGAACTAGGATTTCGCCTAAGAGTCCTCCCTCATTGGCCTGAATCTCGAGCGCTTCATTGAGCTGAGTTTCGGTCAAAGAGGTATGCTTGAGTAGCAGTTCTCCTAATTTTGGTGCAACCAGGTTCATTTCAACTCCATTACATAGTCGGTTCAGAGAACTCCGCTGGAGGAGGGAAATCCTCTGGCGGTACAGCATTCTCAGCTTGAGGTGCTGGAGTTCCAGTGTTCGGTATGGCCGGCTGAGCAGGGTTCAAAGAGCCCTGGTTTGGCGCGGTCAAAGACGAACCCGACTGGGTTTGTCCAGGGTTAGGAGCCAACGTGCTTTCACGTCTCGCGTTTTGATCGCGCATTCTTTCAAGTGCGGTCTCTCCCGACTCATCTACTCCTGAATCAATCGTCTTAAAGCGTTGTGGCTTAGACGAGAGAATCTTTTTCATATCTGGAAGACGTCGAATAATATTGTCCCGATATGGGCGCATTGTATCGTCGCCGCCTGTATTTCGTTCCAAGAATTCATCACGTTCTTTGAGTTTTTGATCCAAGACCGTGCGGATGCTTTCGTACTGTCTAATAATCTTCGGAGTTATGAAAATCAGAAGATTGGTTTTAGCAGACGAGCTTTCTTTTGATCTGAACAACCAACCGAGGAGAGGAATATCTCCTAGGATTGGGATCTTTGAAACGACGTCTTCTTGTTTGTCTCTTACAAGACCGCCCAAAACTACAGTATCTTCATCAGCAACTACAATAGAGGTTTTTGCATTTCTCTCGCTGGTCGCTAATGCAAGACTTGCTACTGCTGAAGGAAGTTCTCGGCGTGTGATGTCTGCAAGTTTAGCATTGATGTCAAGCTTAACAAAATTAGAGAGCTTATTGATTTGCGGCTTGATTGTAATCGCAAGTGAGACTCTCTCTTTTGTAATCGATGTCGCTACTCCGGCTCCTTGAATTGCGTTAGTTGTTGGCAACGGAATTAATTCAGCCGTCTCAAATGTTGCTTCAGTATTATCCAAAGTCAAAATTTGTGGTGTTGCTAAGACGTTTGCTTTCGAGTTGGTTTGGATCGCTTTGATCAAACCTTGCACTCCCGAAACCTTCTCATCACGGCCAGCAATACGAATAGTCGTCTCTTGTCCCGCCTTAAAGCCAAGTACCGCACCTTTTGTAGCGAGGGGATTACTCAAAAATCCTAATAGATCTTGATTAGGCAAGAATCCGATACCATTGGATGGATTAATCACGTTAGTTGAAAAATTGAAGTCTCTTCCAATGGTGACTTCCATGATGACAACTTCGGCGTAAACTTGGTCGCGAGGAATATCAAGCTGGTTGATCACGCGTTGGATAGTCAAGAAGTCAGAAGGGGACGCAGTAATCACCAACGAGTTAGTCGCTTTGTCTGGTGATACTTTGATACTTCCTTCAAATAATGTTGCCTGGACTGGGTTGACGCCTGTTCCGGTTCCAGTACCTCCTGCAGGAGTTACTGGTCTTAATCCAGTTGCAGCTGCTTGAGATAGATTATTGAGAGTGGTTCCGATTTGCTCAGCGTCGGCAAACTGGAGATAAACCACATGAACTTTGCCGCCACCCGTAACGATTGGCACCTTTTTATCGAGTTTAGAAAGAAGTTCTCTGACCTGATCTGCGCCACGTTGGTTGGCGTGAACAATTAAGTTATTCGTTCGTTCGTCAGCGATAATTGTATTGATAATACCGCCTTCTTTAGTGCGGCGAGCGGTGAAGCGAGCAGCTGCGCCTCCAAAACGTGGTCCGCCGCCCGGAGCAGCGCTTGGTGTACCTGGAATCAAAGTATCAATCAGTTTTGATAGTTCGACTGCCGAGGCGTGTTTGACTGGAATAACTTCGATACCTGCATCGTAACCTTCGACGTCCAAGATCTCGAGAAGCTTGTTGAGCTTAGCGATATTTGAACCTGTATCCGTAACGATAACGGTATTGGTTTGTTCATAAGGAATAATTCGAGAGTTAGCAGGCATGAAGCTTCTGAAGTTACGAGCCACTTCTTCTGCACTCAAATATTTCAAAGGAAAGAGGCGAGTGATCAATGCATCTGTGTCTGGAGAGTAATCGCCGGTATAGGTTTTGAGCTGCTTATCACGTGCATCACGTTGACGAGCAATTCGAATAAACTTGCCGGATGGAATGAGAGCAAATCCGTTCATATCCAATGAAGTTAAAAAAGCTCTCCACGCGTCTGCAACAGTGACCGGAGAGTTTGAAATAATGGTGATGCGGCCTTTAACGTCTTTGTCCAAAAGAAAGTTTTTGCCAGTGAGTTTTCCAAGTGCTTTAGCGATGTCTAAGATATCTGCATCTGGGAAGTTAAAATCTGTAATGACTTCTTTGCTTCCGACGGCACCTTCATCATCCACTCTTGCAGCAGGTGGTTCTTTCTCAGCTGAGATGATGCCTCCAACTGTGGAACCACCTACGCTGATGCCTCCACCATTGGAAGGTTGATAACCTTCGTCTCCGCCTGCAGCACCTTGGTTTCCGCCGCCTCGACCGCTAGGTGGAGCTCCAGCAAATCCATCGTCGACTTCAAAATCTTCTTCTGCTTCATCGTCGAAATAATCACCACTTGGGGTGCCTGGACGAGGAGGAGGAGCATAAGGATTAAATGGTTTACTTGGGTCAGTGCCTCTTCGGTCTTGTGCCCAACCATTGTGAACCATCAGAGCGACGAGTCCACCCATTCCGATGATGTAACTGAGTCCAGCCAGGATTCGCAGCCAGTTTAAAGGAATCGCCATCGTGACCTCATTTGGCTCATTCATCTTAGATACTGAGGTGTTTACGTTCGGTCCCATGTCGCACTCCTTAACGGATGTCATAAGTATAGTTCATCGGCTTACCATTACGTTTAATGGTCAGCTCAAGATGGTTAGCACTGCGAAGCTCAGTGAGTAGGTTCATTGCTTTGCCTACATCATTGAGCGGTTCGCCGTTTAATCCGGTGATCGTATCGCCATTCTGCAGCCCGAGTTTGTCGTAGATGCTTCCTGGCACAATTTGAAAAAGGTTAAAACCCGTCGTTACGCCATTTTCGATATTTGGAACCGCTCGAGCTTGAGTGAGTACTTGGTTAAAGTCAGCCATGACTCGGTCAACTTCTGACTTGGCGATATTAAATTGATTAGGTGACACTTTTTCTACACCTGAACCGCCACCACCGCGTTTAACAACTGGCGTGCCGAGGCTGATTCGAGCATTGGACGTCTGGAGATCTTCGGGGAGTTCAATAAACTCGCGTCTTCCTGACGAAGTATTGACGAAGATCACCTTAGTCGGTTCAACTTTCAAAATTTTTGCTTTACCTGGAATCTCGTCATCCATACGTACCGGGAAAACTACTGATGCTGATTTGTCTTCGATTGTGGCGATGGATTTAAGTTCATCACGAAGAATAACAGTACCAATCAAGTTAAGAGGTAAGCTGCTCTTAATCGGCGCCCCGCCTTGATCTTCAGGTTGGCCTTCTTCACCTGGAATGAGATTTTTGCTGCTAAATAAATTTCGCCCGACGATCGCTTGGTATTCTTCCTGGCTCTTGGTTCTCTGATCAAAACCACCTGTACGAAATGAACGTGAAACCGGAGGTTCTGGAATAAAGTTTTCAAGGAGTAGGGCAGATAGATCGCTCAAAAAGTAGGTGCTGAGAAGAATCGTTGCAAGCACTCCATAGGTGCCAGCGCCTTGACGTTGCAAAGTTGTTTTGATCCACTGAGTTTTCTCAGCGCCGGCTGCCAGGAGCCGTGGTGCATTTTGAGTCAGCTCCGAGAACNNGATCTAACGCAAGAGCGATGCCAACAATTGAAAAAAAATATATTTTTTATTTTCGTTTTTTGACTCTCTAAATTTGTACAAAAAACACTGCAAATCTGCGGAAAAATCATCAGTCAGGAAAATGGCGCCACCACTAACGGTGTGCGTAAAAATATTATAATACATACTTCCGAAAATCCATTCAGCTGCTTACTTTGACAAATTGTCGAATCCAAAGATTTAGAAAAAATTAAACCGACAATTTGTCAAAGCTGAGAAAATTGGTTTCGAAGAAGCTTTTGCCAAATTTTGTAAGTCGTTGCAAGATGGCCTCGAAAAGGCGGTCTTATGAATAGCACTAAGAATCGTTT
>DBAE01000095.1 GCA_002291495.1 Bacteriovoracaceae bacterium UBA1018 | reverse complement strand
TGAAAGGTCTTTGCATGATCAGGGCCCTCTGTGCTGAGCAGATGATAAGTCGGAGTGACTTTAAATCGGGCCTGTATAATTTCTTGAAGCTGGGTTTTGGAGTCTGAAAAACTTCGAATATCTCGCTCTTCGACAAATAAGGGCGCAAATAGATGCCTAACGACTGGATAAACCGCACTAAAGCCGCCATCTAAATAAATTGCGGCAATCAGCGCCTCAAGTGTACTTGATAAAATGGATGGCTTTAAGTTTCCGCCCGTCTGACTTTCGCCCTTACCTAAGCGAACCACATCCTGAAGTGAGATGGATTTAGCTAGTTCGGCCAGAGTTTTTTCGTTCACAACGGCCGCGCGCATCTTAGAAAGCTGGCCTTCGTTGGCGCTTGGAAAAGTCTCGATCAAGATATCAGAGACGATGACATCCAAGATTGCATCCCCTAAAAACTCGAGCCGTTCGTTATCGCGTAGCGCATAAGGCTTTTCTTGGAGGTACTCATGACCATAGGAAGTATGCGTCAGCGCCTGGAGCAATACTGCTCGGTCTCCAAAAGTGTAGCCTAGGCGCTGCTGCAATCGCTCTATGTTCATCATAAAACCGAAAAAGGTATATAATAACTGCCTGTTATAGTCAAATAATCAACCCATCAATTTCTAAACATTTCTAATATCTGATCTAATTACTGAACCTAAAACAGCTAAATCGCCTGCGGTGCTATCTGACACCACACTGATCGGTTCAACTGAAACCAATTGGTTCTGAAGTGCACGTGCCTCCTCGATGGTGTTAACAGGAATTAACACTCGGACATAATTAGGCGTATACCCCGGAACCCAAACCTTTTCGGGCGAGGGTCCTTTGACCGGACCTTCTAAAAGCACTTGCGAGAGCACTCTCTGCTTGGAGCGATAATCTTCTAAGATGGACTGATGAACGGTATTGAGACGCTGAAGACTCAGCTCTCTGAGTGCGTGGGCTCTTTGTACGCGCTTAGACTGAGGCACCGAATGAGGGAGACGCGTAGCAGGGGTCCCATCCCGTTCACTATATGGAAAGACATGAAGGCGAGTCCAAGGCAAAGCTTTTAACGCCTCATATCCCCACTGAAACTCATCCTCTCCCTCGCCAGGAAAGCCTGTAATCACATCCATGCCGACATAGACGCCGCCTATGGGTGCTGGGATCTCTGCGATTTGCTCCAAACATTCCTGCACCTGCTCAAATGCATACTTCCTCTTCATAAGCTTAAGCACTCTTGAGTGCGGGCTTTGAAGCGAAACATGGAAGTGGGGGCAAAAGCGCGGATCGCTTTTCATAAGCGCTATCAGTTCAGGCGTAATTTCAGTTGGGTCTAAAGAACTTACACGAAGTCTTTCAAGCTTAGTTTGATCTAGTATTTGTTTAAAAAGATCGGCCACACCCGGTTCAAACCCTAAGTCAGAACCGTAGTCACCAATATTAGTCCCAGTAATTACAACTTCACGCATTCCTTGAGCTACAAGGTCCTGAATCTGCGAAATAACATTGGAAATGGGCAAGCTTCGAGAAGGACCACGGCCATAGGGAATCACGCAGTAGGTGCAAAACGAGTTACAACCTTCTTGGATCTTTAGAAAACTTCGCGTACGCCCTGCTTCACCTCGGAGATGAGCAGGCGGAAGTAAAAATGCACTTTCAGGTGCAGCCCACTCCCGATCCATCGGATGGCGAGAAAGGAGCGCTTCATAGTTTTCTGCTCGTCCGAGGATTCCATTTTCGCTCTTCGGATCGTCGATCGCACGCAGTACGAGATCGACCAGAGTAGGTTTATCTCGGTTGCCAACGACATAATTAATTCCAGGTGTTGCAGCGACTTGCTCAGGCTCCACTTCAGCACCACAGCCTGTGAAGACCACCTTGGTGCCCGTATTTTCTTTCGCCATCTTCTGCGCGATTTTGCGGCTTTGTCGATCGGCCTCATCTGTAACAGTGCAACTGTTTACAATACAGAGATCCGCAGTATCGGCCTCGTGATGAGTGGCTGCAATCCAACCTCGCTTTTGAAGTTCCGCTTCAATCAGCTGGCTATCGTAGAGATTTGCCTTACAGCCTAAGGTCTTAAGTAGGTAACGCTTTTGAGCCATGACACCTAGCTCTATAAGCTAGATTAAACGGATATTCCACCTATATGCTCAATAATTCCCCCACCTAAGACCTCAGCGCCTTCGTAAAACACTATGGCCTGGCCAGGAGTAATTGCTCGTTGAGGCTCATCAAATTCAACCTGTGCGTAGGAGCCTTCATAAAGGGTGACATGAGCCTGGGCCGCTTCGTGCCGAGGGTTAATCTTAGCCAGGCAACGGAGACGTCTTACTCCGTCTGGGGCCCTCACCCAGGTCAAACCCTGAATCATACAATCCTTGTGATAAAGCATCTCTTGCTTACCTACGATAAGTGCTTGGTTGAGGACATCGTAGCCCGCGACATAATACTCGTGGGGATTTTCGATGGAGAGGTTTTCTCGTGGCTTTTGACCGATCGAATAGTGATAGAGACCGGCATGCTGACCAACGATCTCTCCGTGTACAGTTCTGATGGTGCCAGGAGAGCGAAAGTGTGGGGAGCTTCTCTTCTCAATTAATGCCTCATAACCGGGCTGACCGACATTACAGAATTCTTGAGACTTCATGGGATTAGGTTTTTCGATCCCAAGCTCGATTCCTAGTTTCAGCACTTTTTCACTCATTAACCCGCCTAAAGGCATCAGTGTACGTTGCAGAGTTTTTTGTGAAAGTGAGTACAGAAAGTAGCTCTGGTCATTGGCGGCATCCAAAGCTTGCAAGAGTACAGCTCGATTTTTCAGTACGTCTTGAATGACTTGTGCATAGTGCCCCGTAGCAACCCATGTGCACTTCAGCTGATCCGCTTTTTCTTCAAGGAGTTTAAATTTGATGTTTTTATCACAGCTCACGCACGGACTAGGCAGGCGATCCTGTAGGTAATCGTGAATGAATGGATCAATCACTTCATGTTCAAATAGGTCGCTTGCATCGATGATGTGGCAGGAAATATCGAGCTGCTCACAGATCTTGACAGCATCTTCGGTCAGATGCGCTGAAGAGCAACGAGACTCAAACGCACAGCTCGGAGTAATTTTAAAGTGCACCCCTTCAACATCGAAGCCTTGGTTTTTAAGGAGTGCTGCTGCTACCGCACTCTCCACCCCACCGCTGATTGCAACTGCGACGCGATCGCTCAATTTCATCCCCTCATTCGAGTCACGATTCGATTTAAGACATTTGGAAAGTCATGGATCTCATCCCAGCTGTTATGAACTCCAAGCGATATCCTCAATGCAGAAGTCGCGAGGCCTTGAGATAGTCCCATCGCAAGAAGCACGTGCGAGGGTTCAGTCAACCCGCTCGCACATGCAGATCCTGCACTGACAGAATAGCCTTGAAGATCAAGCGCTGCTACTAAATCTCCTTTATTTAAGCCTTCAAAACTTAAATTAAGCGTATTGGGAACTCGATCCGCCCCAAGTCCATTAACAAGAGTTCCAGGAATTAGTTGAGTAATTTCACTTTCGAGCCGGTCTCTCAGCGGTTTTGTCCAACTCGTAAAAGCTTCGACATCAATAGCCGACGCGGCAGCCCCAAGGGAGATCATACCTAGAAAGTTCTCTGTACCTCCTCGATGTCCTTGTTGCTGTTTACCTAGAACAAGCGGCTCTATCTTTTTTTTTGGATCTTTGGCCCATAAAACCCCTACGCCAGAGAGTGCCCCGATTTTGTGGCCTGAAAAGCTCACCCAGTCTGCTCCCGTTTCAAGGAGGTCCAATCGACATTTTCCCCAGACTTGCGCCGCATCAAGATGCAGAGGAATCTGATACTTCTTCAATACTTCGCGGATACTTTTTACATCCGTAAGGACACCTGTTTCATTATTTGCCCAAATCAAACTAACTAAGGAAGTGTCTGGACGAATTAAGCGAGAAAGTGATTCGGGATCAGGTTGGCCTGATCGAGTGATCGACACAAGATCCACCTCACCCCCACGGTCTTGGACCCAAGCGATCATCTGCCGAGTAGCGTCGTGTTCAACCGGGCTTGTGATCCAGTGCACTTTCTTGCCAGATTGAAAAAGAGATTCGAGCGCGGAACGTATTGCTGTCTGATTGGCCTCACTCCCTGAAGATGTCAAAAGGAGCTGCTCCTCAGAGATCGGGAGTTTTACGTGCGTGAGATTTTGAGGGTTGGGCTTTAGATCTAAAAGCGAACTGATGATTTGGCGTTTTGCTTCATGGAGACAACGCTTGAGGAAGCGGCCATGAGAATGAAGACTAGATGGATTTCCAGCCAGTGAGACTGGGTCTCCTAAGAAGAAAGCAGAAAGCGCCTCAATCACACGAGGGTGAAGAGGCGCTCCAGCATTTGAATCAAGATAAATCGCGGCTCTTGCCTGCATTGACTTGAGCAGCAGGAATTTGGAAGCCAGCGTTATCTAAAAGGCTAGTTGCCGATTTAGGTAATTCTTGGGTTCCACGAGCTTTACGAATGAGGTCACCTACAGAAGTTGTAGTTAAATACTCCTGCATGATGAGGCCTAAATTTTCGAAGTAAGTTTTCGTCAAGATAAACTCAACAGTATCACTCTTGATATCGGTTGATCCTACCAAGTCGCGCGCTGGGTTAATGTTTTCGCCCACGCTGACTAACACGTCTTTAATGGAGATTTCGTCCATTGAACGTGAAAGCACATATCCTCCGCCTGGACCACGGACACTTTTTACAACAGTGCCTTTTCTAAGCCGGCGAAAGAGCTGCTCCAAGTAGTGAAGCGAAATTTTTTGACGCTCCGATATCTCCTGCAGACGAACGGGTCGTCCGTTGGAGTTGAATGTTAAATCTAGAATCGCTCGGACGGCATATCGTCCCTTAGAGGTTAAACGCATTTTTTAAATTCTCCCTATTCCCTCTCACAAATCCTGTTATTGGGCGTATCATGCTGTATCTGGCGCGTCAACTACTAATCCGGGTTTTTTCAGTTAGGTATTCTACAGTTTGTCCAAAATATGCCGAAAAGCCTCATACAGGGGGCACTTCCCTTAAAAATCGTATGTCTGACGAAAAAGGTAAACGCTTTACTATTGACGCCGAAATCACTGGAATGATTGACATTCCTAGTGTCAGTCGCCTTTTAAACCGCAAGACTCTTGAGTCCACCCGGCCGTCTCCGAAGATGCCGCCTCCGCCTCCTGAACCCACCGAACCCTTAGATATACCGGACAGTTTTTCACCCCTTCCAAGTGCAGAGCCGGTCACCATCCAAGCGGCTGATTCGGCCTCGCCCATGCCAATTGCGATGCCTATTGAGACCATTGAGCCGGCTAGTACCGGAATCGAACTNNGAAATTGGATCACCCGTAGATCCTACGCCGCCTGCTCAGAATACCTCCGGATTGCCGTCCGCAGCAGCCCCTTACCAAGCCACTGTGGTCCATCACTCTGCCGAAGTGAAACGCGCTCAAAGAAAACCACAAGCACCGATCCAAGAGCTACTCGCTTGGGAGATCGAAACTTTACGCACCGGCGCCGATCCAATGGCTAAAGCGCTTATTAATTTGATCGATACAGCTAATCTCAGTGGCGCATTATTTCTCAGCATGGATCCGTCCTCGACTCCTCAACAAATTCAGCTAGCGGCTTCAGCATCCTGGGCATCACAAAGAAAGAAGAATGCTTGGAAAGGCATGAAGTGGAATTCTAAAATTGCTCCGGAACTTTGGAATCACTTTCTGACTGCTGGTTATGTTGAGCTCGATCCCCTAACCACTTCGGGGGGGACTACAGTGCATATGGCTCAAAATCGCTTTATTCGTGAGGTATTTGCCGTAGGCGCCGATGAGTGGTTTGTGCTTGTACGAATAGGAACTCAAGCGTCATGTCGCGGAATGCTTGCGTTGGTTTCACCGACTCATATGAAGATTCAGCTTCCTAAAATCCTTCATCTCTTTTCAGCAGCACCCAAAGCGGCATAAATTTCAACATTTCGCAGTTCAGGCGAAGATTCAGATACTCGTAATGACACTAAGTAGTAGGGCTGTTTTTTCACTTCCGCTTCAAACTCTGGAAAATTAGACAACCACTCAATGAGTACGATCCCTCCTCGTTCCCAGAAATAAGAGGCAATACCTGCTTCCTCGATTTCGTACTCATTTTTCATCCGGTACAAATCAATATGAATGACGTCAGTCTGAAGACGCTCGGATCGGTATTCGTGTGCGATTGAGAATGTTGGACTGCCTTCAGCAGGCTGATGAACACCTAATGCACGAATGAGCGCTCTTGCAAAAGTAGACTTACCCGCACCCATTTCTCCCTCAAGGATGACGTTGATCCCTGCCTTGATCTCACTGGCTAGCGTACGAGCTAAGTCCTCGACCTGGGCCTCAGAGAATCCTTGTACGACTTTCCAAGGTAAGAGACGGATCGATGGGTTTTTTGATTTCTTTGAAGGCATTGTGAATATTCTCGATAATATCTGAAGCAGTCATGCTTCGATGGCCGTATGCTTTTGCGGCAAAATCTCCGGACAAACTGTGAAGGTACACACCTAACAATGTTCCTTCAAAAGCATCCATCTTCTGACCTAATAACCCGCCGATCATCCCGGCAAGGACATCGCCACTTCCTGCAGTGGCCATTCCGTCATTCGGGTAATGGTTCAAATACATAACATCATCGACCGAGCCAATGAGTGTTGCTGCTCCTTTTAATAAGACAGTAGCATGGGTCATCTTAATTGCTTCCTTGAGCATGCCGACTGGATCTCGAGTCACTTCTTCTTTAGGTACACCAAGGAGTCGAGCCATTTCACCTGGATGAGGGGTCAGGACAGTTGGCGCGCGACGATTGACTAAGAGATCGTGCATCTGATGATCAGCAATCAGATTAAGTGCATCAGCATCGATGACCATGGGACCCGGATAGGAGCTGAGAAGTATCTCAAGTAACGTTTTACCTTCAGGTCTCAGACCAAGTCCTGGTCCAACCACAACGCTCGAATAGTGCGGGAGATTTTGCTTATATTCGTCAAATTCATTGCCGCTTAGATGAACAGGAACGGCCATGGT
>DBAE01000263.1 GCA_002291495.1 Bacteriovoracaceae bacterium UBA1018 | reverse complement strand
CTAATCCATGCGAAGGTGCAACAAAGCACGATATCGTGGATTTCTCAGAATTCGTAAAAGGCCGCGGCACAGGTAAGGTCCGTATCAAAGTGAGTAACACTCGTACAGATCACTTCTGTTACTTCCACGGTCAGAAATGTGGTGATTTAAGCACCACCTACCACACGCACAATGTGAAAGGTAAAGTCCACATCCAAACTGACACAACCACTTTGGACTAAGAGCCTGAAGGACAGCCATCCTTCACAAGCGGCAAGATGACAGCCTTTAAGTCCTCTTGCTGTGATTCTGAAAATGAACTCCGATCAATCCGATTGAGTGACGTAAGGAAACGTTGCCAGTCGGATTGACACGTTTTTAGGAGCGCCTCGAATTCAGCCATTCCTGTTCCGTAGGTCTTAAACTGAATCAAAGTCGCGTTATTGATATCTCGCTTTGCTTTCACCTTTTGCTTGAGCTCATCCAGCAGGGCCTTTTTTTCTTGCAGCTTCACTTCGTCACTCTTTTCGGAGGCATATAGCTTTTCAAGATTGATATAAGCCTCATGCATCAGCTTTTCTCTGAGAGCATAGTCCTTCTGAGCTTCAACATAGGCTTTGTACTCGACCGAATCTTTGCCCCGGACACGCTCAAGATAGATTGGCGCCAATCTTTCTGCGACAAAACTTGCCAAGCTCTCGTTAAAGTAGGATTGACCATTGACGTACTTAGTTGCATGCACGGACTCATGGATAATCACGTCTGCGAGTTCACCTAGCGCTTCATCCCCTTCGGGGATCATCGTAGAAAGCACAGGATCGCGAAACCAACCCAGTGTCGAAAACGCACGCGCTCCCCGGAGGTCGACGTCCCAGTTTTCTTTTTTCAGTTCTTCTGCGTACTCTTTTGCGTCTTCCACATTAAACCAGCCTAAGTAAGGAAAGCTTCCTACTATTGGAAAGCTCCATTTCTTGGATTCAAACTGAAGTGGTCTACAAGCACTGACGACATAGCTCGCTGCCGTGCGGTTGAGTTGTACATATTCTGTATAATTTTTAGTGGGCTTGATGCCATGCGCTTCAGCAAAGTTTTTCATTTCCGGGATGCGCTCTAAGAGTCGTTTTAACTCGGGAGAGGTTCTTTCATTTTCAAGAACCTGTGCAATGGGCTGTGCGCGGTTAGAAAGCTCAAGCTGCCCTTTGCTCGCTTGAAAAAGGTAACGAACGGTTCCACATCCTGACAAACACACCAGGATCAGGAGAGACCCAAAAATCGGAAAAGCTTTTCGTACTAAATTAGAAATAAATCGATCCACCGATGGTACCCGCCAGGTTGTCTCTCCAAGTTTTGATACGTCCACCTGAAAGATAGCTGGTAGCTTCAACGCGGATTCCGAAAGCACGGGTGATGGAGATTTTGATCCCTGCTCCCGCAACTGCAGTAAGTGAATCGACGTTCGATTCTTGTCTTCGTCCCAAATAGTTAGAAACGACTGCAGTACGGTTAAGCTGACCGACCCCCGCTTTAACATAAGGTCTAAAAAAGAATTCTTTACCAAAGAGAGACTGAACCCAATTGAGGCTATAAATTCGGTCATGATAGTTGGAGTCCTCAAACCCAGCGTAGCGGTTTCTGTTGACGACGTCTTGAAACGAAACTTCGATCTGAGAAATATCACTAAAGTTATAACCAAGGGAAGTCCCCCAGCGTCGACTCCAACTAAAACTTCCATCGCCGTACTCACTACGGTCAAAGTTAAATCCTATTGAGTACTCAAAGTATCCCGCTGCCGCCTGCCAAGGCAATAAGAGGACGCCGAGTAAGACGTGCAAAGAGATAACAACAACTTTTACTTTTAGATTTGCTTTTAACATAAACCCTCTCCGTGGATTTAAACTCTGGCCAAAATGTAAAACTATTCTGCTTTGATTTGACCGAGTTCCTCTAGGACCTTCTCCTTCTCAGCATGTTCAGGATCTGCACTTGCAGAGTTTTGCTTAGCCTTTCCTTTGGCTTTGCTTTTCTTTTTGGAAGCTTTTGACTTTGTAGATGCAATAGAGCGCTTTGGATAAAGGATCTTCTTTGCACTCTTTGAATCACCCGCTAAACGCTCAAGCCACCGTCGATCAAGCGCTGCTTTTTCTCTCTTTGACAGTTTTGCGGTTTGATCATAGTGGCCTTCGACGGCAGGAGTTTTGGACTTTTTCGATTTTTTAACAGCCTTCACGTGCCCCGATTTTTTTCCGTCAGATGCCAGTTTCGAAGCAAGCGTACGCTCTGCGCGCTGGTCGGCAAACTTAACGGCTATAGCTCGTTCTTTGTCACCGAATCTGAGATCCACAAACTTTTGCTTGAGCGATGCCATCGAAATCGCACGTGGCGCTTCAGGAACCACTCGATTTGAGTTAAAGTTAAGCTGTGAAGCTTCACCGGCTCGTACCTTCATTACTGTGTTTGAAACGAAACGATTTTGAAGTGTCGCTACCGTTTCAAGTACGATGAGTTGAGTCTCAACTTTATCTTGATTAAAAACTATTATGCTCTGACCGTCTTTGATTCGAGCACGTCCGTTAGCAGTAATTACGCTCAACTCAGGGCTTCCATTGCCAGCAAAAGCTGCAATCTGCCCTTTGTATAAGAGCACATGGTCGTGATCTGGATTGTCTCCAGCCTGCGGATCCGATACTTGNNCCTGCGTGGATCTTAAATCCATCGCGATGTTGAACTTGTGCCCAACCCGATTTTACGCTGATCCATCCACCACACTCAATCGATGCACCTTGCTGAACCGTTACGAGTTGCGTTCGTGAGGCATCCAGTGACTCGACTTCTCCATCAAAATCTCTAAGTACTGCGCATGGCACTGACTTAGTAGTGGTCGGTATGACTTCATGTCCAAAGGCTTGAAGAGGCAGTAGGGCCGACGTAGCAGCCACCACGATCTTCAATGCTGTTTGAATATGAGCTCTACTCTCTTTGCGAATCATGTGACNNGTTCGGCATGCTGTTCAGTAGCATGCTCGTCTACATGTGCTTCTACACGAGCAGGTGCCCTCACCTGCCCACGAGTATTGACCCACGCAGCTTCTGTACTGTGTGGATGGTGATCGAGTAAATCGACCAATAATTTTTGAGCTCGCTTAGATTGGTTAGCTTTTTGAGCAGTAAGCGCTCGCCATAGACGGGCCTGCGCATGAAAAGGAAGGTTTTCTTTCACTGCCTTAGTTTTTAAAGCTCTCTCAAAATAAGCATCCGCTAATTTTAAATTGTCTAATCGATACCAAGCAGTTCCTATCATGAGGTAGGTTTGCGGTGTTTTAAACCGAGTCTCCTCATCGTGCTCACTTAAGAAAGTAAGAATGACGACTGCTTTTTCATCTTCATGAGCTTTGAAATAGCTCACGGCTAAAGTGTATAACTGCTCCGGCAATAAGTTGGTTGGCGGCTGATATTCGATTCCCGCAAGACTTCGTCCAATATGTGTACCTGTATCGCGGCTGAGCTTAACTTCTTTTGCGCGAGTGATTTCTTGCGCAGCATGAACTTTATCTCGAAACTTGAGAGTCTCAACTTGCACTCTAAGATTTGCATTTTCTAGCTTAAGACGACGATTCTCTTCTTCGGCTTGTTGGATTGCTTTTACTTTATGGTGCACGCTCTTGAGTGCGTCTGCATAGACAGAGACGATACCCTTTTTCTCTGCATGGTGTTCTGCGTGAGAATCATGTGCGTCTCCTGCATGCTCACCGTGGTCAGAGCTATGAGCCGAATCGTGTCCTTTCGGATGAGTTGGCTTTTTAGATTTCACCACCCATACGCCAGCAAGCAAANNTCGCGGTGCTTGCTAAGAAGATGATTTTTTTCTTAGAACTGAGGTTCTTCATCATTTGTCTGATCGACAACAATGACGAGAGCCTTAACAATATTTTTTTGACGCTTTATTAATTACTTCGGCTCTTTAGAAAGCTTAAGACGTGATGTGTCTCGTTAATCACTCTCTGTCCTATTGTGGGCCTAGGTCCAAAATATCCGAAGGCACGAAAGTTAATCGACATAGACCCTGCTTCTTCTATTTCGGCGGGTACTCTAATATTTTGAATATATTCAGAACCCGTCGTCAATCTACTGACGCCTAAATGTTTATTTACGGCCACACGGGCGGACTGCGCGGCATGACAACTGAAACAGTCCACCGTATCAGGTGTGTTGATTCGAGGGTTTTCAATTCGATGCAGTTTTTCTAACTGCACCCTCACTTCTTTCTCAGGGCTACCCTCTAAGTCCCGCATAAAGTATGCGGCCGTGTCACCGCCACCTGAAATTGGAATTACATGTGCGGATAGACCTCCCGGACGTGCAACGGACTGAACAAAGACATCTCCTTCATTTGGATCTTCTTCTTGTCGAGCGATGTTTGCGATGGGAAGTTTTGATATTTTGAATTGAATCTTTTTCGGCTCAGCTAATTCATTCACAGATACTTTAAAGCCGCCGAACTTCCAGAAATGCCCATTCATCCTCACTACAAAAAAAGTGAGACGAGAAAGTCTCTTTTTACCTGTCTTAGAAAGAATAATCGCTTTGAGGCGGTTTGCGTAATCACTATCTAAACCGCGAGCCAGTAGCTCGGTATGGACTCCCAGGATGGAAGGGTTCGACTTTACTTGGTACTGGGCCTTCAGCTCTTTGATATCGCTCAGAAGTGACTCCCACTCCCGAGCATTCAGATCGTAAAACGCATGCAAAGCAGCATCTTTCGTATTCCATCGCCCTTTGGAGTCAGGTGCTCGGCTAGGTATGATCGGTTGCAAGACCAATCGGATCTGATACTGGCATGAGCCTTTTTCAACGTGACTGGTGAAACATGGGTCTAATCTCGCGCCTACCACTCGGAGGCTTCCGAAGAGCTCATTTTCTGGAATGTCGTAAGTCAGTAGCGGGATATGCTTAAAGGTCGTCTGAGGGATCAGCTCCCCATGCTTTCCCTTTGAGTCGGCTGCGAGCAAGAGACGATCGCTTTTGCCGTGCGGAAGCGGAAAGAGGATGCTCACATCTTGCGGATCGAGTGTCGTCTCTCTATTCACATCCGCTAGGGCGCTGTTTTCTGAAAATGGGACAGGGACTTGGACAGAGAATGGGCCTAAAAATGCGCTCGTAGCCGCAATTATTCCTAAAATTCGTAAGACTTGACCCCACATAAGCCCCCCCAATGGTCCCCTAGCAATAAAAGCCGCCTGAAAGAGAGTCAAGCCTTGAGAATTAAAAGCAGTGGTCGTAAGACTGATTTCATCAATTATGGAAAGATTTGCAAAGCTCGTTGTTCATGCACTGAATCAAGTATTGGAAAGTCCTATCGAAGCCCAGGATCTGGAGATCCCACCCGATCCTAAGCTAGGAGACTTCGCATTTCCATGCTTCAAGCTTGCTAAGACCTTTCGAAAGGCGCCTCCAGCCGTTTCTCAACAGATTGTTGCAGATTTAAAGGCAAAGAACGCAGTTCCAAAAGAACTCGAAGTCGCTCAGGTTGGTCCCTACGTTAATTTCACCGTACCCAGACAAAACGCCTTTGATGCTCTTCTGAGCGATATTTTGCGAGATCAATCCAAAGACCCTTACGGAAGCTTACCTGCCAACTCGCGCGGGACCTGGGTCCTCGAATACAGCTCTCCCAACGTAGCTAAACCTTTTCAAATTTATCACTTTCGCACTACCGGCCTCGGGGCCGCATTAGACCGCATCGGTCGTTACCGTGGCTACAAAGTGATCTCGATTAATCACTTGGGTGATTGGGGAACCCAGTATGGCAAGTTATCCGTGGCATTTAAGCTTTATGGCAAAGATCTACCCGCGGAACCGACCATCAAAGACCTGGTCGATATCTACGTAAAATTTCATGCTGCGGTTGAGACCAATCCTTCACTCGAAGATGAGGCTCGAGCTGCATTTAGAAAACTAGAACAAAACGACCCAGAGATGACTGCGCTGTGGAAAAAGTGCGTTGATATTTCGCTCAAAGAATTTCATCGGCTCTATCAGCGACTGAACATCCAATTTGATTTCATTTGGGGAGAGAGCCATTACAAGGACCTACTCGCTCCCCTTCTCAGTGAACTAAAAAAGAAAGACCTCCTCATTCAGAGCGAAGGAGCCTGGGTCGTCCCTGTGACAGATACAGAAGGAAAAGAATTACCTCCATGCATCTTAGAAAAAAGCGATGGTGGATCGATTTACGCTACACGTGACGTCGCTGCAGCGATCTATCGTCACGAAAAGTTTAATTTCGACAAGATGACTTACATTGTGGGTGGGGAACAAAAACTCCACTTTCAGCAGGTCTTTGGTGTTCTTAGAAAAATGGGCTTTTCTTGGGCCTCAAAATGCGAGCATGTCCCAACCGGACTGTACCGATTTAAAGACGCAAAGATGTCGACTCGCAAAGGTAACTTCGTCACTCTCGAGGAAGTGCTGGGACTAGCCAAAGAACGCGTTTCTCAGTTGATTGCGGAGCGGGCTAAAATTGCTGAAAGCCGTGGTACCTCTTCGACTGAAAAACTCAGTCCATCAGAGCTTGAAGATATCACTGAAGCCGTCGCTCTAGGCGCAATCGTATTCCATGACCTGCACGCGGATCCTGCTCGAGATGTCGAATTTGATATCGAAAGAGTGGTCGATTTTGAGGGAGAGACGGGTCCTTATCTTCAGTATGCTCACACTCGCTGCATTAGCATGATCCGAAAAGCCGCTGATGCGGGGTTGAGTCAACCCACTTTTGATGCCTCACTGGTTCAGTATTTGACTAAGCCTGANNGTTGCAGCTGATCAAAACTCTAGGCCAGTTACCGTTGCACCTTGAAAGGACTTTATCTTTCGCTAAGGCGAGCCAGCTAGCCAATTACCTGGTCGATGTTACGAAGGTCTTTGGACAATTCTATCGTGAATGCCATGTACTAGGGGAAGCACCCGAGCTTTCTAAGGC
>DBAE01000091.1:540-19649 GCA_002291495.1 Bacteriovoracaceae bacterium UBA1018 | reverse complement strand
CTCGTGCTGATGAACCGCAGGCTTCATGTCGGAAGCAGCTCAGCAAGATGGAAGAGAAATTGTTAGAGCTCAATACTCCTCGCAATCTCAGTCTTGCCTTTGCGACTTTACTGAGTGCGACTGCCGTTGCTCGAGGATTTGAAGTTTCTAAACTCAATAGCAAGGTAACCCAATCAAAAAGCGCTTTAGTGGCGATTAAGCAAATTCTCTTGAATTCAGATCTTTCAGGACCAGATGCAATTCGATTATTGGAACAATTGGACGATGCAAATAAAGCACGTGGGATAAAAGTCGGAAAGAGTGTGAACGAGCTGCGTAATACCTGGCAGTATTTACTCTTAAAGGATGAGGCGGCATTAGCAAAAGCGAGAATCACTGCGCGACTTTCGATAGGTGCGGCTGCAATCTTTGATGCGATTGCGATTTATCAGTTGCTTTCTTCTGGTAATCCTCAACCAGTCCAAATCGAAGTAGCCAGAAATCCACTGAGCCTACTTTTACTTGACGAAAAACAGGCATGCGCAAAAATAAATGCGCATCCTAAAACAATAGGATTAGCCGTCAAAATGTTTGGATCCGGGTCGCATCCTCTTTATACAAGAATGTTAAATGAGAATATTGCGCAGCAAAGTGTAGCTTCTCAAAGTATAAAAGAGCTGCTTCACGGAGTGACCGCAGAGTCAGAATCGACACAAGTTGTAAATCCAAAAGTGCGAGCGTTTGCAGGTCAGATGTGAACCCTAGTATTCTGCCAAAGTTTTATACACATGTATGATTGATAACGATGCCTCGATCAAATTCGAATTTGACTAAATTTTCCTAATGTCCAATCCATCGAAACGATTGAGGTTTCGAGACACTGAAATCTTGTGAAATTTCAAGGATCCGGTACGCCCGTTGCTTAATAGAAGGTGAGGGAAGGGGGATCCATGAAAATTTCAATTACCAATCTATTGATGACGACAGTGATCTCACTGAGTTCATTTGCACAAAATTCTGCGTATGCTCAAACTGCTGTTCAAGCCGAGATGGCTCGCCATCGTGAGTCGGTTCAACGAGGCGGTCAAGCCACAAAGGGTAAGTCAGAAACTCCTCCCAAAAAAGTAGTACGAGAAACGAGTGAAGTGAGTTGTTCTGAGAAACTTGCTCTCCTCAGAGATAATATCGAGATGTTAGGTTACACGATTGGCGCAGCCGGAACAGTCACTGGTTTATACTTCTGGGGCCGAGGTAGAATTCTCCAGATGCAGTCAATGGCTCGTCAGCTTCCAGAATACAAAGCGGCTCTAGCGGAAATCGACGAAGCACTAGCAAGTAAAAATCCTAAGTCAGTTGCTAAAAATTGGACTAATTATCATACTTTAGCCTTTGATGAAGCTGCCGCGAGAGGCAAAGTAGGCCTTCCGATGGCTAAATCACAAAAAGCGATCCTCCAACTTACTAAGATTGAAATGGAAGGCGTCGCTACGGGCCTGAAAGCCATTCAGGCTGAATTGTCCTCGGTCAATGGTGGAGCAGCAGCTGCTCGATCGTATCGCGTGGGATCGATGATGGCGAGTGGAGGACGAGTTTTAGCTGGAGTGGCTGCGGGTCTAGGCACGGGTATTTTAGTGATGGATCTCTTTGCTTCAGGCTCTCAACCGGATCAGATTCATATCGCTAATAATCCTTTGAGTTTACTCGGAATGAATGAAGAAGAAGCTTGTCAATGGATCGATAAGCATCCAAAAACGGTGGGACTTGCAGTGAGCAATTTTAACGAAAAGAAGCATCCTATGTGGGTTGCGCTTCATAATGACGCAGTCGACGGGATTCGATCCAGTGAAAAATTGGAAAAGGTATTGACCGAGGGTGAAAGTATTCCTGCAGATGTCACCCAAAGCAATATGAACCAAAGGCTTCTGGCAAATCCTGCGCAGTAGTCAGCCCGCAGTTGGGTAAACGATTATAAGTAAGAAATAAACTGAAAGCTTTCGCGAAACTTTTTATGATTCTGAGTTCGCGGAAAGAAAATCATCGCGTCCGTGCGTACGCCCGGTTTACAGATGACAGCATAGCTCAGTCCCATTTCAACAATTCCATTGATGCCTAGTCCTGCTCCTGGCTGATCGCTTGGGGGAGTGTATTCGTTGCTGCGATAATTTTTGCTCAAGAGTCGAAACACAATATCACGAGTTAAGGTGCCGTAGAGGTCTGTGACACATACGCCAAAATACTCCTCAGTCGCCATCGTTTCGAGCTTAACCACATCATTTTTTCCAAACTCAACCTCTGAAGAGCGTTTGAGTAAGCGACGAATCGGTTGGCCTTGTTTATTGTGAGGTGCATTGAAGATCGCGTTCATGAGGAGCTCATCTGTTGCTTGAGCTACGCGGGACGCTAGGCGAGCCTTTACTCCCATCTTTTCAAAGAAGGCCTCAATAGCGTTAACCGCTGCAGCTCGGTGCGAGGCTTTTTTTAGCGTCAGTTTCTGTGTAGGGGCTTGAGCTGGAAAAAAGTGTTTGAGGCCTAAAATATTTGGATTAAATGCAGCGCTAATGAGTTTTTCCATCATCAGTTCTGCTGGAGTGTCTAAGTGCCTAATGATGTGATGTTGAAAAATTGGAACCCCCGCAAGCGCTATTTGAGCGCGATTGAGAGATTGATCTGAGATTGCAAATACACGAGATGACGGTAGGTAGTTTTCGAGAATCGTACGGACGGACGAAAAGTATTGGTTTTTTTGATCAGCACTACTTCCTTCAGGTCCATCGATATCCCAAATGACAATGGAGTTTCTAAAGTATTTGAGAAAAATGACTAGACCCTCTGCGCTGCGAAGAGTCGTACAATCAATCTTGAGGCGATGAGCGAGGTTAGCAAAAAAGACGGTATCGTCTAGTCTTGTCGAAATGACTAAGAGATGTGGTTTGTCCATTCCCTCAAGTTTACAAAAGGGTTTTGGATACAGCTACTGTCTTTTATGTGCGTTTCAATTAATCCGAAATGAATGAAAAAAGACGAGTGGGACGTCAAAAACGTGCCACTCGTCTGTCATTCTTCTGTAATTTTTAAGATCGTTCGCGTCCTGTCGTAGGAGTGCCCACGCGATGAACTTTGATCATGTTTGTGGTTCCGCGACGAAGCGTAGGTACGCCAGCGGTGACGACGATCAGGTCTTCGTTCTCAGCCCAACCATTGGTCTTGAGGACGTTCTCCACCATAGCGAAGAGATCGTCTGTGGCTACGATTTTTGGAATCATGACACCACGGACACCCCAAACGAATGAAAGCTTACGTAGGGCAGCTTCATTGTCCATAATCGCAACGATGGGAGTATCAGGACGGAACTTAGCAAGCACTCTGGCAGCCATCCCGGAGTGGGTTAAGCACGCGATTGCCACAGCACCCGTATGGTTTGCCACACGGGAAGCGCTAAACTCGATCGACTCAACGACTGACCCTGGCATAGGCAAGATGTCTTTCGGAGCAGAATAGAGTTCTTTTGATTTTTCAGATTCGACAATGATGCGAGCCATGGTTTTGACTGCCTCAGTCGGATACTGACCTGACGCTGTTTCGCCAGATAGCATCACGGCATCAGTTCCGTCGAAAACCGCGTTGGCGACATCGTTTGCTTCCGCACGGGTAGGTGTCGGAGAGCTAATCATGGACTCAAGCATCTGAGTGGCGGTGATGATCGGTACACCAAGGTTATTGCAGTTATGAATGAGTTTCTTTTGGATCGTTGGAACTCGTTCGGCGCCTACTTCAACGGCCATATCGCCTCGAGCTACGAGTAAGCCATCAGATACTTCGATGATGGATTCTTGATACTCGACTGCTTCTTCACGCTCGATCTTAGAGACCAAGAGGGGTGGATCATTGGTGATCTTACGAATTCGTTCACGCAGATTTTCAATGTCACTCGCGTTTCGAACAAAGGAAAGAGCTACCGCATCTACTCCCTGTGAAAGGCCGAACTTTAAATCTTCAAAATCTTTTTCTGTAATACATGGAATCCGAAGGGGAGTGCCTGGAAGGTTCATTCCTTTGTGGTCAGTGAGGCGTCCACCGACTTCCACTTCGGCGACGATTTCTGGCGCGGCGACTTGAGTTGCCCGAGTAAAAATCTTGCCGTCATCAAATAGGATGCGCGCGCCTACAGAAGCATCACTCGAGACCGCATGAGCAATCTCTGCAGAGATTGGCACAAGGATTTTTCCATGGGTGGAGATCTTCGGTGTGGATCCCTCTGGGTGAAGGAGGAGAACATCTCCAGCTTTCAGTTCGAGACCGCCTTTGGGTAATACTCCGGCTCGAATCTTTGGGCCCTGCAAATCCTGCATGATGGCTACGGGCTTCTTTGCTCGTTTTGCAGCTTCGCGAATATTGGCAATGAGCTNNGGCAATATCCATCCCGGCTTCGATCAGCTGGTAGATCTGTTCAAAAGTTTTTGTAGAAGGACCCAGTGTACAAACGATTTTTACTTTTCTTTGAGATGAGGATTGCATGGGTCATCGTTGTAACCTGGAAATGACTGAGAAACGAGTCATATCTTTACAAAATAGGGTGACGACGCAACGCATCTAGGTCGAAACGGGGATGCGTCTAAGCTAACGGCCTTCTGGAAGCGAGCTGCGCATTGGTGCGCTTCATCTTTTCCATCTCATCTTCGTAATTTTTCACGATGATGCGCTCGCGCTCTTTGTGCTGAGCTTCAAGCTGAGTAATTCGCTGCTCGTAGGTCTTAGCTTGGGCATCCAGTTCGTGTCGACTCTTTCGTTCGGTCTCCCGAAGATCGTGATCAGATTTTGATCGATTGTCTTGGAGAGCGAGATCAAAGTCGGCTTTTTGATCGGCGAGCTTCTTTTCATAGTCTCGGATCAGTTCATTTTGCTTAAGGCTAAATTCCCGTCTCAGCATTTTATTTTCAAAGTCGGAGTCTTGTTTTTGTGAGACCAGGCGAGAACGGGACTCGTGCCCTTGGGAGCTCAGCAGTTCTTCGTACTGACGGCGCTGCATATTGAGGGCTTTGGTAGAGTTGCGACCCATAGAATCCATTTCGCGATTTCTGGATTGCAGTTGATCTCGTGATGTTGCTTCAAAGGTGGCTTCGCGTTCTTTGATTGTGCTCATCAGCTCGCGTTCAGTTTGAAGGTTAGCGAGGGTCTTTTCGCGCATAATTTCAGTCTCTTTTTGACTGTGATTCTGCTTCAGTTCCATGACCTTGTCTTGGTGATTCCGGTACATGCTGTCTTGAGCTAATTTATTTCGTTCGAGCTCTGTGGTGAGCGTTTTTTCGTATCTCTTCATGAGGCCTTTACGGATCGCTTCTTCAGCGCCAGGAGAGATGAGGTTTGGATCTTCGGTCGTCTCCTGCTCATTGAGCTTTTTTTCTAGGTGAGTGATCTCAGCCTGAGACTGTTTGCGGCTTCTCGCTAACGTATCTTGAAAGCTCTTGGCCTGAGTCTTTAACAAAAGGTCTTGTCGATCATTCGACTTTTCTATTGTTCTAGCTAGCCGTTGATTGGCTTGAGCGTCATCCTTCTTGGCTCTCTCTTTGAGCTGATTGGTATTTACGTCAAAGGTTCGCTGTAGGTCGTTCTGAGATAACTGATGTTCCTGATTTTGATCTTGGATTAGGCTGGTATACTTCTGAGCTTGCTGTTCGAGAGTCTTACTGTACTCTTCACCCGCGTGATAGGTGGCACGTTGGTTTTCGTTCTGTAAGTTGCGAATGGCCATATCGTGATCTTTTTGCTGATTCACTCTCTGGGCGAGCCAGTCCCGCTCGCTGTTTCTGATGATGTCAGCAGCCGCTTTGCCTTTTTCTTTTGCCTGTTCGCGATCATTTTCTGCAAATTGATTGAGCTTCGAACGAAGTTGCTGGGTCTCGTCCGCGCGAGATTCGCTTGCGCGTGATGCAGCATCAGTCATCGCTTCGGCATGGAGATCCGCCTGGCTTTTCAGTTTCTGATCAATGAGCGCCTCAGAGGAGGTGCCTCGATTTTTCGCATCTTTCTTCGCAAGGCTAATCGAGTCCAAGGCATGCCTTTGCATGTCTTGCTTCTCTTTCATACTTTGTTTACTGAGTCGTTCGTAGTTCGAATTTTTCTCATTGAGAAAAGTTTTGTTGAGATCTCTGAGTTCTTTATCGCGCTTCTCAGCACGTTCTAAGAGTTCTTCACGAAGAGAGAGCTGATCATTTTCTATCTCGCGAGCATGAGATTTGTTTTTATCTTCAAGCCGGCGTTGGTAATTGTCTTCAAGATCTTTCATCTGTTTGCGGCTTTGTTCGTGCTCAGTCTCAAGTGCACGGCGTGAGTCATTGACNNCTTGCCATACTTATCGTAATTCGCTTTTTTAGTTCTTTCTGCTTCAAGACGAGTATTTTCACGCTCACGAGAGAGGGCATCTAGTGATTCTTCTTTGATGTTGTTGGCAGATTTTTCGAAGTCTTTGTCCTTCTTTTTGAGTTGAGCTACGTACTTGTCCTCAATGTCCTGTACTCGTTCCTCGTTCTTTTCGCGCGAGCGTTTAGCTTGAGTGGAGTAGTCCTCCTCAAGTTGCTGCACTTGACGCTGATACTGCTTATACGACTGATCCGTAGGTGAGATTCCGGACATACTCCAATGCTCCTCATTCATAATTGTGAATGAAAAAGTGCAGTTGTAAAATAGGTGGATTTTGCCGAGTAAGAATTGCCTACTGAGATGCTTTTGATGTTTCTTTTTCAGGTGGGAAGAGAAGATTAAGCTGGTGGCGTGCGTAATCAGAATCAATGTACTTTGTATGCCCCTGAATGACTGTGAGGTCTTCTTTTGCCGCGACTACCGTCAATTTATAGATCGCTTCAGCGAGGGCTTCTGCGTAGGCTTGCCCAAAAGAATGCTTTCGTCCAACACGTGCATTTTGGAGAGCAAGCATGGCTAGATCCATGGAGACTCGTCTGGGAGAAGGGACGCTATTGATGGGGCCGGTATTGGTAATCCAAAACAGCGTGTGCATTGGATCGTAGTGAAAGTTTTTCAATGAACGAAGAAGGTCGAGATAAGTTCGAGGAGGCTCAATATTCGAGCTCGGATGACTCAAACGATTTTGAAGAGTTTTAATAATATTGAGTAAACCCGCACGCTGAGCCAATGTCGTACCAGGGATTTGACTCCAGTGATGCAATTTTTCGATGAGTCGGTAAGCGTGGTTGAGATACAGAATTTCTTCAATTTCGAGCAAAAGCAAAATTTCTTCCGTAACAGGTCCTTTGGACCAAATACTCGAAACTGTAAGAGCGCCAGAGTTCAATAAGTCAAATGCGCGTATTTGCGAGGAGCTAAATAAGTTATCCAGGCGGGCTAGGGCCGAGAATTCAGAATACTCCTCTGCGGTTTGACCGTCTTGCGCTGTCTTTGCGAGGTCGATTGGTTTTAGCCAGTTTTTCTTACTCAGGAGAGCTCGAAGGGCATAAACCTTTGCGGAAGGGATCTCACAAAGCCGAAAGAGCTCATCGATTGCGTCTGCAACCTGCGTCGGATCCATACTAGGGGTTTGTAAAACTGCTGCAGAGTATAGAATGCGGATTTCAATGACTTCCTTAAAATAAGGACTTTCATATCCGAGTTTGTCGAGAGCATCCTTCAAAAAAGAGATTTGGCTAAATCCGGGGAGGCGTTTTTCGTTTAAGGTGTACTCGAAGTAGTCGTCGATTTGATTTTGGATGGCGTGTTTATCTGGGTCAGTGAAATACTCTTCTTTCAATGAATCCTTGATCTGGCTGAAACGATAGCGATAGTTTGAGAAGTGGGCTCCTCCAGGACTGACAGGTGCATAAGGAATCAAAAACTCTCGTTTGATAATCGACTGCGCGAGCTGAGGATTCCCTTTCTCCATGTACTCCGCATATCGCTCGAAAGCTTCACGGACAGCTGGAGGCAATTGAAACGATTCTGAAAAGGATAAGAGTTCTCCACAAGGAGAGTTTAGTGTCGAAGCTCTTTGTCTAAGTAAAACGTGAGGTAAGTTATAATTTTGAGCTACGGCGGTTTTTGGTTCAATCCCGAGCGACACGCCGATCCAGAAGGGTAGCCAGTAGACTAGGCGAAAAACTAGATTGAGGTATCTCAAGTCCATTGAAAAAGCTTCTCCCAAGCACTGGAGACTTATTTACTTGTTGAAATGGGAACTGTCAAAAAAATCGAGTTTTATTGACCTTTACGTATTTGCGAGTCTTTCCATGAATTCCCATTACGAATACTGATTTTTTCTTCGATGAATAGTTCGTCTAGGAACCGGATCGCTCGCCATCGGGCTAAGGCCATTGCGTAGGCCTGGGGTGATCCACCTAGTTCGAGTCTCTTGATCGAAAGATCATTGCCGTTTTTTGCATGGCGATTGACTCGAGGTTGCTCAAAATCCTTTAAGATAAATGGGCTACGATCCCACATCTCTAACCTCAGCGGGTGCGTCTTAAAGCGTTCAAAACGCTGTGCATAGTAGAGGACAGAATCTTCTTTGCGCGTTTTAGAAGGAGGCTTTTGAGCGACATAACGCATTCGCGCAGTCGCATCTTCAAGCGCTTGCACATGATTCGATTCGAGGCCTGGAGTTTCCAACCACTGCAGAACACGTTCAATGTCTCGATGAAAGAGATTACGGTAAATGAGAGTTTCCAGTCGATGAAGACTCTCCTGGACCAGGGTTTGGTAAGCAGAGAGAACAAAAGAATCACCTAGTAGGGATTGAAGACCGGTCAATGTGGGCCAAGTATTGGCTGCGAAAATTTTTTCGGCGTCTTGCTTAGACATCGCAGGGAGTTTGGAGTGAGCAAGGAGTGACATCTGCTCTGCTTTCGTCATCTGAAGCGAAGAAAATGCCACTTCAAAATATTCAGCCGCTGATCTTTTGATGAGTTCAATCGAGTCCAGATCTCCGCCCCAATGGATAGGGCGTATCCATTCTGTTTGAGTCTCTAGAGCTCTAAGTGCGGGGAGTTCGAAACGGGAGATTTGAGCCATGGTCAGTAATCCCTGTATGGCAGAAATCATATGGCCAAGGTCGCTCATCATTTGAAGTTCGGCGGTGTGAAAGAGCAGCTTAGTCTTTAGCGCTTCTTGAATGATGGGACTCGTGTAGGACACTTTACGGGAGTAATAGTCTAACCAAGTCGCGTCAGCGTTGCTCAGAATCTTTTTCTGCGAGATAGACCTCGAGGCCCAGTGATCGAGTGATTCTGCGATTTTTTGAGAGTCAAAAGGGGATTCAGCGCTATCGGATGATTGTCTCGAGATTTCCGTTAAGTTAGAATCTACTCCCACTGTGTAATGATCTAAGATCTCTTTCTGTAATATCTCTTCAGTACGAGCAGCTTTTTTAGTTTGTTTTACGAACCAGTACTTTTCCAGGGGCTCTAAGATCGCTTTGAGCGGGTTCACGCCCTTCTCAAGAGCCTGGCCACAGGGATCTGTAATTGGATCAGTCATTGGATCAGTAGGCAAGTCGTCAAAGATACGGTGAGGGGGAGTTTGAGCCAAACAGATAGGCCCTAGTAAAAGAAATAAGAAGGAGGTGCTGTAAGCAATTAAGCGCGCCTTCATTTGCGCATCTGCTTGAGTCGNNTCAAGTTCTAATGGATCAGTTGTCCAGTCATTAATCAGGAAATTGCTTTCTTTACAGAGATCATCAATCCAATACGGTATTTGAAGGAGTAGTCCAGCCCAGTAAAGTGTTTCGTCTCCGACCCCACTTTTAATCCGCTCGATTGCCAAATCATAGGCAGTGTACGGGTGTTCATACCCTTGAGTAGCGAGGGCCGCTCTGTCCCACAATACCTTATGCAGCTGGTGCGAGCTGTTTGCCTGTACGTATTCGATATACTTTAAAATCGAAGCAAAGGCATTTGGATCAGGAGGCCCCGACGGGTTTTTTGGAATGAGAGTGAAAATGTCGATCAAGTTATCAAATTTTTCTTTATGTTTAGGATTTAAATTAGGAATTTTCGAATAACGGAAGATTCTTTCATTGAGGCGATTGATCGCGTTTACGTAAATCGACTTTTCAACCATTCTAAGAGCACTCAAGACATAGGTACTATAATCCCAGCTAGGCGCCTTGAGTGATACATGCCTGCTCTTTCCTCGAGCAAAGCTACCCAGGATGGTGTCGTAGAAAAATTCGTTCGCAAAGAGCAGCGAATTGGCGTCGTCTTCGGCTTGCGTAATTGGATAGTGAGTGGTGTTCCTCAGATGTGGGTTATTTTCGAGACGTCTTAGTTTTTCAATTTGCCAAGTTGAAAAAGCCACGTCCACAATATCAGCGGTGATATGAGCATCAGTGATTTCGGTATGCATTGCGGACGAAAAATCGGCTGGAAGGATCCAGCGCTTGGTTTCAGCCAAAGCGCGAAGCGCAGGGATCTGGGTCCAAGGACTTTCGCTCAGTTTCAGCAAAGACTTAACGGATCGTTTTGCGAGACGAGGTTCTGTAATCGAAAGAGTCACCGCATGGAAAAAAACGGTCTGATTCATGAGCTCTATAAAGTTTGGAACCGGGACTTGAAATCGTCTAACGGCGGTAGAAATTTTTAAAAGGTAATCCGGAGAGAGTAGGAGCTTCTTTTCGATTGCGCGTGGTGCAATTGCTTCAAGCTTTAAGAAGAGTTTTTGAGCTTCTTCTTTGGATCGCAGTGAATCGACTCGATCGCCGATGGCCTCCAGAACGTCGGTGGTCGCTGAGGATGCTAGGCTCGTATATTTGTTGAAAAACTCACTCATAATCAGGGCCACAGCGTCCTGAGTTCGTCCGGTTTGGCGCAATTTTCGGTAAGCTTTAATCGTGGCTATTTGTGATGGGGGGATTGTGTAGCGTTTTTCAAAAAGGTCGGCGCAGGTGTGAGCTGGAATCGCATCAAAGATTTCCAGAATATCCAAGGACTGGGCGTGGCTATTCGATGTGACTGCCAACGATAAAAGCAGAAATATTTTAGATAGTTGACTGAGTTTTTGAATAATCCGCATGTCGACGATTCATAGCCTCGCGAGGTAAAGTGAGTTAAATCAGTTGATACACTCCTATATTTCAGTTGACAGCTCGTGTCAAACTTTGGGATCGATCACGATTTGTCGTCTCATTTCGTTAAGTTAGGACCTGAGAGTACCGATAAGAAAGGGATGTTAATTCGCCTGATTGCCGCATTTTGGATAGGATCGTTCATTTTAGCGAGCCATGCTGCTGAGAATGACTTCTCCGACCTGCTCAAGCTCTTGGAAGCTCCGGTGCCTGAATGCCGCTGGGACGTCGGTGTTACCAAGTCAGGCCCGGTCCGCTGCGAAAATTTTTCGAAGCAAGTTTGCAGTGAAGGACAGAGATCTCAGGCTGCGGAGAGGACGATTCGAAAAGCACGCTCCCAAGGCCTCTTGGAGGAGGCGGGTGAAAAACTCGAAGCACGAATCAACACTGTGTTTCCAGAGCTCCAAAAGATCCTAAGTGAACAAGTAAAAGTCAGGGTGACCAAGCCTCAGTTACTTGAACCGCTTCTGCAAAAAATTTCAAAGATGCGAATTGAAGTGGTAGATTGCCTTAAGCTCGATCCATTAGGCAGACTCGCTGAATCCGCAAGTTATCATCCTCCGTACGACAATACGGTAAAAATTTGCCAGGGATTTGAACTCGTCAATTCGAGTACGTATGCGCTTGTATTTGCGATCGCACACGAGATGAGTCATGCACTGGATCCACTGACTGTGAGTACAACTTATCGAACCTATGATGCTCGTCGCGAAACTACCGCGTTCAAATATTCACAGTATCCAATCACTCAGAATTTGATAGAAAACGAATACCCGTTTGCACAAGCAATCACTTGTTTAAGAGAACCTGCTTCGACGGGAATCAAAAAAACGCGTGTGATCGAAGACGATGCCATCACAGAAACCTTTGCTGATTGGATGGCCACTGAAGTACTCCAAGAATATGTCGGCACAAACTTAAGCCAATATACTGCTGCAGATCATCAAAGAGGATATGCNNTTCGAAACTACTGTAAAAAACTCGAGGCACAGTACCTAAAGACCGAGGACCGCATTGATCGAGTACTGATGGCCCATCCGAGAGTTCGCCACCAAACGCAGTGCACAGTCTCTCGCGTGCCGCAGGTCAAGTACTGTAGCGGAAAATAACAAAGCGTCTTTTGTCTCATGTCTTTTCGAGCTAATCTTGGCTCATGACTTCAAAAACTCTAGCCGCATCTTTACTTCTGAGTCTGATTTCGAGTTCTTCGTTGGCCTTAGAAACTTCAAAATCGATTCATTCTCAAATTGATCAAAAGTCATCTGCAATCGAAGCGAAGGTAATCGAGTGGCGTCGTGATTTTCATCAGCATCCAGAACTGAGCGACCAAGAAGTAAGAACGGCCGACATCGTCGCGAAACATCTGCGCAAGTTAGGACTTGAGGTTAAAACCGGTGTGGCTCGCACAGGCGTCGTAGGTCTATTAAAAGGTGGGCGACCCGGGCCAGTAGTCGCTCTTCGAGCTGATATGGATGCCCTTCCGATTACAGAGCGCGCCAAAGTTCCATTCGCCTCTAAAGTACAGGCTGAGTACAAAGGCGAAAAAGTAGGCGTCATGCACGCCTGCGGACANNAAGTTCGATGAAAGATCAGCTCAAAGGAAGTGTAAAGTTCATCTTTCAGCCTGCTGAAGAGGGATCTCTTCCTGGCATGATCGGCGGTGCACCTCTGATGATCAAAGAAGGAGTGCTCCAAAATCCGAAAGTGGATGCGATCTTTGGTCTACATATTCGAGCTCCTTTAGAGACCGGTAAAATTGCCTATCGTTCCGGTGGTATGATGGCGAGCGCTGATGAGTTTTCGATNNGGAAAGGGCTCACACGGAGGTTATCCTTGGGAAGGAATCGATCCTGTGGTGACGGCTTCTCAAATTGTGCTTGGGCTTCAGACGATCGTGAGTCGAAATGTAGATCTCACTGAGAATGCGGCAGTCGTCTCAGTCGGAACTCTCCGTGCTGGCACTCGAAATAATATTATTCCTGAAGAAGTGACTATGACTGGAACCATTCGGTCTCTCAATCCCGTCGCGCGTAAACTGATGCACGAAAGAGTCACGCAAGTCGCTCAATCGATTGCTCAGTCAGCTGGAGCGACAGCAGAAGTCGCTATCCAAAAAAATACAGCGATTACCAATAACGACGCAGCTCTTGTGGAAAAAATGCTTCCAACGCTTCAGCGAGTAGGGGGTAAATCCAAAGTCGCCGAGTATCATCCAGTGATGGGTGCCGAGGACTTTTCGTTTTATCAGGAAAAAGTGCCTGGCTTTTTCTTTTTCGTGGGAGCTGGCGCCAAGGGCAAGCCTGATCATGAAAATCCCTCACATCACACGCCCGATTTTTTCATTGAAGAGAGTAGTTTTGTGATTGGTGTACGGGCGCTCAGTCAGATGGCGGTGGATTATTTAGGGGCAGTGGGGAAGTAGGTTCTCTGGAGAAGTAGAGGTTATCCGTCTTCGATTTTTCCGGTGGCGTCCTCAGAGTCAAACAAAAAAGCCCCGGTCCAGTGGACCGAGGCTTTGATTTTTTTACAGAATAACTTCGCTGGCTAATTTATTTTGAAGCGAGTTCTTCATCGATAATTTCAGAGAAATTCTCGATTGGAACTGCACCGCTGATAAGTTGTCCATTGACGAAGAAGGTTGGAGTAGAGCGTACGCCCAACTTCTCACCTTGTTGCATGTCTTTTTGGACGAACTCTTTGTACTTGCCAGAGTCAAAGCACTCTTTGAATTTTTTGGTGTCAGCGCCAACATCTTTTGCGTATTTCTCAAGACTTGCGTTGTCGAGCTTGTCTTGGTTTTTGAAAAGAAGGTCATGGTACTTCCAGAACTTGTCGGTGTTTTGCTCATTGACACACATCGAAGCTTCAGAGGCTGGAACTGCTTCTTTATGCATCGGAAGAGGGAAGTGTTTGAAAGCAACACGGATCTTGTTTCCGTATTTCTTTTTCAACTGAGTGACAGTGTCTGCACCACGGCTACAGAATGGGCACTGGAAATCGGAGAACTCAACGATGGTGACTTTCGCGTTTTCTTTTCCAAATGCTGGTGCTTGGCCCACCTCAACTTGGATGTCCATTTTTGGTTTTTTGAAGTAAACTTCGACCGGATTGCTCTTAGTGAGTTTCGCTACTTGAGCATCGATCTTCTCTTCACGTTTTTGATTCTTCAAGTAATCGTTAATGCGCTCTTTAATCTGTGGATTGATTTGAGCTTCTGGAATCTTTTTGTCTGCAACAAATTTTTTGTATTCAGCATCGGAGATTTTGATCTCGCCGCCAACGACCTTTTTGTTGATGTATTCATCAACGCTCATGTTGGCCTTCTTCGCTTCTGCTTCGAAAAGTTTTTTGCGAACAACTTGATTGAGGCGGTCCATGCGGAGTTCGTGCTCGCGCTTTTTGAGTTCGAAGAACTCAAGCTTCTCTTCGCCGATCAACTCTTCTTCGGTAATTTCTTGATCACCAATTTTGGCCATCACACCTGGCTTGGCTGAATCTTTTACGACAAAATTTGGTTTGGCTTTAGCTTGCTGATTTGTACAAGCTGCAACTACCGCGAAAATTGCAGCAGTAGTGAGCGTTGTGGTCAGCGTAAATGACATATATTTTTTCTTTGGGTCGGCTTTTTGCAATTGCACAGGGACTGGCCTCCGTCTCTTAATGAGAGTGAAAATAAATAACGTTTTCGAATACTTCAGTTATCGTAAGGGAGCCGTGCAGCGGATGCAATGTAAAACTCGTTTTTTCGTCATTAGCCGGCGCCGCACAAGCAGTACGCCAGTGATGATTTGAAAGGCCGCCCAAGCCCAAACTAGCGGACGATTTTCTTTCACGCGATCAAGCAAAAGGAGATAGGCNNCCAAAAACAGTCTGTAAAACGACGGGAAATGGATATGCATTTTTCCAAACTAATGGCCCACCACATTGAGGACACTGATCTCCTTCAGTTAAGAAAGGAGATTTGTATGGCCGTGGATTGCCTTTTTCTTTATCAGAATGTTCGGACGAGGTCATGTAATCTCAGTATACCTATCCATCGATTTTGTGCATCAATTACTGGAAGTACGCTGATTTGACTAGGGCGATTCTCCATGATCGTTAACGCCTCTTGTGCTTTCAAATCTGCAGTGACTGTAATTGGATTACTAGTCATCACCTCAGATGCCTTCATGTTAAAAAATTTTTCGCGATGTTGTAACGCCCTTCGTATATCCCCATCAGTAATCACACCAAGTAGTTTTTCTCCATCGACCACTAAAACTGCTCCGAGTTTTTTTCGGGTCGAGGTGCCTACAACTTCGTCCATCGAAGCTGAAGAAGTAACGGTCGCTACCGCGTCACCTTGATGCATTACGTCACGTACGAGTAGATTGAGTCTTTTTCCAAGCGAACCGCCGGGATGATTTTGTGCGAAAGAGCGTGCGTCAAATCCACGCATTTGCATCAGGGCCACGGCGATCGCATCGCCAAGAGCCAAGGCAAGGGTAGTGCTTGTGGTAGGTGCTAAGTTATGTGGACAAGCTTCGATTTCGACATAGCCGTCAATCCAAGCGTCGCATTGTTGGGCCAGCTGAGACTGAGCATTTCCACCTAGACCGACGATTGGCACCCGCAAGGATCTTAGCGCTGGCATCAGTCGAATGAGTTCTTCTGTATTGCCTGTGTAACTCATCGCTAGTACGACATCACGTGAGCTCACGATTCCAAGATCCCCATGAAGGCCTTCAGTCGGGTGTAGGAAAACGGCTGGGCTACCTGTACTGGAGAGCGTTGCCGCGATTTTTTGTCCAATTTTACCTGACTTGCCGATACCGCTCACAACGATCTTCCCGCCGGCGTCTAGAGCTTCAGTAAAATAAGAAATTGCCCGAGTAAAACTCTTGGCATTATTCTCTTGCGACATCCGTTCGGCGCATTTGAGTACAGCGTCGGCCTCCATTTTAAGGACCCGAGTGACTTCAGCTACTAAGTTTTCGTGCGACAATGCTTTCATGTGCCTCCAAATAACCATGTCTTCTCATTAAAGAGCAAATGCTTTTTGTGACGCCTGGGGCAAAATGATATTGCGCGATTTTTGGGGTCAGGGGACAATAAACGGATGCGGATCCTGTCCTGTGGCCCAATCGTAGTATTAGGTCTGATTGCTACGAGTATGCTCAATACCAGTTGTGTAAGCGCATATCGCAAAACTCTAGGCCAAGACGTGAGTCAAGTCTTTCACCGGATCTACATTTCGGACTACAACGTCGCTTGGCAGGCGACCTTAGATGCTCTCAAATCGAGTCGCTTAGATGTGTCCAATCGTGAGGGCGGAATCGTTCAGACGAGATGGACCGAAAATACTGCAGAAAAGAATTTTACGGAATCATTTGGTACTGCTGAATCTTATCTTAAGGCTCAGTACCGCTTGCGTATTACTTTGGCCAAAGGCTTTTATAATGGAAAGCCATCTGTAAAGGTCACGGTTCAGAAAGAACAAATGGTTCAGCGGGATGTCTTAGAGGGTTGGCGCCCGATTGAGTCAGATGGCATTGACGAAAATACGCTTCTCTACCGAGTAGGTCGAATCATCATTATGCGCAATAAGATCGCAAAGCTCGAAGAGGAAAAGACAAACTCGGCTATCAACAACACCGAGTTTTAATTTTTCATCCATTCATGAATACTCGAAAAAGTCTGATATGCACCTAAGATAATCCAAGACTGTATTTCTTGTGTCTGAGCATTTTTTACGAGAGTTTCTTGAAAGCTTTTCCACATAGTCCCCGTATTAGCTCCATACGCTTTGAAAAAAGCACAGCCGGATTGGGCTGTGATTCCTAGGTTAGCCTCGAAGTGTCTTGAAAGAATTTGTCCGCCGAGAGTGGCGCCTTCCATCACGTAGATACAGCCCAGCGCCTGATGAAAAGAAGAGATCTCCGGAAGATCCTTGCATCGAGGTAGACCTTGCACATCATTTGGGGTGTAGCCCAGTTGATTTAAATCTTTTTCGATCAGAGGAGTTTTAATTCGCGACTGAAGATCAAAGGAGTGAGTTTCCCAATAGTTCTTGTTCAATAATTTTTTTTCGATCACATCGTAATACCCTAAAAACTTTTGTAGGACTTTACGATATTCGCCTAGATCAAGGTCTTCGCGGAGTAGATTCAGCTCGTTTTCAAGGGCATCGTGATGACGTCGAGTTTGAGACTTGAGTTCAGTTAAAATAGTGCTCATCGAATATACCTCTCGATTGTTTCAAGGAGTCGATCTAAGTCAAAAGGCTTAGTCAAAAGTGCCGAGACACCTAGCTTTTCAATATTCAGGTCTCGGATAGCGGAAAAGACAATCACTGGAATCGCGGAATAAACAGGATCACATTTGATGCATTCTAAAAATTGCCAACCCGTCATTACCGGCATCATGAGATCGAGTAAGATGATGTGTGGAATTGGAATACTTTTGAGGAGTTCAAGCGCGGCTTTGCCATGGTCTGCAGAAAATACTTGATGTTCATGCGTCTCAAGTACTTCTTCGAGCGCCGAGCGAATCCCGAAGTCGTCTTCTATGATTAAGACTGATTTCATGACTATGGGCTTAGCAGAAGTTAAAAAAAGAACAACTCTGTTGGGTGGCGTGTTTGGCCACTCTTTGTCGTTTTTTGAGTGATTTAAGCTGAAATTATTCGCTTAAGACTTTTTCCCATGCCTTGGCGCGCTCATTCAGACTCGCGCCAACGCGAAGTTGAGATTGAAGTGTGCGGCCTGTCAATTGTTCCAATGTTTTGATCGCATGCGCCTTTAAGGCGGGATCACGATCATAACTCAGTAGAAGTTTAAGTCGTGGCACAGCCGAGCGGGCTTTGAGTTCTACTAATGCCTCTAAGGCCCTTGCCGGGATCCAGTCCGCCTTGCAAGGGCGTTTTCCTTTGAGTTCTAGTTTGCATCGAGCCGGACGATAATTGGATGGATGATAGATTGCCTGAACAAGTGCATCTTCTGATCCCGAAGGCTTAAGCTTAAGGACTGTATCGATTGCCTCGCTACGCACCACGAGCGCTGGATCTTGGAGGAGTGGAAGCACAAGCTGTGCAATATTCTGATCTTTCTCCGGATCTGCAATCGTACGTAATGCGCGCAAAGCAGCACTTCGGATCATCCAGGATGTGTCTTTGAGAAATGGCGTAACGAGTGGAGCAGCTGCTTTTCCACCAATTTTGATTGCAGACATAAAAGCTATGAAACGATCGGTATCTGAAAGTTTTTTGTCTGAGGCGAGTCCGATGAGTGAAGGAACCGCGTCAGTTCCATAGGTGCGCTCCCAAAGAACGATGAGATTTTCAAAGGATGAGCTTGGGCCACGATTCAGAAGTTCATTTTTGATGAGGGCCGTAGTCGCTGCAGTAGTTGGAAGAGATGCAAACGCTTCCTGGATTAGCCCACTATTAAGACCAAGAAAGGTGCTTTGAATTAAGACAAGTAAGCGCACTGAAATCAATAGTCGATTTTTAACCATTGAGCATCTTCTCAAATTCAGCGACGAGATCTGCGTCGGATTTCTCTCCCGAAGGGGGAGCTTTCGGTGCAACAGCTTCCACAGTCTGAGGGGTTGCTGCTTCCGCAGGGGCGTCAGCTAAGCTTTGCTCAACTTGAGTGACTAGGGCTTCAAATTCGTTAGACGCGGCTGGAGTCGCGGCTGCTGCAGGAGCAGGGGAGCTAGTCGCAGTCATCGCAGCAGCAGCTGCTTCAAATGGATCAACATCAGTAGCAGCGCTGGCTGGAGCTGCGGCTTTTGGTGCTTCTGTTACTGGTTCAGCTACTGACGCAGCAGTCGCAGCAGCGGCTGCAGGAACTGCTTCTGGTGTAGAAGCTTCGGCAGGAGGTGCCGCTTTTACTGCAGGAGCGGGAGTAGCAGNNACTGATCCACCTTGGCCGGCGAGAGCTGCTTTGAGTTGTGCATTTTCTTGTTGAAGGCGTTTTAAGTTAGCAAGGTCATCTTCGATGATGCTGTATTCAGCGAGTTTTGCTTCGAGAGTTGCAAGCTTTTCTTGGAGGTCTGCGTCCACCGGAGCCCCGCCAGCGGCAGG
>DBAE01000091.1:0-486 GCA_002291495.1 Bacteriovoracaceae bacterium UBA1018 | reverse complement strand
ACGGCTTGCATCGACTTAGCTTGCTCAGCCATCTTTGTCTCAAGTTCAGCAATTTTATGGAGAAGCGCTGGATCCATTGCGACAGCGGGAGCTCCTGTGTTTGCAACTGGAGCCGGAATATTCATACCCTGAGCTTTGAGAGCAGCCATGCCTTCTGCGCCCAGCAATCCGAAGAGTTGGCCTCGAAGTTGTTCTGCATCAACGATCAGTTGATTGAGATAACCTTTGACAACATGAGAGGGGATTTCAGGTCCTGCAGCGCCAAGACGTCGTTTTTTCATGATCNNGATCCAAAAAACTGCGTATCCGCAGCAAAGACCAAAAAATGCGAGTGCTTCGAAGAGAAGCGCTTCAGGGGTAAATTTTGAGAAAAGATAAATCCAGGATCCCATGAGCCCTCCTAGCCTAAGTCCCTAGTCCTACTCCTAGTTTAAGAACTAGATGAGGTTCTGTCAAAGGTGCAAAGGTGGTCCACACCTTTTGGTA
>DBAE01000278.1 GCA_002291495.1 Bacteriovoracaceae bacterium UBA1018 | reverse complement strand
GAATGCTTGGAAGAACAAGTTCATTCGGCTCAGATCGAGTTTCTTGTCCCTTGGTTTTTTCTTTGATGTCCATCAGGAATTTTTGAGCTCGATCGTTGAGGGCTTGTAGATTCTGTCGGTCTGTAATGAAGTCGTCTTTAAACAGCGTTTGGACAGTCGGAGAAATTGTCTTTGCAAATGACGTCTTAATCTTGCCAGCATTAAATGCGATCAATGCGTCTTGTAACTCCTCTGCAGTTTGAAATCGATCATTCGGTTTCTTTGCTAATGCTTTAAGAACGATAGCATCGAGTTCTTTTGGAATCTCAGTAGTGTATTTGGAAGGTGGACTGACGAGTTTATCGACTGATCTAATTTTATCTAAGATTTCAAACTGATCATTTTTCGCGCTGTGAAAAAGTTTTTTACCAGTTAATGCCTCCCAAAAGACAGTTCCCAGTGCAAAGACATCAGTCCTAGCGTCGATAGGACCATCACCGATTTGCTCAGGCGATGCGTAGCTGAGCTTACCTTTGAAGTTTCCTGGATTAGACTTTTCTTGTGCAAGAGCAGTTGCTTTAGCGACTCCGAAATCAATAATTTTTACGCTTCCATCAAAAGAGATGAGAATATTATGCGGACTCACGTCGCGATGAACGACGCGGAGTAACTCTTGTGTGACATTATTCCGAAAATCGTGTGCATAGTGCAGCCCTGCTGCAACGTCTTGGATGATCGCAGTTGCTACGAGATAAGGTAATCGCTGTCCAGATTCGGCCAATTTACCTAGGATTTGACGGAGATTTCGACCTTCAATGTATTGGAGAGCGATGTAAGGTTGCTGACCCACTTGCCCGAAATCATACGTTTGTACGATATTCGGATGATTAAAACCCATGCTGACTTGAATTTCAGATTTGAACATTTTTACGAATTCTTGCTCGCGAGCAAGCGCAGGGAGGACCCGTTTGATGATTAATATGCGGCCATTCGCAAGAGTTGAAGCAGGTCGAGCTAAATGGATGCTCGCCATGCCACCTTCTGCGATCTGCTTGAGAAGCAGATAGCTGCCAAATTGTTCAAACTCTTTGGAGTTCATTCCGAAATCGCCTCATGTAACTTATCGGAAATCCTAAGTGAGTCATGAGAGCCAATTGACTGCAGTCATACATTTGACGCTAAAACTGTGGACAAGTCGAAAGGACCTACTGTCTTTCCAAGGCTATATGGCGGTGTTTTCTTGGACTACCCACAAGATATCGCCCGCCTCGATGACTAAGTCCGCGTTTGGATTAATCATTCGGCGAGGCCCGCGTTCAAGTCCCACGATGATTCCGTGAATTTCTTCTTTGAACTTACTGTCCTTAATCGTAGCCCCCTGAAGAGTCGATTCTGGATGAATCAGGATCTGAGTCAGCTGAAAATCCTCAAGTGGGGGCAATGGGGTATCTAGATCGCTCGGATTTTCTAAGATTGCCCGTGCTCGTTCGATCTTGTCGTCCGTTCCCAAGACCAGGAGTTCGTCTGACGGATAGATGTGATCAGTGGGTTTCGGAGCAACCAAAGTTCTGATGCCGCGCTTAATAACGACGACCGAAAGCTGAAAGTTCGCTCGGAACCCAACTTCACCCAATGATTTGCCCGCTACTTTTGAGTTGGGGTGAATTTTTAATCGGACTAAGTGCGCATCCCATGGAGCGAGTTTGGCCTTAAGGTCGATAGACTTACGAGATTTAGGCTGTTGCTCAAAAGTGTTCAAAAAACTCTTCTCAAGCCAATGATACAGATCTCCCAGTTGTCTGAAGGAGAGTGCGACAAAGATGAGCACACACACCAAGATGCCGATCGCAATTGCCTTAAGCGGGAAATAAAAGGAGCTGAGCGAGGCTAACCAGATCAAGCTGAGAAGCTGGACCAGTATGATGGTCACTCGTTGTGACGGAGGATAATTGAGGGCGTCTTTGAGGTGCCCAAAAGAAAAGAACATTGCCCAAAAACTAGGTACTGCTGCGACAAAAGCTAAGATCCATCCATATCGAGTATTCCACTCGTGTGTGAGGACAAATATAGAAGTAATCAGCAAACCGTTCAGAATGAACCGAAGCAAGCTTTTTCGAGTAATTGTCTGACGACTGGTATCTGCACGAGAGGTCGCACGGAATGCGATATATTTTTCAAGCGTATTACGAAAACGAAGCGGCAAATAGCTTTCTGTGTGCACTGCTACTTTGTGAGAGTGACGGATAAAAAGGGGAGTCAATGCTGTCGTAATAATCGAGATCCCGATGGCGATTGGATAGAGATTAGGGCTGATGACTCCAAGACCTGTTCCCAAAGCTGCGATAATAAATGAAAATTCGCCCATTTGAGCGAGCCCAAATCCAACTTGAAGTGCCATCTTCCAAGGCTGTCCGGAAAGCATCGCTCCGGTACTTACGGCAAAGACTTTTCCCATGACGAGAGCAAAACTTGCGATCAAAATTGTAGGAAGATTTTGAATAAAGGTGCCGATGTCGATCATCATTCCGACGGAAACAAAAAATACTGCTACAAAGAGATCTCGAAGGGGTCGAGTCAGTTCTTCGATGCGATGAGACTCAGTGCTCTCGGATAAAATGGAGCCCATGATAAATGCCCCAAGAGCGACTGAATAATGAAATCGAGCTGCGAGTACTGCAAGACATAGGCATAGGCCGATCGATAAAACAGTGAGTAATTCTTCACTGCCAATTTTCCCTACCCATTTCATAAATCGCGGAACTAGAAAATATCCGACGACAAACCAGCCACCCACAATCACTATGAGTTGAAAAGCAGAGGAGAGAAGGGAGAGAGGTGAAAATGTATCTATTGTCTTAAGCGTTGAGAGTCCGACCAGAATTAGGATTGCTAGCAGGTCCTCGACGATGAGCACACCTAGGATCATTTCAGCAAACCTTCTCGTTTTAACTCCTAAGTCATGGAGTGATTTGACGATAATCGTGGTCGAAGAGATAGCCATCATTGCGCCGAGATAAAGGCAATCAAAAGTAGCCCACCCCAAAAGCTTACCGCAGGAGTAACCCAAAAAGAGCATAAAGCTTACTTCAAACCAAGCAGTCACACTAGCGGCGGGACCCACGCGGACTAACTTTTTAAAGTTAAACTCGAGTCCCAATGTAAACATCAGAAAAATAACGCCAAGCTCTCCGAGTACTTTAATGTTGGGCACGTCTTGGATCCACGGTGCATTTCGGCCGATGGGGCTCAAGAGTATACCGGAGATCAAATAGCCTAAGACAACGGGCTGTTTGATCTTCTGAAAAAGAAGAGTCATTAGACCTGACACACCGAGGACAAGTGAGAGATCTTTAACGAGTGGAGCAATCGTCATAAGGTCTCAAGCTCTCGCAATAGCTCTCCCACCAAGGGTGGATCTTTTTTCCAATCAAAGTAGTTTTGTACGGTCTTTACCGCATGGTCACCCAGCTCTGCCCGAAGCGTTGGATCACGAAGAAGACGTAAAATAATCGATGTAATGCTGTCTGGATGTTCAGCAATGCAGATGTCGTATGAAGGTTTCAGAAGCAGTCCGTCTGCGCCCACGCCTGTGCTGACCACTGCACGTCCTGCAGCCATGGCTTCCAAAATGTTGATGCGATTGCCTCGGCCTGATCGAAGTGGAAAAACGACTACGGCTGCGTCAGCTAATAAAGAGATGAGCGACGAAGGATGATCATAAACTTCGATCCCGAAGTGTTGCAGCTGATGAGAGACGGCCGGCGGAGGTGAGTCTACTCCTGCCACAATCACTCGAGGCATTTGTGTGCNNACTTCTTTCGAAAACCAAATCAAGCCTTCTCGATACGGTTCATAGTTGAGCGTTCCGAAAAACAAGATGTCTTTTCCAGATAGGTTGCGAGGAGCTACATAGGCATCCGTATTCACACCGTGTGGAAGTATGCGGACAGGCGCCTTTGGCGAGAGTTTCCGCATGCGATAAGCATCAACTTCGGTCGGTGTAACGACGAGATCCGATGCGGCACTAAACTTTTGTTCGTAATAGGCGCATTGGGTAGCACGCAAGGCATCTGGCCAATTTTTGATGGTCGAAAATGCTTCCATCATGAGTACGTGACTTTCAATCTGATGCTCATCAAGAACAATCTTATATCCGAGTGAGCGAGCCAAAGGGATGTATTGGGCCATTTTAAATCGGGAGACCCAGAGGATTCGGCCTTTTCCAGCGCGATCTTTCAATGCTTGATCAATGGCTGAGCTATGATCTCGAACCAAGTATGGACTGATCTGCTCTCGCCCAAATGCCCACATGCTTTTTATATTGAGAGATTTTCGATCGGGAGCAAAACAACTCAATGTAACGTTGGAGGGTAGATGTTTCGAGCTCACCTCGAGGGCTAGCTCTTGTTCCTCTTCATCCGCGAGGCAAATGATCTCGACTTTCATGTGCTGGCTTAAGGCGTGGATCATCTGCGCATCTCTGATGCGCCTAGCGCCTATGAGCGGAAAAGGCAGTCCGCTTGAAAGAAAAACCGCGCTGTTAAACGCGATATTCGAACGACCGTCAGGCTGAGTGCTCAATGCGAGTTCCGATTTGCTCAAGGTTAAAGTGTAAAGCCAGCGGAGTCCGAATCACTCTTGAAAGTCTGAACCGTTTCGAGACTCATTTTTTCGAGATCCTTATTAAATCCGCTGATCTTCTTGATGATGTCAAAAGGCACAGTAATAATGTGGCATCCGGCTTGTTCAGCTTGGACAATATTAAATGCTTCGCGTGTACTCGCCCAGAGAAGCTCAATGTTCTTATCCGCGCTTGCACAAATTTCACGTGAAGCCATCACCATTGGCATTGGATCGCGGCCAGTATCAGCAATACGTCCAGCAAATACCGAAGCGATTGAAGGAGCCCCGCCCTGGAGAGCTAGCGCTGTTTCATGCACTTGCTTGAGGGTGAAGAGGGCAGTGACGTTGAGTTTAATTTTTTGTTGAGAAAGTTCTCTAATCAATGGGATGGCAGACTCGCCTTTTGAGTTTGTGATTGGGATTTTGACGTAGACATTTTTTCCCCAGGAGTTGATCTCGAGAGCTTGGCGATGCATTTCTTTAAAATCGTCCGCAAACACCTCGAAAGAGATCGGCTTTTGTGTGATCTGGCTCAAAATGTCTTTGCTGTAAGCACGGTAGTCTTTGACTCCTGCTTTTTTCATCAGGCTTGGGTTGGTTGTCAGCCCCTGGATGAGCGGGTTTGCTGCCATTTCTAGCATTGAAGCTCGATCTGCACCGTCTGAATAAATCTTAATCTTCCCAGTATATGTCATGGCTGCAAGCCCTCCTAGTTTGGTTAAACTATCAAAGGGTTCAAAGGTCAACGGGAGTATCGCTAACTATAGAAATTTACAGATATAAATATTAAATCCTAATACTTGACTAATATAATACAATATGATGAATTGCGTTCATGTTTTTGGGCCGCTTATCTAACCTTTTTAAATTACTCGTGATCATGGGGATGGCCGCCCTCTACTTAAGTGCCTGTGCAAAAAAAGAAGAGCCCTGTAATTGCGGAGCAAAAAATCAGTGCGCATCTTACATGACTGCGACCGATACCTCTCAGGCTCTTAATCTCGTCATCGACGAAACCTTCTCGACCGACTATCAAAATAAGATTCTCCAGGCCGTTTCTGAATGGAATAACTATGGAGCTACCAATAAAGGTCGAAAGCTCTTTTTGCCTCGAATAGGTGCGATTAATCCCGCGACCATTCCTGAGCTCGACAAGTGCAGCTTTTCCGGCGAAAGAAATTCAGTGTTCATTATTAGTGATGAAGCCGCTCAAAAATGGGCCGCCCTCAAGTTAGGCGCAAATATACCGGGCGTAACTATTCGCTGTTCTACAGATGGTGAGCTTGATCGACAAATTATCATGCTGAATCCCAAAATTCTCAGTCCGGAGTATGTGGTCCGGGTGACGATCCATGAATTAGGTCACAGCATCGGCCTCAATCATAGCTGTGCTGAACCAGAAGATGTGGCAAGTGATTATCTGGCTTGCGCTGGACTAGGTAAAGAGCATAGCTACAGGCAAGCGGTCATGTTTCCACGAATCGAACAAAATCTTTGGACTGAGGACGCACTCGTCGATAGAGAATCACTTCAGTTTAATGATAAGGAACGTGCCGCGTGCATATTGAGGTAAAATGATTGTCATCGCCGCTTCCGCAGCATTTGTAGGTTTAATCCATTCGTTGGCTCCAGGTCACTGGCTGCCGGTAGTCCTTATGACTAAGGCAAAAAAATGGCCATTGCGTATGGCTGCGGTAGGTGCCTTCGTAGCTGCCTCGGGCCATATTCTGGTTTCAGTCGTTTTAGGATTGGCGGGAGTTCTGGTCGGGGCCCAAGTGTTTGGAGAGCACATCCACGATATTGAAGGGTATACGGCCTGGCTATTGATTGGTTTTGGTATCTTGTACTCGGTTTATTCCTGGAAACGACACTCCCATTGTCACGGTCACACTCATCACGGGAAGGATCCAGAGAAGGAAATCGAAAAGAAGGGTCNNGGCTTAGGACTATCTCCCTGTTTTGCGGTGTTGCCAGTTTTCGCAGCCGCAGCTCCAATGGGCATCTTTGCTCTTTTTGGAACCATGCTTGCTTTTTCGCTGGGAGTGCTCATTGCTTTAGTCGGAGGCACAGTATTAGTCTCCCGTGGGTTAGTTAAGCTAGATCATCCCATTTTTGAGCATTACGGTGACGTGATTACCGGAATGGGTGTTAGCCTCATGGGAGTGCTACTTCTAATCTTGCCCCATCAACACTAACGGGCCGGCCTGTATGGCCTCTTGAAATGATTAAAAGAGTCAGATACGAGGATTAAGTCTATGCCAATTTACGAATATCAATGTCACTCATGTAATAAAGTTCATGAAATCATGCAGAAGTTTTCCGATGCCCCGCTCGATAAGTGTCCAGAGTGCGGAAGTGCAGTCGCAAAAATCATGAGTATGTCGTCTTTTGCCCTAAAAGGCAGCGGTTGGTACACGACCGACTATAAAAGAGCAGGCGCGAAGTCTTCAGATTCTTCCGGATCGAGTTCCTCGGGTTCCGAAAGTAAATAAACTGAATAAATACTGATTAAAAATAGTGAAATTCTTGTCGCAGCTGCGATATGAGAATTTTATGTCTAAATCTAATCAAAGTGGAAAGCTCCGCGGGGCGGTGATTGGCTACGGCTTCATTTNNCGGCCTATCTCAAACGTACCGAGACGATCGGAGATGTGGAGATTGTGGCGGTAGCCGACATCTGTGAGGCGAGACGAGCAGCAGCTCAAGAAGCCCTCCCAAAAGCACGCATTTACTCGGACTACAAAGCTTTGTTGAGTGCTGAGGCTCAAAACTTAGATTTCGTGGATATTTCCACTCCACCTTGCGATCATGCGGCGATTGCCCATGCTGCATTGGATGCTGGATTGCATGTGCTTTGTGAAAAACCTCTGACCACTAGTCTTGAAGACGCTCGCGCTCTATTAGAGCACGCCCAGAAAGCACGTCGCGTATTATTTCCCTGCCACAACTACAAGCATGCACCAGTGGTAAAGGCGATTCGAGAGATCATTGATAGCGGTCAAATCGGTAAAGTCCGCTCGCTCACACTGAATACGTTTCGAAACACGCACGCTAAGGGCGTGACTGAGTGGAAAACCCATTGGCGCCGTGAAAACAAATACAGTGGTGGTGGCATTGCTATGGATCACGGAAGTCACAGCTTTTATCTGACTTTTGACTGGTTGGGATCCTATCCGACCGCCGTGACTGCCAAGATGACTAATCTTGAGCCGAACCGTTACGATACCGAAGATAACTTTACCGCAGTCCTCACATTTCCAACCGGCATTGCTCATGCTCATCTCACCTGGACGGCGGGTGTTCGAAAAGTCATCTATACGATCCAAGGTGATCGAGGAGCGATCACGGTAGATGACGATGATATGCAAATTGCCGTGATGAAAAAAACTGACGGACCCGATGTTGCCCAGGGGGCTGTCACTTGGAATGTAGAAAAGGTCTCAATCGCCTCAAATTGGATGGATGCGAGTCATGTGAGTTGGTTTAACTCGCTCGTCGATCAATTTAAGACGGCGATCCAAGAGGATGATTTCGTTGGAAAAGAGGCTAAGGAAGCTTATCTCTGCGTGCAGTTGATTATGACGGCTTACCAGTCTGCCCAAGAGGGTTCGAAAGAGCTTCCTTTGGCTGCTTTACCGTCAGGTTTTCTTGCCTAATTTTATAGAGTCGACTAAGAACAGTAGAACGGATTTTAAGAATACCCTTTTTGGGAGTTTAACTAGGAGTTGCTCATGACGCCTTCAAATACAAATAAAGTAAAAATTGCACCTGCCACTGGAAAACTTGCGGTTCTAACTCCAGGAATGGGAGCTGTAGCTACGACCTTCTTTGCAGGCGTTGAAGCCATCAAGCGCGAAATGGCTAAGCCAATCGGTTCCTACACCCAGATGGGACAAATTCGCCTAGGTAAACGAACTGAAAATCGTTTCAGCCAAGTGAAGGACATGGTTCCGTTGGCTGATTTGGATCAATTAGTATTCGGTGGATGGGACCTATTCCCAGAAAATGCTTACGAAGCAGCTAAACATGCTCAAGTTTTAGAAAAAGACTTAGTTGAAGCATTGAAAGAGCCGCTCTCTAAAATTAAACCGATGCCGGCGGTTTTTGATCGTGAATTCATCAAGCGTATTGATGGACCGAACGTTAAAAAAGGCAAAAACAAGATGGATTTGGCCGACCAACTTCGCGCTGACATCCGTAACTTCATGAAAGACAATGGCTGTGATCGTGCAGTAATGGTCTGGTGTGCTTCGACTGAAGTTTACACTCCTGCAACTGCTGTTCATCAATCGGTCAAAGCTTTCGAAGAAGGCTTGAGAAATAATGATCCAGCAATTTCTCCTTCCCAAATTTATACTTACGCGGCTTTGAAAGAGCNNAGCGCGTTCCATACGCAAACGGATCTCCAAACGTATCTGTTGAGATGCCTTGCTTGATTGAGTTGTCCCAAGAAATGGGCACTCCAATCTGTGGTTCGGATTTCAAAACAGGTCAAACTTTGATGAAGACCGTTATCGCTCCAGGTTTGCGTAACCGCCAAATCGGTGTTTCGGGCTGGTACAGCACCAACATTCTTGGAAATCGTGACGGCGAAGTTTTGGATGATCCAGGTTCATTCAAGTCCAAAGAAGTTTCAAAAACTGGCGTTCTTACCGATATCTTGTCTTCTGAGCGTTATCCTGATCTCTACAATGATATCCACCACGTGGTTCGTATTAATTACTACAAACCTCGCGGCGATAATAAAGAAGGCTGGGACAATATCGATATCTTTGGTTGGTTGGGTTACCCAATGCAAATCAAAGTCAACTTTCTCTGCCGTGACTCCATCTTGGCAGCGCCTTTGGTTCTCGACCTTGCCTTGTTCCTAGACTTGGCAGCTCGTGCAAATATGCGCGGTATCCAAGAGTGGATGTCCTTCTACTTTAAGGCTCCAGTAGCTAAACAAGGTTTGGAAGTTGAACACGATCTATCGGTTCAGCTCTTGAAGCTTGAAAACACCCTACGTTTCTTCAAAGGCGAAGAATTGATCAATCATTTGGGATTGACCTACTACGGTGTTGATGAGGGCGATCAGGCTTAATCCAGTTGAATGGGGGAGGCGATCGTTGAGCTAATGCCAGCGCTGAGTAGAACGAAGCTAATGCACAGAGTCGTGCTTATACGGTGGTTGTAGCTTATGATTCAAATGAGTATGTCTGGTGTTTCGACGCTAAGCCAATTCATCACTTTTGATCTTGTGTACACTCTCGCCCTTCTGGGTGTGATTGCTGCAGTAGTGGTGGCATATACGGTTCGCGTTTTGATCAAAGGACGCGCTCAATATGATCGAGTTGATCGTCAGGGCGGAAGTGCGCTTCTCAGTAAGAGCCTGATGGAAATGGCTTATTGGAGTATGCAGCCTGTAGCTCGACTCCTGGTCTTTTTTAAAGTAACTCCCAACAAACTCTCTTGGACTTCTCTTGTATTTGGACTCCTAGCTGGGATCTGTCTCGGATTTGGACATTTCGGTTTTGGAGCTGCTTTCGCGACTGTATCTGGACTTCTCGACTCGCTAGACGGAATGGTCGCACGAATGACCGGTCTTTCTTCAGAAGCTGGCGAAGTTTTGGATGCCTCTGTTGATCGCTATGCAGAGTTTTTCTTTATCAGCGGATTAGTGGTCTATTACCGCGAAATTCCGGCACTGCAAATTATTGCACTTCTGGCTTTGGCTGGATCCTTTATGGTCAGCTACTCAACTGCAAAAGCTGAAGCTTTGCATATTGATCCGCCTAAAGGGCGTATGCGTCGACCTGAACGCGCACTGTATCTCACATTGGGTGCTGCACTTTCTCCAATCACTATTCCATGGTTTGAGACTTACCGAGAATTCTCGATTCCAATTGGTCATCCTATGGTGATGGCTCTTTGTTTGGTCGCGGTCGTAGCTAACGTTTCCGCAATTGAGAGAATGTGGGCTATCGCAAAAGTCCTTCGCCAGAATGAGAAAAAAGGTCGCTCTGAGCTGGCTTCTTCCGCAGAAAATGCTGTCGAAGTAAATTCCGATGTTCAAGACGAGGCGATCGCAAAACCAGTAAAGGCTCGTTAGTTGGGCAACGAAGTCGGAAATAAAACTGCTATTGATGTCGTTAGCAGTACGGCGCCGGACTTGAGTTCTACGCCTCCCACACTTTTTCAAACTTTTAAGCGATCTCAAGTCGCCTCTGTCGTCGCGACCGTTGTCGATTTTGGATCACTTGTATTTCTCGTTGAGGTTGGACGGGTCTGGTATGTCGGAGCCACAGCGATTGGTGCTTTTTTAGGAGCAGTCACTAATTTTAGTCTGGGACGCTGGTGGGTTTACCGTGGTGGATTTAATCCGGTACTGAGTTCAGGCCATAAACAGGCAGTCAAATACGCTCTGGTTTCGGGGGGTAGCCTGCTCCTGAATAGTGGCGGAGTTTACTTACTGACTGATCTCCTCGGATTTCAGTATGCCGTATCAAAGGCCATTGTCTCACTTTTAGTCGGTGTATTTTTTAACTTTCCGATGCAACGCTCCTTTGTTTTTAGGTAAAGGTAAGATCATGAACGAAATGAAAGCAATCTCTCAGCCGAAAAATCAAAAAGTTCAGCTCCGCACTCAGGTTCCAGGACCTAAGAGTCAGGCTATCCGCGCAAAAGAAGAAGAGCATCTCGCACCAGGTCTTCAAGGTTTTGCTTTAATGGCTGGGATTGTTGTCGACCACGCGTCTGGAAGTACGGTGACTGACGTCGATGGAAATACATTCATCGATATTATCGGTGGTATTGGCGTAAATGGCCTTGGCCATAGTCATCCCAAGTTTGTCAAAGCGATCCAAACGCAGGTCGAAAAAGCATCTGTTGGAAGCTTTACTTCGGAGGCTCGTGTAGAGCTTCTCGATAAGCTAGCCGAGCATCGACCAAGTCCTTCAGTTCATCGCGCGCAACTTTATTCAAGCGGCGCTGAGGCAGTAGAGTCTGCACTCCGTTTGGCCAAATCTCATACTGGTAAATACGAGTTTGTGAGTTTTTGGGGGGGCTTCCATGGAAAAACTATGGGTGTGCTTTCTCTCATGGGCTCTGAGTTTAAAGACAAAATGGGTCCTATGGTCCCGGGTTCTCACATCGCTCCGTACGCAAATTGCTACCGTTGTCCATTTCGATTGTCAGCTCCTTCATGCGGCATGGCCTGCGTGGAAGTGATGCGCAAACAAGTCAAGATGTCGAATGCTGGCGAGATTGCAGCATTTATTATCGAGCCGATGCAAGGAACTGCAGGAAACGTCATTCCTCCAAAAGAGTTTTTACCTGCCGTGAAAGATCTCGCTAAAGAAGTGGGCGCTCTATTGATTGTAGATGAAATGATTACTGGCTTTGGACGTACCGGCAAGTACTGGGGTGCAGAACACTCAGGAGTCGAAGCAGATATCGTAACCTTGGGCAAACAGTTTGGCGGAGGATTTCCAATTAGTGCTGTGATGTCTCGCGATGAGATCGTCAACGCTAAACCTTGGTCTAATCCGTCAGGATCATCTTCGAGCTACGGAGGTAATCCTCTGGCCTCTGCTGCTTCGGCCGCGTCTTTGAAAATTATTGATGAAGAGGGCTTAGTCGAAAACTCTCGACGAATGGGCGAGTACTTCTTAGGCAAACTCAAGCCTATGCTCGATAAGTATCCATTTATTGGAGACGTGCGTGGAGCAGGTTTGTTCCTCGGTATCGAGATGGTGAAGGACAAAGAGACGCGTGAGCCTTTGTCTAAACCAGTTTGCACTCGAGTGTTTAAAGAGTGCTTGAAAAGGGGTCTTCTCACTATGTCCTATGCTTCAAGTTTCCGTATTCAGCCTGCGATGACCATTGATGAAGGAACCATTGATAATGCAGTGGCGATCTTGACCGAAGTTTTTGACCTCATGAAAACCGAAGGATTTTGGCGGGATTAGTAGGTTCTCCAGAGAAGTAGGTTCTCCAGAGAAGTAGGTTCTCCAGAGAAGTGGGTTTGTTTACATAAATACACGATAATATTAGTGTTTTATGCCTAACCGCTGGTCTCTGATTTCCAGCGCATCAACTCACTTCAAATATTTCCTGACTAATTTCATTTACTTTTAAATAAACGCTCGCTATAGAGCGTTTAACTTATGAAAAACGCTTTATTTGGCTTATTTTTGGTTGGTTTGATTGTTTCAATTCCGAGCTACGCTTCGGCACAAGACAAGATTGTAATTGAGTATCCCAGCCGTACAGTCGAAGTAACCAAAGATAAGATCGTTGACGTGATGGTCGCCCTTGACCCCAAGGTAGATCGAGTCTGTTTCGAAGGACAAAAGTCCGAAGTAAGTGCTCTTTTGATCGCCATGGTTCTTCAAACCAATTCTCCCTCAAAACACCTCCTCAATCGATATGCACTCGATGTGACTCTCATCGATTCACTCGGCGTGGAGTTCACGGTGTTTGATGGTATCGAAGAACTCGACTATTCGATCATCATCCCGAAGTGTCAATAGTTTCGACACTTGTTGAGTTACGTTAAGCCTTGGCTTACTATCTATTCTATAAGTATAAGATTTCAGTAGTGTTTTGAAGGCCTCAATCTTGCTTTAAATAAACGAAGTAGAGAATGACCAACGTGCGGAGCATGTTGCGAGGAGTTTGAAATGGGTATCAGAAGTCTGAATAGTCTTAAAAAAGTTTTTGCTCTAGGGATTGTCACTTCGAGTGCACTAGTTCTCAGTGCATGTGAATTCACCGTACCAGACGATAATAACCGCGGTAACGAAGCTTCACGATCGAGCTGCCTGAGCTCTCCTCAATCAGTTTCTGGCAATTATAGTGCGCTTTTGAGTGTCGGTTTAGGCACGAATGAAGCTGCACAATCAATCAATCCGCGGTCGCAAGCTCGAATTGATGGAGTATCATTGCTCCTTCAAGGTGTGGGTTCTAATACCAATATACTTTCGGGGACTGTTACACTCAGTCTCGAAGGTGATCTAGGCCGTAATCCTTCTGGCTTTCCAATCGCGACAGCGACTCTGAACATCAATGAGATCAGTCGCGCTAATGCCCGATTTTATCGTTTTAATTTTAATCGTTCTGTTGATCTGGCTGCCGGTTCACAATACTGGGTACGTGTAAGAGCCGCCTTTTCTGGTTCAGACTCTTACCTAGTACGATGGGTAGGAACTAATCAAAGTGGTAGCTTTGATGTGGGTCAATCCAAAGTATTTAGCGGCGGTGCATGGACTATCGATCCAGCAGGATCTAATTATTCACTAATTTTAGATCCGAGCTGCGATTAAGCTTTCGATCTTCCCACCAGTTTGTCATCCACCAGATCAGGATCGCGTAAGCGGATCCCCAGATGATATCTAATATGTAGTGGTGGTTCAGGTACACGGCCGAAAAGCACATGATCAAATAAAAGAAGATCGAAAACTTTCTAAGTGCTCCGAATTGGAAAGCAAAGAGTACTGCGAGCAGCGGATAGGCAATGTGTAGCGATGGTATTGCACCAAAGATATCTGCCGATTTACCATACATCCCAGTAAAAAAATGAGTCCCTAAAAGTTCGTCAAAACGAATGCATCCAGCTGGGTTTGGTTTTGCGTCCATATTTACCGGACCAAGACCGTAAAGTGTCACGTACCAAGGCGGTGCAGCTGGATACCAGTAGTAGGTGGAGTAACCTAAGAGATTGACCCAAAGAAAACCCCACATAATTCGAGGTGCACGCACTCGAAGATCTAAAGCCGAAAGCTTTGATGTGCCACCTTGTCTAGGTAGCCAAAACTGAAAATAGCCAGCAATGAGTACGAAGATCGCGATGAAAAAGAGATAGAAAAACCCAGTGACAAGATCGAGTGTCCAGTGAGTATGAAGTTGCCACCATTCGTTGGGAGTCAGGACACCGTCTTGAGTCGTAATTCCAAAAAATTTCTTATCGAAATCGTAGGGCTCCGACACTCGAATTCTGCCGCGTAGATAGTCACCGTAATAACGTTGGCTATCGTAGATAATTGCAGTCAGCAAAAGCGGCATCAAAAAGCTGAGGACAATACGGGTTCGAGGGCCTCCGTATGACAAAACGAGAATCAGTACACCAATCGAGATATGGTCCGAAGCGAGACCGCCAACGAGATAGAGCAGTAGCCAATAAATCAGGATTGCGGCGAGTGGAATGATCTTTTGAAAAGTAGACAAAGCCGTCCACCAAAGTCTCCAGCCTCCAAAAACAAAGCTAGGCGATAGTGCGCTGAAAAATCCTAATGATTTTACTTCACGTTCACGCATGGGCTTTTGTCATATCATCTAAAATCGAAGTACTGAAGGTCTTTTCCAAAGGTTTCAGGGAGTCCTCTCAGGGCCAAAAAGGCAATGGCAGTGCATAGGACGCCCAATGCAAACGCGCTTCCAAGAAGCCCAAGCTGAGGTTCGAATGCGCGAAGCAAAAAGGTGAGTGGTAAAACAGCCGCTCGGACAAAATTAGGAACCGTCGTTGTGACGGTAGCTCGAAGATTAGTGCCGAACTGTTCTGACGAAATAGTCACAAACATCGCCCAATAACCGGAAGCAAATCCGAGCACCGCACAAACACAGTAAAAGGCAAATGGAGATATGCCTCGCAAAACAAAATACAGAATTATCGCGAAGCTATTAAGGATTAGAAAAGCCGACATGGCTTTTTTCCGACTACGCATCCATTGGCTAAAAAGTCCGCTTGCGACATCGCCAACGGCAAGCGCAGCATAAGTCACCATGATTGCTGTGCCGGCTGATACTGGTCCTGTTACACCGAGGTGTTTTGCGAGTTCAGGTGAAAAAGTAATCAGGATACCTACCACATACCAAAGCGGCACGCCGATGAGGATGCACCTTAGATATTTTAAGACGCGCTCTTGCGAGCTGAAAAGGAGCTTGAGATCTCCTCGTTGAATGGATGATGAGTCTNNCCGTAACTCTTGAGTCGAGCGACGAGTAGTAGGAGCCCCAATACGCCTCCTACTAAGTAAGCGGTCTGCCAGGAAAAAGCTTCTCCCACTACTCCGGCGGCGATCGCTCCGCAAATGCCAACTGATGCAACGATGGTTGTCCCGATGCCCCGATTTTCTTTAGACATCACTTCACTGACAAGGGTGATGGCAGCCCCCAGTTCACCTGCTAAACCGACTCCAGCAATAAATCGCAGAGCCGAATAGGACTCGACTGAAGTGACAAATGCGTTAGCAATGTTAGCCATTGAATAGAGAAAGATGGATCCGAAAAGTACTGACACTCGGCCTCGTTTGTCGCCTAAGACTCCCCACAAAAGCCCACCGACTAACATCCCGCCCATTTGCATATTGATCAAAGTAAGTCCGACGTCCATCAATTGATCTTCTGCAATTCCGATCGATTTGAGACTTGCTACTCGGACGATGCTGAAAAGAACCAAGTCATAGATATCGACAAAATATCCTAAGGCTCCAATGACGACTGCAGTATTAAGTATGCTCGAACGATTCTTGTTCATGGTCCGTGGCTCCCGTCTTAGGTTTCTTCAAACTCTCTGAAGGAATCCCCGGCAATGCAATATCATTTTGATAGGGACGTGATTTTTTGCCGTGGTCACTTTGCTTAGTAAATGTGAGAAGTACAGCAGGCAAAGAAATAATGGCAGCAATGAGGCATGTCATTTCGCCTAGTACCGAAAGCAATCCAAAACTCACGAAAGCTTGGTTCTGTGCGATAAGAAGTGAGCCGTATCCTACAACAGTCGTGAAGCTACAAAGCATAACGGCTCCGCCCGTGTCGCGGATAACCTTCAAGATGCTTTCTCCGCCTTCCTCGCGATAGCGTTGAAAGATATTGACCCCGTAATCGACGCCGATGCCAAATGTAATCGGCAGAGCGATAAAGTTGAGGAAATTAATCTTCACTTCAAAGCCAAAGATGATTCCGCCAAGCCAAATCATTCCGACAATTAAGGCAAATAAGACAGGCAAAATCGTATTGATCTTTCTGAACAGCACGATGACCAAAAGTACGACCGCCAGAAATGCAAAGAGAGTGGCCCGAGGACCATCACGAGAAATGGCTTCGATCATATCCGCAGAAATGGGTAACGCTCCAGCTACGGGAGTGCCAGGGGTGACCGTATCGGCTGCTTCACGAAGCCCTTTTACAAATGAAATGAGATTAGGTCCGTTTAAAGTACCTAATGGAGGCTCAACCAATACTAATTTTCCAATGCTTCCATCTTTTTCAGTAAACTTANNACTCATACCAATCGGAGTCATCGCCGTTTCAGTCAAAAATTCGCGCGCCATTTTTTCTTCCTTGGGAGGAAGCTGACGTAGAAATTTCTCAGGTAAGAGTCGTCTGATTTGTCTCAAGACAGCGATCTTTTCAGTCTGCTGGGTAGGGATAAATTCATCAATCGTTTGCACTGAATTGATGAGACTTTTCTTCCCTTCTTTCTCTTCTTTTGCTTTTCGCTCTTTCAGCAGCCTGACAATCTTGTGCGCGTCCTCGCGAGAGTGAGGCAAAATAGCCAAGGGAGAGAGATAACGCTGAAAAATCTCATCCACATGGATAGAAAGGTACCCGGAACCCTTGGTCATGCTCTCTTTGTTCCGCAATTTAGTGAGATCTGTTTCTAAGATTTCAGGAGTGTAGCGACTAAACATCAGAAGAGATAAAGCTGTGAGCACCGCGGATACGATCGCGATGCGTTTCGGAAACCGAGATACAAAGGTGGCTATCCATTCAGCTACATAGGACCTAGGAGCTGGCTTACCTCGGTAGAGGGGTGAGATCCGTTCAAATAATGTCAGAAAAGCCGGCAACAAAGTAAAAGCACTGATCCAGCATAGGACCATGCCGATCAATCCAATAATCCCAAATTGTTTAAAGCCTCTGAAGCCAGTGAGAGATAATGATCCGTAGGCAAGTCCGGCCGCTAGGGCTGCGGTCCACGTTGAAGTGGCTGTGTGAGTCATCGAAAGTTGAAGCGATTCTGCGTGGTCTTTTTTGTTTCTTCGTTCTTCGAGATAGCGAGCGACAAAGATGATTCCGAAGTTGATCCCNNCCAAGAAATGCGGAGTTGGCATTCAGGTATCCGACAGCGAAATAACTGATTCCGAATGTCCAAACTGTACCCATGAGCAAGCTCACCAGCAGCGCTGTGGTTGCTCGTACAGCTCGATAAAAAATGAGCATGGCTACGCCGACGATGATCATGACAAGCACAGTAGACAGTTCAAGATCGGCAACGAGTGCAGACTGTTCTTCGATATTGTTTTGGACTCCGCCGGTGTACTTAATTTCTAGATCAGCTGCATATTTCTTAGGATCGAGCTCCTCGACTGCCTTTAGGACAAAGTTCTTGAGACGGTACACGCCTTCGATACCTGAGGATTTTCCAGGCATATAGACGAGAATGACCCGTTTTTTTTCGTCAGGAGTCGTATAGAACCCATCAGGAAAGCTGGTGTATGTCGAGACTTTAGACTCGTATTTGCCCCTCATGCCCTGTAGGTCCAAACGGGGCTCTGGAACTTCGGTTTCGCTAAAAATGGTCAACGGATTATAGAGAGTCCGTTCGTAATTGATTCGGTCACGGATGTAATCGCGAATACGCTCCAGGTCCTTAAGTTCCATATAGAGCGGACGTCGGTCGGCGAAAAATTTAAGCTCTTTCTGGATTTGGTATTCGACGCTCGCGATCGTACCTTTAGGAGCTAGTTCGAGTTTNNATAACAAATCTTTTACTCGCCTTGGTGTCCTCTGAAAATACGAGAATGGCTAAGTTCTCGATCGATTCGAGACGTTGTGTGACTTCATTCATGTCGAGGACGCTTCGAGCAGTGCTCGGAAGGAGCTCTTCCAGGTCAGTCCGTAGGTTTTTATAGAGTTCGACTGAGTAGATGGTTCCAAAGTAGGCTAATACCGTACCTAATATGGCAACAAGGCCTGCTCTGCGAAGAATGAAGCGAGTCAGAAGGTTCATCATTTGATATTCCTGGCTATCTCACAGAGGTATCGCAAAACTTAGAAAAAAGGTCGATGGCTTTATGCGTTATTTGATTAAAAAAATGGATAATTAATTGTCTTTCGTTGGATTCTAGTTTTAGACTGTCAGAATCGTGTCAGCATCAGAAATAGCGCGCTCCATAATATTAGTCTTGGGTGATTTTGTTCTCTTCGTTGCCGACACTCTTCGCACTTTGCCGAAGATGTGGCGTAGAAGGGGCCTCTTTTTACGTCAGTGTGAATCGATTGGTGTCAGCTCAAGCGGCATCATCGTCGTTGCCGGAATGTTTATGGGCGGCGTCTTGGGTTACCAGCTCTATGTTTCATTTAAACTTTTCGGTGCTGAAGCCTTATTAGGTGGCAGCGTCGGTGTATCGCTTTTTCGCGAACTTGCGCCGGTTATGGCTGCAATTATGGTCACGGGTCGTGCGGGTGCAGCGATGGGGGCAGAGATTGCCAGCATGCGGATCACTGAACAGGTGGACGCGCTCGAAGTGATGGCAGTCGATCCAGTCGAATTTTTGGTCACTCCGCGTGTGCTTGCTGGATTAGTCATGTTACCACTGCTTTCTTTATTTTTCGCTGCGGTCGCATCTCTTGCCGCCGCAGGAGTGGCTTGTGGAATTATGGATCTCGATCGTTCTACTTACTGGGCTCAGTTTGCCAAGGTTGTAGATTCGATCGATCTAGTGCATTGTGTGGTCAAAGGATCAACCTTTGGTCTGTTTTTAACTTGGATAGGATGCTTCTGTGGCTATCGCGCCTCAGGAGGAGCAAGAGCCGTAGGAATGGCTACGCGAAATACGGTTGTTGCCACTTGTCTCACGATCTTGTGCAGTGATTTCGTGTTGACGTCTTTCTTACCTTTCGGCTTTGCCAAATTAACGGTGAATTCATGAATACTACTCAAATCAGTACAGCTACTCGTATACGTGTCGGACTTTTTACATTACTTGCATTGGCCTTACTGGGGTCCTTGACCGTATTTGTTAACGACAAGCCTTTCTGGTGGAGAGGGTGCAATCTAGTCCATATCAATGTCGAAGATGCGACGGGACTTAAGTCAAAGTCACCGATCCGATCGTTGGGACTACAAATCGGCTATCTCAAAAATGTAGAGCTTTCTGAGACCAAAGTTCGCTTAGGTATTTGTATTACNNTTTCCACACGAGCGTACATTCGACCCGAAGGATTTCTCGGTGACAAATTTGTCGAATTACGTCCCGTAAAATATACAGGTGAAAATCGATACGGTCAGAACGACCAACCGGCAACTGCGCCGACTAAGCTTGTTAATGGGACGCCTCACCCAAAACAAGGTGAGGCCTCTAGTCCAAGCCAGGGTGAATCCAACTCAGATATGGCTAAGCCATCTCAACTCAACGATGCGCAACCCTCTGGGGCAAATGATAAAGATGATACCGACGAAGTCGGAACCGGATACAAGATTATCCACAGTCTAGCTGAATTAGTGATTCCAAGCGTTCATGCGCAGGACGCAGCACCTTCAAAAGAGATTCCGGTCGGTCAAAAGCAACAAGACATCGAGAAACTGGTTAATCAAGTCGATACGCTTGTTGTCGAAATGACGAGCTTAACGACAAATTTGAAAGATTCCATTAATCCAAAAGAGCTTCGAGCAACCATGCAACAGCTCAATAAGGCTCTCGAAAACGCATCTAAAACGCTGTCTCCAGAAGGTGGCCTGAATACGACTGCTCAGAGAGCTTTGGCAAAACTCGAAGATTCGATTGAGCAACTTCGGGCCATGATGACTCGGATCAATCAAGGTCAGGGCTCAGTCGGAATGTTATTGAACGACCCTTCTTATGCCGAGGAGATTAAGTTAGCCCTTAAGAATGTAAACAAGCTCCTCAATAAGGTAGGAACCATTCGCTTCGTCGTAGACGTAGGTGCAGAGCAAATCCCTGTTTATGACGGGGGACGTGGATTTTTTAGATTAGGAATCTGGCCTGACGAGACTCGGTATTATCTTTTGGGTGTATCGATCGATCCTCGTGGTCGTCTACGCGTGATCAGAACCACTACTGAGGCTGGCGGCCAATCCGTACCTGTGCAAACGACTGAAGTCGAGCAAGGCGGAATGCTTCTGACCGCGATGTTGGGCAAAGTCTTCTACCGTAGGCTAGATCTATCAGTCGGAGCACTTCACGGGGATGGCGCTTTATCCATTGCTATTAATCTTGGACCCCATGATGCTGAAACGATGTTGGTCGTGAGAAATGACCTCTACGCCAGAACGGCTGCAGCAGCTGCTGGATTGGGACTCAATGATCGCGCAACAGTCATTTTGGCTCCTTTTGCTAAAAGTCAGAGTTTAGGTGGAGTTTATCTCAAGGCGGGTATCGAGTCCTTCAATAAGATCGATAATCGGATTGGCTGGTTATACGGCGCTGGGATCTCGTTTGACGACGAAGATATCAAGCTTCTATTTACTCTGAGATAAGCTCTTTCGGGATGAGTTGCTCCGTGTAAGAATAGGGGCATGAAGCCAGTAGCCCTCGTTGTATTGAGCCTGTCGCTCGCACCCCTGACTATTTTGAGTTGGGACAGTCTTGCTCAGTCTTCTGAGTTCGGAGTGCCTAATTTTTTCAAAAAATTAAGCGGTGAAGAACAAGCCTCAAGTCTTTGGCGTGGTTTCCACACAGAGGGTCCCTACCTAGCGGTCGCGCGCGTACAAACGCTTAAGGCAAAGGATTTAGCCTCCTGCCAAAACGCGCCAGCTCAGATCCAACGATTAAATTGGGGCTTGCCGGGCGCGCCTCAAAGTTTGAAGGGTTGGGAACCTTGGACTGCAGAGAGTCTTGAGCCCATTTCTGAGTGTCGTGAGTTTCCTTGCAAGATCAAACTTTCTCCCGAGGAAACATCGAAGCTCACTACAGTGACTGAGTTGTCGGAAGAGTCCGCTCAACAGAAAAAAGGTCGTATTCAGTCTCGATTTAGAGCTTTTCTTGGAGCCTTGGACAAACGTCTCATTCAGTATCTTAAGACTCAAAAACGGCCGGAGTACGAGTATCCAGGTGATCCGATAGACCCATGGAAATGGTTCGATAAGATCGGTTTAAAATCTGCACAACCCCGACCCGATAAAGCTCAACTTTACTCTCGCATCGTTTCGCTCAAGTCCGATCGCTTTAGACCTATTCGACAGATCTTAGATAAGAGAGAAACACTTGTTCCTAAGCTTCAAGGCACGGTGTGGGTAAGAGATGTATATACTGCGCACTACTTTGATAGTTGGGGTGAGTGGGCGCAGGTCAATTGTGATCCTGAAAATCTTAGAATTCAGGTCGTTCAAATTCTTATGCTTGAGTTTGATCTACTTAAAAAAACTGATTTTTTCTCTAAAGTGAATCATGGCAAAATGCGAGAAGCCATCGAAGAAAATGGAAACGTATACCTGGATAAGAGCTTCAAATCGATGAAGCTGGAGACCGTGACTCAGTAATTGCTTAGTCTTTTTTTACTATGGTCTTTTTCAGGTCAATGTCTTTGAGAGAGTAGGGTCTCCAGGAGTTTCCGGGAATGCCCTCGATATTATTGCGAACAATCGTGAGATCACCTTTATAAAAGAGTGGTACCGTAATAGTTTTTCGTGTCACTAAGATTTCATCAATCTGTCTTAGAACTTTATTTCTTTCACGGTTATCTTTCACGGTCTTAGCCTTCAGCAAAAGCTCGTCGTATTCTGGAGAGTCCCATTTAATTCCGAAGCGGGAGTCAGTCGCGTACGATTCGTAGAGGCTTAACGCATCGGCAGTTTCAACATTCGAATCCCGTAAAACCACGTGATAAGCGCCACCATCTCTCAAAAGGAGATACTGTGAACTTGAGTCTGCGATGATGAGATTGACTTGAATGCCAAGGATCTTTTCCCAGCGCTTTTTAAGTTCCTGCGCAATCTCTACTTGCTCCCCACGGTTTTCGTCAAAGTTAGGAACCAAGACATCAAGCTTGAGTTGCACAGAAGGTCCAAAGCCAGCTCCTGCAAGTAGGCGCCGTGAAGCGATTGTATCAAACTTAACGCCAGCAGTAGCTGAATAAGGAAACATCCAAGGAAGCGCGTAAGAGGAGCCTGGACTCCAGCGCTCATCAAAGTTTTGTACGAGGCTCTTTCGATCGATCGAAGCTGCAAGGGATTGCCTAATCTCGGTAACACCCATTGGGTAACGACTTAGGTTAAAGTCGAGCTTTCTCACTCGGCTCAGCGGATTGCGAATGACCTTAAACCCTTTGAGGGCTTGTGCTTCTTTTTCGAATTTGTACGGTACATTAAACATCACATCAATTTGGCCCTGCTTAGCCTTAGACAAAGCCTCTTCAAAGCTCAGGATCTGAAAGTTAAGAAGCTTTACGCGTAACCTGCGATGCGGATAATGCTCGTTTGGAATGAGCTGAAATTCTTTATCGTGTGTATGAGAACTCAGACGGAAAGGACCGTTGGTCACCATGTTGCCGGGCAGAGTCCAAGCAGTTCCCTTTTTTTGGATCAGATCTTCACGAACTGGAAAGAGCGAGGGATTTGCAGTGTTTTCGATCCAGTTCCAGTGCGGACGAACGAGCTCCACTTCAAGCACACCAGGAGACGGGGTTTTAAATCCAACCTTAGAAAAATCAGTTTGTTTACCGCTGTGGTAGTCGCGAGCACCTTTGACGTCGTAGAG
>DBAE01000085.1 GCA_002291495.1 Bacteriovoracaceae bacterium UBA1018 | reverse complement strand
CCTTTGCATTACATCGCAAATCGATTACCTGCTTGAGTAAGGAGATCGAGTGACCAAGTCCAAACGAGTTGCACCTGAAGTCCAAGACCTTGCCGAACAAGTCGGCGAGTTTATTCAATACTGGGGCTTTAAACGCATCCATGGAAAGATTTGGTGTCACCTTTTCTTATCCTCAGAACCACTTGACGCAGGCGTTCTTATACAAAGATTGAAAGTATCCAAGGCCTTGATCAGCATCTCCATTAGAGATCTCATGGAATATTCAGTCATCGAAGAGGCCGGCAAAAGCGATGCAGGAACTATCCTCTATCGCGCCAATCCTCGACTGACAGAAGTCATTTGCAATGTACTCCGAGGCCGCGAACGCCGCTTGATCTCACGTGTTCGAGCTGCACATCAACTGCTCGCACAAATGCCGCAGTCCGAAAAAACAGATCAAAATCTCGACACTGACAAAATCAGCGAAATCGGTGAAATGATCGAAGGCGCCGATCATTTTTTAGACTCACTTCTAGCCCTCGATCGCTTCGCCATTCAAGACCTCGACATCGTTCCAAAATCAAAATAACCCTTCACTGGCATAGGGCTCGCACGCTGAGATCTCAACCTACATTTAAATAAGGAGATCTCATGCAAACCAAACTACGTAGCCTAGGGTACACTCTAGCTGCGCTGGCTGCTCTTTCATTGAGCGCATGCGCATCTGGAAAAAAAGACCGCGAACGAGCAGAAGCAGAAAACCGAGAACAAACTCAAACCAGTCAGAACATTGAAGCACCCGAGCAAGAAACCGCGTCAAACATCGGAACTGAACAAAGTTCCGATCGAAGCTCCGACCCAAGTTTCGGCCAAGGCTCCCAAGAATTTGCACAAGGCGATTCACTGGGTCAATTTGATGTAGAGCCAGCTGACGCTGCTTCGGATCAAAACTCGTTTGAGCAAGCAGGACGAGCAGGTCAACCCTCAATTGAGACACGCGTCCAATCCAGTGGTGATGGATGTAACTGTGCGTGCCAAGCGTTCCCAGCTTCGTAACCCAGTAAATCAGTCATTCGATCGATAGAGCCCATTCATAAAGAGCCCAGAAAGTGAGCACCTTTTTGGGCTCTTTCATTCTACTCTCCTAACGCACCGCTGCTGCACGCTGGCATTTGCCGTGCACGAATCCATCACTCAAAACGAGAAGTTTAATAAAAAAAATAACTTTGCGCTTTCTGGTTACTTGAATACAACTAATGGAAACTGATGTGGGGGCATCATTTCATGAAACTATCTTCTGGCGCTTTTCGTACTCTATCGATTAAACGCAGTGCAATCCTCATGAAATCTATTGTTCTTGCCGTTGTAATAGGTATGGCAAGCTCGAGCGCGGCAAGGATCGCCTACGCAAATGTAAATAATAGCAATTGCGCAGAGATCCTTGATTCAGACAATGAATTGACGGTATGGATCCAATCTCACATCCAGAGAGCTCATCATGGCGTCTATGCCAATCTATCTCCCAAGGGAACCCTTGCAGGAGCAGTGATCGCATCACCCTCTACAAAAGATCCAGACTATTTCTACCATTGGACTCGTGACGCAGGTCTTGTGATGAATCTCGTCATCTCCGAATATCAAACCGCAAAAACCAAAACAGAAAAAGCACGGCATCTCAAAACCCTGAAAAACTACATTCAGTTTTCCATCAAAACACAAAAGGTAAACACCTTTCACGGACTCGGTGAACCGAAGTTTAATGCCGATGGAACCGTATTTACTGGAAACTGGTTCAGACCGCAAAATGATGGACCAGCGCTCAGGGCAATTGGCCTCATTCGATTGGCAAATATTCTCTTAGATGAAGGACAAACGANNCTATCAAGCGGAACTGCCCGCTAAGAGCGTGATCAAGAAAGATCTCGAATACATCAATCACCATTACAAAGAAGCTTCTGTTGATCCATGGGAAGAAGACCGAGCCCATGACCATTTCTACGTCAAGATGGTTCAACGTCGTGCTCTGATCGAAGGCGCTAAACTTGCCGAAAGATTAGGCGACCCAGGGGCAGCGACTTCTTATTTAGAGACTGCGAGCATCATTGAACAGTCTTTTGCTCACCAGTGGGATGCAAAGCGAGGATACCTTGTCGCTACGATGAATCGAGTCGAAGGGCCGAACTACAAACACTCGGGTCTCGATATAGCAGTTGTACTCGCTTCGCTCCATACAGCTGGAGGATCAGACTCATTTTACTCACCAAGTAATGAAATGATTTTGNNCGTCGTTCTTTCGCATTTCTTTACGAAGTCAACCGACGCAATCCCAATTTGGGTACCGCTATCGGAAGATACCCCGAAGACGTTTATGACGGCGTAGGATTTAGCGGTGGCAACCCATGGTACCTCGCTACTCTCGCCTTTGCTGAACTGAATTACCATGCTGCTTATGAATTTAAGCAAAGCGGACAGATTGCAATCACCGAGAAAAACCGAATATTCTTCGAACGACTGCCTACCTTTCAAGGCAAGGGCGTCAACGCTGGAACTGTAATCCATAAACAAGATCCACAATTCCAATCTGTAATCTCGGATATGATTGCGTCAGGCGATTCTTACATTGAGCGCGTGAAGTTCCATATGCCGGCTGACGGATCCATGGCAGAACAATTTGAACGTACATCGGGATATGCACGCGGCGCCAAGGACTTGACGTGGAGCTATAAGAGCTTTCTCTCTGCAATCGAAAAACGACGCCTCGTTGCGCAGTAACGAAGTTTATTAACGCGCTTTGATATAGACGATCAGCACAAAGTCCTTCTAAAATAGAAGAATGAAGAATTCTTTTACAGTCGCGTTGGTGATTGCAAGCTTAGGATTAACGGCCGCTTCAAATAACTCATGGGCGCGGCCTAAGAAAGTAAAGTCGAAGCCATCTGCCGGGGTACAGCCACTTTCAGAGCAAGCTCCGCCATCTTCAGATGCTCCGTCACAACTGGAAAGTAGCGCACCATCGGACTCCTACACCTCAAGCTCAGCTCCGAGCAGCGCTCCAGAAAACGATATCTTGTCTGGCGGTAGTTCATCTGGTTCGAGCACAGGTTTCTTTTCCCAACCTTGGGTCTATTTCGGTTTAGATGTGGGATATTCCAAACTCAGTGCTTCAGCACCTGAAACAAATAAGTCTGGTCATCAACTCAATCTAAAAGCGCTGGGCTCTGTAGAACGATCGTCTTGGGTATTTGATCTGGGATTTGGTTATTTTAATAACTATCTCAATACNNTTGAGTTTTCGCCGCGCTTTAAATTTCTCCAAAATTTAGATAAAAAAACAAACTTCCAAATCGGTCCTGTGCTTCATCTTAATCTCGGTACGGACGTGACATTCAAAGATACTTCGAGCAATCCTACGGGAACCTCGCTGTTCGGTGGACTTAGGGTCAACTACCAATTTCCTTACTCATCGAGCACTCGCTTCCTGATGCGTGTTGGAGCTCAGGTCATGACTGATCTTTCAATTTCGGCCCGCAATGTTACCCATTACCAAGCCGACGTTCAATTTGGCGTGCCTTTATTTTAAGTCGGGCTCATAGGTCACAATTTTAAAAAGCTGCTTCACCTGACTTAAGGTCCTTGAGGACTACCCGCTCGCGTTCGTCCATTACCAGTCTCAAGCTGGACTGTACCTTCTGCACTCTCTCCCGTGCGCTTTTCGCTTCCAGCATAGATTGAGGTTGCAGGTCTTTCGCCAGCATTTTGCGCAACATCATTGGAAGGCGCTTCACCATTCTCCAAAGCATAGAGCGTCTTTTGTAAAATGAGCCTTTGTTGCTCTAAAAGGACTGCGTCTTCTTGGGTTACCTTCAATGCTTCTTCAGCACGTTCAATCCTTCCAGCATGTTTCACAGTGTTGCACTTTTGATAGGCAGCACGGCAACTGGGTGAAAGCTTTTTTGTACTAGGCGCAGCTTTATCGTAAACATAAAGCTGCCAACAGCTCTCTTGCCTCTTCTGGATTTTGTCTAATTTCATTGTGCTCAGTTTAGCGACAACCAATTGGTACTCGTCCTCGCTACAAGACTTGTATTCTGGCTCACATTTACAACTCCTAGGTGAACCTGAGACGTGGTACTTCCCGTCAGTCGCCAGCCACTCTAGAAGCTTTAGATCTTCTTCATTATAGTAGATCTTATTTTCGATCTTTTTCAGTTCGTCTTGATACTGGAGTATCGAAATTACATCCTTCGGTTTTGTCTCACTTTGGACCGGTTCAATTTTCTCGATGGATTGATCTTTTGATATTCGAGACATCGTCTGTGCATAAACAGACTGATCAAATGATAATGTCAAAATAACAAAAAAAGCTAAAACACTTTGCAGTAGCTTTTGCGCAGAACTGGTGAAGTTGATCTGAGTTGATCTGCCCATTTTATCCTCCAATACTATTTTGTCCCTTTCTGGAAAAAATTGAAATACTCGCTGATATTTTACTCGGTTTTCGTAATCACCTGTCTAAATCTTAGACAGACCCTCCTGTAAAAATGCAAAAAATAAGCACAAATCATGAAGAAATCAAGCGTGTGTCACCTGGCACCTACGTTGCAACCTTCACCTTTCGAGAGTGTATTTGATCGCGCCTTGAACAGGAGTTCAGCGGCAGATCTTAAATGTTGTGAGGAGTTGTATATGCGGAAACAGTTCTCTGCCAAAAAGGCAGTAAAAATTTGCATTCTAACCAGTACCCTATTTTTAGCGACTGCGTGTTCGAAGGCTATCGAGACAGATGGTCCTCAACAGACAGCAAGTAAAGCTACGATTGATGAGAACCCACCTACTGCGACGGCTACGCCTAGCCCGACGACGTCACCAGCACCTTCGCCGGATGCGTCGCCGACCCCGACACCAAAGCCTGTCGCTTGTGATCCATTTCAGGACCAGTTTGAAGCCGGTCCGAACAATGGCTTACATGCAAAGCTTTATAAACTTCCTAAGGGTAAGTCTTTCGCTACGATTGAGGAGTTCTTCGACCGAAGTACCGAAATCGACGCCGATCTGTTCTTAAGTAAGATCAAAACTTACACCCGTCAGTTTGACACAGGATTTAAACTCACCAACGGTGAGATCTTGAAAGATAATGACGGAAAGATACTGACTGAGTATTTCGGCTTTAAGGCACGTGCAAAAATTCGCCTTATTCCCGGTGAAAACCGATCAGGATTGAAGCAGTTTGCCTTGATTTCGGATGACGGAGCAGTCCTTCGCGTCGGGAAATCTTCAGAGATTAAAGAGCTAATCGACAGTCGTAAGGATCTCGAAGCTCTAGTCGGAAAACGAACCACCCCAAATCATCCAACCAAAATGAGCTGCGCTCATGAGGGTGTTTGGATGAATATTTTCGAGGATCTCCCGATCGAACTCGATTACTTTCAAGGACCTCGTAACCATATCGCCTTCATCCTTCTTTGGAGAGATATTACCGATATCGATAATGACGGTGAGATCGACTCTGATGAAGATGGCATCCCGCTTTATGATCTCAAGGATCCGGCTTGTAAGTTCTTGCCAAGCAATGACCTTTTCTTTAACTGGAAGGTCCCTGCTGGAAAGCCATCGATTCCTAATGAACGATACAAGGACTTGATTAAGCGCGGCTGGAAGGTTGTTCCATCTCGCAACATCCTTCTACCGGATGAACACCAAGTTAATCCTTGTACCAAATAAGCGTACCTGAGTAATTCTCTGATAAGGAGGAAGCTGCATGACTGACTCAGTCCGCAGCTTCCTCTTTGCCTTTTCTGCCAAAATTTTGACTGCACTGCAATTTTTAATTTTTCTAAAGATGTCCGATAAGTATCGGGGTCCTAGAAATGAAAAAACAGAAACGCAACCTATCTAAACTTTTTGCCATATTGATGGGCGCATCCGTTGCTTTCCCTTCCTCCTCGATTGCATCTACAGACGAGGCGTGTAGTAAAACTGACTTCAATCCATTTACGCTAGTTCAAAACTCCCTCGAGATTACTGAGTTTCTCGGCGTCCTTTCAAAAGTCCTTGCAACTGCAAGCTATATTGAGAACATTCAGGCGTTTTGCAAATCGACCAAAAATAGCCAGGATATGTTCTCTGATCTATGGATCAAGTATGACCCTCGCCCGCCGAGCACACGATCTACGGGACGTTCCGAAAAGGAACAAATTGAACTCGCCACCCAAATCCAGAGTCGCTTGGGTCTTCGATGTGGAGTGACTGATCCGCAAAAAAAACCAATCTTGTATCATTGCCATCAAAATCGCGACGGATCTTATGCGCTCTTTCCTGACTCCGTTCGAATCTCACAACCGGAAAAAGTATACATTGATCCTCAATCCCATCTTTGTGGCGACATAAAAATTAACGGAGAGGCACATTTAGAGGGACCCGTAATTATAGCTGGAGATTACATCGAAATTGANNGACGGCAAATTTCGGGCTTTTGGAGATCGTGGCGAAGTATCGATATTAGGAAGCAATATCGTTTTGTCTGGCGACAATTTAGTCGTCGGTCCCGCTAAGGTGCGCTCTTTGTACATTCCGGAAAAAACAAAAAAACCTGAGCTCCTGATTAAAGGTAAATCAGTGATCGGCTTGAACGGCGATGTCGGAGGACCAGCAGATCTGACCAATGTACAGATCTACTACCACGGACAAGTGGGCAGTGTTCATGAGTACGGTAAATGGGAGGATTATCAGGATAAGATCGGAACGGTGAGTTCTGGAAAAATTCGAAATGCTCTCTTTGGAAATCCACGCGCCGAACTCAAAAACACTCTCGTAAGTGTCTCTTCTGGAGGCTTTAACCTCGAGAATTATCGAAACGAAAAGGTCTCATATGACAAAGTCGTACGTATTCCAACTCTCCTATCATCGCTGCAGGGAACCTCATATTATACAGCGTCGGTGACCGGAACCCCCAAGATTGATGGCGAAAAGAACTTAATCACAATTCATGGCAAGGTAGAAAACGATACAAAAATTGTTGGAGAAACCCCAAAAATTGTCATTGGTCCTTTGGTCACCGTCAGTTCTGGTACTTACAAAAAGGACTCACATCTTTCGTCGATTCCTTTTACTCTTAATAGCGTCTCAAATTTAGCACCGGTGATTGTCAATCCGATCCGAGAAAAATTTGGATACCCCCTCAACCCTGACGACATGAATTTTCACTTTTATTGCCTAAGACAAGTCAAAGGCAAAGGTGACAGCAATGACTCTAGAGAAAATCCCTATAAACGAGGTTGGGATCCCAACCAGTTTCAAAAATGGATAGATGANNGAATTGCTAATGGCAAAAAAGGCTTTCTGAAATTCCAAGCTGACAAAGCTACTGGAAAAATCCAACATATCGAGTAGCCTGTCTGATCTTTAGTCAGTATCGGGTGATCTTTACCAGTGCGAAAAGCCCCTACTCTGTGCACTACCCAGGATCCGACTGAAATAAATACATATTAATAGTGTAATTATAATAACTTAGCTAATTTTTCACTTTTGATCCCATTTTTTCATCTTCTGGCATCCGACTTGCTCATTGGCCACCCCAGTATNNACGTAGTTTCGCTGAAAGCAGTTAGAGAAATCAAAGACGCCGAAAACGACGAGATCGCTTATCATGCCCGGATCCTGGGCATGGATAAGGTAAACCTTCTCGATGAGATGGTGCGTTTCCAAGAAGAACGCTCCCAAAAGGGGCACCTTACGCCCCAAATGATGATGAGAGGAAAGCACCTCTTTAGAGCGTTAGAGCGCACAGCTGAAACACAGGAACTTAAGATCTTGACCCGTTCCTACCGAAGACATCTCGAATACGAACTTGCCAATTATCTTCAAGGCTCCGAACAAAGTTCAGATCAAGAATCCCAAAACTGAGAAATAAAAAAGGGGCCAAGCACACTTTTGAAAGTGCACCTGACCCCTCGACATGGGCTTACAACAAATTACTTGCAAGCTCGGAAAGCTTAGAGCGTTCACCTTTACTCATGGTGATGTGAGCCGAAATGGACTCATCTTTAAATCGATCCACTAAGTAGACCAAGCCGTTATTGGCTGAGTCGACATAGGGATTATCGATCTGATAACTATCTCCTGTGAGCACGATCTTAGTATCATCGCCAGCACGAGTAATAATGGTCTTGATCTCATGCGGAGTTAAGTTCTGAGATTCGTCCACGATTAAGTATTGCTGCGGAATAGATCGACCGCGAATATAAGTCAGCGGCTCGATCTGCAACAATCCTTGATTCATCAATTCTTGGCAACCTTTACCTGCTCCACGACGGGTCTTAGCTCCCGTTGCTCCGAAGAGAAAGTCGATATTGTCGTAAATTGGCTGCATCCATGGATTGAGCTTTTCCTCGATATCACCTGGCAAAAAGCCGATATCCTTACCTAATGGAAACACCGGTCGGGACACCAAGAGACGATGATAAACACCTTCATCTACGGTTTTTGCGAGCCCTGCAGCGATCGCAAGCAAGGTCTTACCTGTACCCGCTTTTCCAACGAGGCTCACCAATTTGATATCATCGTTCAGCAATGCATCGATCGCAAACGATTGCTCAGCGTTCTTAGGAAAGATTCCCCAAAGACCTTCAACCGGTTTAAATATTGGAACAATACAATCGAGTTCCTTGGAGTAGCGTCCCATTGCGGTGTGATTCGGATTTACAGAATCTTTCAAAATCACATACTGATTTGGCTTAAGAAGCTTACCCGCATCTGGATACGCTAAACGCTTTTGCGAGTAAAACTCATCCACCAAATGGGAATCGACCGACAAAGTTGTCGTGCCAGTATAAAGCTGATCTGGCTCAACGCTCGAAGGTTCATAGTCGACTGCGGTAATTCCAAGAGCATCAGCTTTGATTCTAAGATTAACGTCCTTGGTGACAAAAACGACAGGGCGTTTAGGCTGCTCCTTTTTCAGAGAGATCGCCAAAGCCAAGATCCGATTGTCTGCTTTATCCATCTGCAGTTCCATCGGAAGTGGTTGATGGCTAGCGCCGAGTTCCACCGTCAATAATCCAGCATTCGGAAGCTTTACACCTTTGGAGAGTTCTCCATCGGCACGCATTTCATCGATGAGGCGAGAGAACAATCGAGCATGGCGCCCGTTTTCGCTCATTTCCCTCTTAAATCGATCAATTTCTTCAATAACGACAATTGGGATGACTACATCGTTGTTCCCAAATTTAAACAAAGCTTGTGGATCAAATAAGAGCACATTGGTGTCGAGAATGAACGCTTTACGCAAAAACGGCCCCCTTCTATTCGGCGTTATAGGGGACTAAGTCCTGGACATCCCAGGACATTTCCCCTTCGACTCCAGAGTACAGGAGGCAGAAATCGGAAGTCAAAAGCTATATTAAATGCAATTGTTAAGATCAAATTAATAATGTTGAGTAAACTAGTCAATTTATATAAAATAGAGAATAAGAATAAGTACTTCACGCAATCTAGGGGTGGTCCGTTTGAAGACGTGGTGGGCAGGTTATCAAACAATATTTTTGATATTGGTAGCGGCGACATTGACGTCCTGCGCCCCCAAAGACCTTTTGCCAAAAACTAGCAGCGATACTACCGACCTAACCACCACTGATCTCCCGACACTTTCTTTCTCCACCGGAACTTATTACAGCATGGGACGAGTTGCGTCTGGAACAACTCAAAAAGTCCGCATCGCAGTAAATTATTCGGGACGCTCACCCGCAAAAGACGTGAGTGTTGCTGCACTCAACTCTCCATTTAGTTTTGCGGGCGGGAGCTATCCAGGCACGGGTGGAACTTGCGGAACAGAAATCGAATCGACATGTACGATTACAATTTCTTTTAACTCATCCAGCGTGGGAACTGCTGCACAAACGATTGATCTCACCTACCTCAGTGGCGACGTTCAAAAAACGATTCGCACTCGCCTTAGTGCAGCCGTGGTGATTGGGCCCGTCCTGACCATTTCTGATGGTGCGATCTTCAACTTTGGAACGTTAGCAGTCGGCAGCTCCAATGATAAGACTTTCACAGTCAGTTTTGCGGGTACTCTTGAAGCAACCGGTGTCACTGCAGTGAACCTCAGTGCTCCTTATAGTTTTAAAGGCGGTACATACCCTGGGACCGGTGGAACTTGCGGATCACTCATTACTTCAAACTGCACCGTTGTCGTCACCTATGCGCCAACTACTGCAGGGGCATCGACGGCAACTTTAGATATCAAGTATGAAAANNGCCACCAGATCCATTCAAGCCACTGCTGCGGCTCCATCCACCTTGAGCATTTCAGATGGCCCTACTTACAACTTTGGTAATCAAGTCATTGCATCCACCCCTGGCGAAAAGACTTTCACCGTAAATTACTCGGGCGGTATGCCTGCCACCTCAGTGGCAGAGACTGGTCTCTCAGCCCCATACGTATTCAAAGATGGAAGCTTTCCCGGTACAGGCGGAACATGCTCGACCACGATCAGCTCGACTTGCACGATTGTCGTCACCTTTGATCCAACCACAACTTCTACATTCAACGATCAGATTGTTTTGAGTTACAATAATGGCCTCACTGCTCAATCCACGACGAGGGACGTAACAGGTCAAGGAGTCGTCGCACCAACACTCACTATCTCCGACGGCGCTACATACGATTTCGGCACCAAAGCGATTGGATCTTCGACCGATAAAACATTTACGATCTCTCACTCCGGCACCACANNCACAGCGGCAACAGCTGTCACCCCATCCGGATTGAGCGCTCCATTTACTTTCAAAGGTGGAAGCTATCCAGGAACTGGGGGCACATGCGGAACTTCGATCTCCGCAAATTGTACCATTGTAGTGACATACGCCCCTACCCTTGCGAGCACACTTACTGATACCCTTCAGTTAGATTATTTTGACGGCGCTTCCAATCAAAGCACACAAAGAGCCATGCAGGGAACTGGCGCTACCGTAGCCACAATTACAATCTCAGATGGAGCCACATACAATTACGGAACACGAGTCGTAGGTTCGGCGACTGACAAAACGTTTACTCTAACAAAAGGTGGAACTGTTGCTGCAACCTCAGTAGTGGTGACAGGCGTGAGCGCGCCTTATGCCTTTAAGGGTGGCACTTATCCCGGCACAGGAGGTACTTGCGGAACTACGATTTCTGCAAACTGCACAATAGTCGTAACATATACTCCGACCGCCCAAGGGGTAATCAGCAACACCATCAATGTGGCTTTTGACAACGGAGTTTCAGTACAAAATTCCACTCGCCCGATTACAGGTACCGGGGCACAAGCAGCGACACTCAGCCTCAGCGATGGACCTGTTTATGACTACGGCACCAAAGCGGTGAGTTCCACTTTGGATAAGACATTTACTGTGACTTACAGCGGGGGCGTTTCTGCAACCACCGTCAGCGAGACTACACTTTCAGCACCATTTGCTTTCAAAGGTGGTACATTTCCGGGAACGGGTGGAACCTGCACAACCACCATATCCAACAACTGTACCCTGGTAGTGACGTTTTCCCCAACTTCTGCAGTCACCTCAACGGACTCATTCACGCTCAGCTACAACAACGGACTAGGAACTACAACTTCGAGTATCGCTCTTACCGGCCAAGGTGCTACAGCAGCAACACTCACTATTTCTGATGGTGCCACTTACGACTTTGGAACTAAGGCAAACGGTTCGAGTTTTGAAAAAATCCTAACAGTCGCCTACGCGGGCGGATCGCCTGCTACGTCTGTTTCTGCATCCGGCCTGAGTAGTCCCTTTGGATTTAAAGGTGGATCTTATCCGGGTACAGGCGGAACATGCGGTACAACGATTTCATCCACATGCACATTGGTCGTCACCTATTCGCCTATAGCCAGCGGAACTAGTAACGCTACTTTGACTCTTTCTTACAACAATGGCAGTACGACCACTTCAGCCACTCGTGACGTTTCAGGAACCGGAGCTACACCTGCAACTCTCGTTTTGTCAGACTCACCTTCTTATGAATTTGGCAGTCATGCCCTTGGAACAACAGTTTCCAAAACATTTACTCTCAGTTACGTAGGCGGAGTAGACGCCACCGCTGTTGTAGCTTCAACGCTTGCAAGTCCATTTAGTTTTGCGGGGGGAACCTATCCTGGAACCGGAGGCACATGCGGAGCAACAATTAACTCAAACTGTACAATTATTATTGAATTCTCTCCGGCATCCGCTGCCACCTTCAGTGACACACTTCTTTTGTCCTATGACAATGGTGTAAGCTCTCAGACTGTCAGTCGATCTATTTCTGGCACTGGAGCAAACACAGCAACTTTGACCATCTCTGACGGCGCCACATATGATTTCGGAACCGTTGCATTAGCTTCTTCAGCAGATAAAATCTTTACTCTGACAAACTCAGGTCAGAGCGCCGCAACATCAGTTTCAGGCAGTGGGTTAGCTGCGCCTTACACATACAAAGGAGGTAGTTTTCCAGGTTCTGGAGGAACTTGCACCACGAGTCTCGCAGCATCGGCAAGCTGCACTTTTGTAGTCACTTATTCGCCCACTGGCGCTGCCGTTCATTCCGATACCATCGAGCTCAGTTACGAGACGGGATTAGCAACCGCTGTATCCAGCCGAGACGTCACCGCAACAGGTTCTGCGATTCAGCAAATCGTGAGTGGCGCAAATCATAGCTGTGCACGTTTTGCTACAGGCATCGTGAAATGTTGGGGTTCAGATACATCTGGACAACTCGGCGATGGTGCACCATTGAGCTCGTCTTCTAGCCCAGTCCAAGTGACCGGAGTCACAACTGCCACTCAGTTAGCTGCGGGTGATAACCATACCTGTGCGCTTCTGACAAATAACTCTATCGTCTGTTGGGGAGCCGATGATTCTGGTCAGCTCGGAAATGATATTACACTCTTAGGTCAACCATCCCCGGTGGCGGTTTCGGGTATTACGACTGCAACTGGTATTAGCACAGGTAGTGCGCATACATGTGCTCTTCTCTCGGATGGAACCGCCTCCTGCTGGGGATCAGATGCTTCAGGACAATTAGGTGACAGCATCTCGATCTCAGATCAACCTACTCCGGTGGCTGTCCTTGGGGTAAGTTCAATTTCTCAGGTTTCTGCTGGAGGAAATCACTCTTGTGCGCGTCTCTCTAACGCACGCATTACTTGTTGGGGTAACGATTCTCGTGGACAATTAGGAGATAGCGTCGCGATGACCAGTCAACCCACATCAGTAAGCATTAGTCCAAGCGATATCTCTTCGTCTACACTGTTAGCGTTAGGCGGCGAACATTCTTGTACAATCTTAACGGGTGGTTCGATGAAGTGCTGGGGATCTGATCAATCCAGCCAGCTTGGTGATGGCGGAGGCATGACTGATCAACCTACACCTGTAGCTGTCACTGGAATTACAACGGCCACTCAGATATCAATGGGTACAAGCCATTCTTGTGCAAGGCTCTCTGACGCTACTCTGAGCTGTTGGGGAAGTGACCTGAGCAATCAAGTTGGAAATGCGGCTTCACTCATAGGAGTCACTTCTGTCGCAGCAGGTGGTTCACATACTTGCGCCCTCCTTACTTCGAACAAAATTCAGTGTTGGGGAGATAACTCATTGGGACAGTTAGGAAGAGGTACTACTGGAGCTGCTCAAGCTACGTCGGCAGACGTTGTCGGGCTTTAAGAAAACGTTCTCAGTATTCATAAAAAATCAAACTTCAGCGCCATTCTGAGCGCAAATCGTCTCTCAGAATCCTGCTTGGCGTAACTTCCCAACTCTTCCGTATAAGAATAAGCCGTGACTCGAAATAACCAGGCATCAAAAGCGAGTCCATACGTCACATTGACCTGACTTAATCCCGCGTAGACACTAATCATGGGAATAGCAAACTCAAATCCCAGGTGAGATTTTTTTCGCCAGTCAGTTTCATCTAAAATGTGCCGCCAATCATAGGCGACATTCAGAGTCGCAAAACCAAACTCATAAGTGGCAGCAAGTCCTGCTGATAAATTTTGAGGAATTGGATCGGGGCCATCACCAAAGCTAGTCCCTCCTACATCTGTTAGAGCCAAGCCAAAACCCAGTTTAAGATCTTTGCTAACTGGACGAATATACTGAGTGCCTAAGTCTACGCCAAATCCACGTCCAGTGGTTCCAATCATCTCTTTAAACTCTTCCGTGTCCGCGGAGACAATCGTAGTGAGAGGTACTTTGCGGTAACCACCCTTGCGATAAAGCATCTTTGCTGCAATTCCGAAACGAATCTCTGGACGCAATCGATTACGATTACCCTTTTTTCCGCCCGTTGAAAATCCGTAGCCTGCTTGGAGACCGCTCGTTGTTTGATATCCTAAAACTGTGTATGGCCATGCTTTGTTCTTCTGATAAATCGCACCCTGTCCGTCCGAAATAAAACCAATTCCGAAATTTGGAATAAGTAAGATTGAGCTCAGTCTTGCCTGGCCAGATATGTTTTTCCCCATGAGCGCATTGAGCGTATCTCGCGAAGGGCTCGAAAATTCTTTTGCCGAACTAATGCTCCCGATCAGATCCTGCGATGCTGCGAGATCGATCCCAGCATAATGAAACGTATAATGTTGATTACCTGCTAATCCAGCTGGATTGTAAAATAGTGCTTGCTCATCATCAGCAAGTCCCACAAACGCATTTCCCATCGCTTGAGCGCGAGCTCCGCGATAAGTTTCAGGCAGCATTCCGGCCGAAACCGGCAAGGAAGACATCAGTGCTAATGCGAGCGTTATCGCTGCAACTGATATCACTCGCATCAGAGTGGCCATCCTAATGGATCAGTATTGATAAAGTGAGCGATCCCGGCCGCTGCACACGAGGCCTTATCATTCACGGCGGCGGTACAAGCGTTACGATTTTTGAGTGCCGTCGGACATGGATTGCAGCTTCCGGCCGGCATACTACAGCCTGAGGGGTAATTTCCAATTCCAGCTACTCCTTGACAGCCTTGATCACATGCTAAATCGAGTGCCATTGACAAAGCACTTCCCAAAGTGCCAAACGTACTGCCCAGATTTCCGGGCATACTTTCTCCGACCTGAGTGATGCTATCGATCAGATGCAGTACGGAACCCGCATACGTGCACCCGTCGGTGTTCACATTTGTTGCGATCTCCCAACCGTCGGGGTTAGCAGAGGTATAGCCAAGTTTGCGAGTACGATGGTAAGTCGAAGGATCCGTTTCGCTGTATCGATTTTGTAAGGATCCGATCAGCGCCATCGAAACAAACAAGAGATAAAGATTAGACTCGTCTGTACGGTCTGAGGCGATCAGAGAACCGACGTTCGAGGTTCCTGTGTTGACGAGATTGGATGCATCCGTAAGTGAACCAGGTTTACGAACTGCGAGCAGAGCGTCCAAAGCGTATTGACCTGCAACGACCCGCGAGTCTCCTTGCATCGATGGAAAAAGTTTAGCCATGGTGATCCAAAATCCAGACCCTGCCAGATTATTATCCGCGAGATCTGTGATGAGGCTAAAAAGATTGATATTGGCCGCACAACCGTGAGCTGCTGCACGTGCTTTTCTAATCTCGTCACTGGAGTACTGAGAGTGATAGGCCGGCTCGATCAGAGTGATCGCCGTCGTACAATCCTCTTTACTGAGCGCTACATGGACTGCGTCCAGTAAAGCTGCTCTTCCAGATAAAGTAGAATAATCGTAGTTCGCCGAACTACACGCCGAGAGAAAAGAAAATAAAAGAATACAGAAACCTGTCCTGGTTTTCATTCACGCCCCTCCTGGGCGATCTCATTTTATCGTGAATCAACTCGCCTTAGGCTCGCTGTTTCACGAACTCCACAATCTTCTCGCAACCCTTGATTAAGGTTGCTTGATCAGTGGCGTAGCTAATACGCACTGATTGAGGTGCACCAAAAGGAGTTCCTGGAACGACCGCTACTTGCGCTTTTTCCAGAAGCTCTTCAGCAAAGGCAAAAGAGTCTTCGCCACTGCGCAAGTACGACCCTACCCCTAAAAAGAGATAGAATGCCCCTGCTGGCTTCACTATATCTATTTTGCCCGCCTTTTTAAGGATTTCCAACGTTAGATCTCGTCTTTCTCGAAAACTCTGAACCTGGGAGGCAAACGTGGACTCAGGCAACTTCAAAGAGGCAATACTTGCCCACTGAGCGAGCGCATTGATGCCCGAGGTACTTTGCCCTTGTAAGGTATTAAGAGCTTGTGAGATCGCCTCGGAAGCGACGGACCAACCGATACGCCATCCAGTCATCGCTGCACTCTTTGACATTCCATTGACGGTGATCGTTCTCTCTTGAAGTGCAGGACACGCTCCTAAAAATGAACAAAACGGTTCTGGATCAAACGTGATCCGATCATAGATCTCATCACTAATGACCATCACATTTTTCGCGTTCGCATCTTCGAGTAAGACTTTTCCTAAAGCTTGATATTCGGCTTTAGAATACATTGCGCCTGTCGGATTACTCGGGGAGTTGAACACGATCAGTTTAGTTTTCGGAGTAATTGCAGAACGTAGTTGATCGGGTGTGATTTTGTAATCGTTCTCAAACTTCGATTCAATAAATCGAGGTGTCCCCCCCGCTAGCTTAACCATTTCTGGATAGCTCAACCAGTACGGTGCGGGAATCAGCACTTCATCTCCTGGATTTAAGAGCGCCATGAAAGTATTATAGAGCGCTTGTTTACCGCCGTTCGTGACGATGACGTTAGTTGCTTTCCATCGAGCTGGAAGTTCGGGCTGTTGAGAGTTTGTTTTCTCAACAATCTGATTTCTCAATTCAATCACGCCTGGCACAGGAGTGTATCGAGATCGATTCAGTTTCAGTGACTCTACGACTGCCTCTTTGGCAGCATCCGGTACGTTAAAATCAGGTTCTCCTGCAGTGAGATTGGCGACATCGATTCCTTGCGCCTTCATCGCCTGCACTGCAGCATTAAGCTTAAGAGTTGCGCTTTCGGATACTCCGTTGAGTCGACTTGCTAACTGAACCTGAAACATGGATTGGCTCCTTCATCGGGGTTGACAAAGGACATCTAACATAGCGAAGCCGTTTTTTTAAGAAGGCTTTTACTTGGACGGAGTTTTCTTCAGCGGAATTTTCTTTTTCAATCCCTCTAAGACTGCTTTCGGGACGTAATGAGAAACATCACCACCGTAGTGGAAAAGCTCTTTCACCATAGTTGAACTGATGAAATAGAGATTTTGCCCGGTCATCATAAACAGAGTCTCAGCGTCTGGATAGATCTGTTTGTTCATAGTAGCCATCATGAACTCGTATTCAAAATCACTTGCTGCACGAAGACCACGGATGACCGCAGAGATCTCGTTCTCTTTTGCGTAATCCATGATGAGCCCGGGCCATCGATCGACTTTCACACCTTTACGACTTTTGACCGCTTCGCGAATCAGTTCGACGCGCTCTTCAGGAGAAAAAAGCGGATTTTTTTGCCCAGTCCCTGCAACGACCAAGACGACCTCGTCGAATGCGACAAGACTTCGGTCCAGAATATCTAAATGTCCATTGGTGATGGGATCAAACGATCCTGGATAGATTGCACGTCGCTTTTTCACGGGGACCTCTCAGCCGGCCTATAAGTAGTTAGAACGCTGTCACCATAAGTTTTTTCACGAACTTTGACAAGAAAAGCAGTTTCGTCGGGAAGTTCCTGAACTTGACTCTTTTGAGTTCCCCACTCAAGGCAAAACCGAGAATCTTCCTTAAGAAGCTCAGTCCAAGGTGCGGATTGGATGAGTTTCATCTCCCAGCCCCCAGCATAGGGCGGATCAGCAAAAATGAGATCAAATGGTGCGTGATGCGCTATCTTTTTCCAGGCATTGTCCATGGTGTCTTGAACTATCTCGATACGGTCTTGAACGCCCAAAGTGCGAGCATTTTTTTCGATGAGTTGAGCGACCGATCTCGCAGATTCAACAAAAATGACTTTCTGCGCGCCGCGTGAAAGCGCTTCAAATCCGAGGGACCCTGATCCCGCGAAAAGGTCTAAGACTACACTGTCTGGAATAAATGCTTGAATGGAATTAAAAAGGGCTTGTCGAAGCTTGGCTTGAGTTGGACGAGTACGATCACCCGTGGGGGCCTGGATACCACGTCCTCTAAACTCACCACCTGTAATTCTTAGCAACTCTTCTATCTCTTATCTCTTCAAACTGCTTTTAACTTTTTCCCGTTATTAGCATCGCCTACGGGAATTTTAAACTCGGCTCCGTCAGAAAGCTGGATCACCAAATTTTCGTTGTTGAAGCTGACCGTAACAGATTTCCCGCCACTTTCATAATTCAACTTCAATGTCATTTTTCCGTTCAAAGTCATGGTTAAGCAACCATCAGATGAAGTGTCTTGCATTGGGGCGTCCGCCATTTCTTCTTCGATTTGAGATTCTACAGGTTCGATTTCCGGTATTGAGTGACTTTCGACATTTGCTAAACGTGCCTCGCTCGTTTCAGCCGAGTCAGAGGAAGCAAATCCAGGCTCATTTTCAATTGCCGCATCTAGTAGTGCAGAGCCGCTCATGTTTTCGACTCGCCCTAGAATATCTTCCATAGAATCCATAAGAGGATCAGCAGCTGGCTCCTCCGGAGCATCAACCACAGTCTCTGGTGCCACTGCTTCGACAGGAGGCACGGCTTGAAGCTTGGGCTTAACCGGCTCAGTCACTGGTTCGCCCGATTGAGCAGCTTCAGCCTGCCTTAAACTTTGCTGTAAGCTCTCAATTTCACTTAAAATATCTTCAATTTCTTGAGGCTGTTCCTTATTTGCAGTCGACATCCTTATGGCTCCTAAGTGGCCTATCGGATTAGTCCATACTCAAGTTAAATCTTTTTTTGATGAGGTTTCTGCAACGCATAATTGGCCGGCAAAAATGAACGTCCGTTTTTCTCGACCCTGAACCAACTTTAAAAAAGAGTTTTCAAAAATGAAGTTTTTTCCTCGCCAAGACAAAATCTAAACTGGTATCACTGTAAAACTCCACGAAGCGGTTGCGAGCCACTAATAGGGGCAGGCTCTGACAAACGAGGCGTGGAAACTCAGCCACAGTTTAGGAATGAAACATTCGGTGCGCATTCGGTACGTGCCCTGGCATTCTTTTGCCTAATGCTGATACATATTTGGAAATTGAGGGGAAGCCGAGCTGAATGGAGCGGTTTGATTTAAAGAATTTTCTAAGTGGACATCCTTCGGGCTCACATGCCGGAACTGAGTCCACCTCTCCGTCTATCTCCTCGCAAAATTCAACCTTACCAGCTTCAACTTCACCATCTTCTGTTTCTCCGGCTTCATCGATCCGTGATCAGATGCGAGGACTTTTACTCAGTAATCCGACTAAGACTGAATCCGATCTTATCGGTAATAATCCTTTTGCTCTTGGACCTCAGAAAAAAAAGAGCGTTCTTCCGCCCGCCCCTACTTTTCTCCAAAAAGCTACCCGCTCTGCTCAAGCAGAACACGCAGAAGCTGCCTCATCACAAGGCACCTATAGCCCCTACTCACTCAAGAGCATTAATTTTCCGCCCTCTGTTTTCACACTCTTGTCCGAGATCATGAAAGAGCTCGAAGGCAATATGCGAAACTTGCTTTCACTCAATCCAAGCCGAAGAGAATCAGTGGCTCAATATCTCGATCGTCTCGCTGGGATCACCCCTGGACCAAGTGGGACAATGGGCGCAGGTGACGCAGCAGCAGGACTAAGAAGATGGGTCGATGGTCCACGCTCCCCGGCGCAAAACACCGCACTACAGAGTTTTTTTGAAGAAGTCGCACTCTTTACCTTTGGACAAGCCCTGATCCTGAAAGCCTGGTCAGATCGCGGACTACGCAATCTCAAAGAAGATGACCTTGGAAGATTAAACTGGGAACTCAACTGCGGATTAAAGCAGCACGTCCCGCTCGACCGTGAAGGTTGGCAGCTGACTCGTCCTAATCTCTATTCCTGGTATAATCCGACTCGAGCAATTCAGAAAGAAATCTGGAGCGTACTCAATAGCCTCAATTTAAAGGATGAACCTCCTTCTTTTCTTTCCAGCATTCTTCGCGGTGCTCGCCAATTTTTACCCCGGTGGCCGGAGATGGAAGGATACGATCCAAGATTTTTTGACAGCATCTGGAAAACACTTCCTACACTCGGACTTGATTTAAGCGATCCAAACGCCACCAATGCCGCTCGTTATTCCAACTGTGTGTTAAAAAGATCATTTTTCACCCCAACACTACGCGATGGAATGATGATGAACGCGGGCCCCTCGCACGTGCAATGGATTGGACTTGAGTCGCATCCGTTTCTGATACTTTTTGCAGAAATGATTCAGTGCTGGTGGGGTCCGACAGCGCCGCCCCTTTGGACGACCGGGATTGGACTCGAAGTTCACTCTCGAGATCAATTGAGTTTTTCGTTAGGTTCGCCCAAGCCTTCCATTANNTATTAACCGTATTTCGGAAATGGAAGCCTGCGACTTTGCATGGATCATTGAAGAACGTGTAATTCGAAGTAACTCGCGATCTTTCGAAGCCGCGAGATTCAAACAAATTGTCGATCAACTTCCTTACTTCAAAAAACTTCGAAATGCAGGCACGAGTTTAGGTGATCTTCAGGCTTGCGTATCTCTCACTAAGGTCCGTCCAGGTGGCTTAATGCTCTGGGCACGCGAAGAACCTCTTAGCGCAACAGACGGAATGGAAGCTCTTGGCTTTCTGATGGACCGAGCTAAGATCCTTTGTGAGTGGGACCTATCCAAAGTTGAACATTCGTTACCTTCACGAGTTCCGCTTTTTCCAAAGTACTTGTACTTGCTTCAACGCGAGAGTGATGTCGAGGCACGACTCACCCATCGTCCGACGCGAATCACGCTCCAAGGACAGATCAGAAGCCATATTGAAGTACCCCTCATCCTCGAAGATGCCATGCAGAGCTATTCGAAATCTTCTGTCTCTCGGGGCAATTGGAAAATTCATACTTACAAGAGCCCTACTCAACAAAAAGATTGGGCAGAGCGATGGCCCGATCAAGCATCTCATGTGGTGATCGATGCGCTGGACGAACTTCGAAACTCTTCTTTACCTCTCGCAAGCGTAACGACTGTGCGAGTGACTCCTCACGGACACGCCACCGTGCCTGGAGCTCCTGCGTCGACTACGGCTTCGGGAACAGCAGCAAGTTCTGGATGGTCCTTACCGAACAATGCTTTACTCAAAGGTTTTTGGATTGAAGCCAAGGCTGATCGAAAGATTGTCGCGCACTCTTTGCCAACACCAGAGCGTCCTGCGCATGGTACAGGTTTTTTAATCTTAGTCTCTGATGCTGCCTGGTCTGCGCCGCTTCGTTGTTATTTAGAATCCGACTGCGTGAAAAATTGGCTGGATCACCACACCGAGCGCCGCGGTGACCGTTGGGTGCTCAACGAGTCTGTCGTCAAATATATTCCCGTTCCAAAGACACTCCTGAAAGCATTGGGACATCCAGCCGGAGAACTCGAGGCTCGTGATTCACTTTCAATCACTCAAGAACTGCAAAGTATTTTGAACGAAGTTCCTTATCAGCCAAAACAGGTGATGGCGCGCCTCAATACAATCAACCCAGACACGATCTCCAATCCAAATCAATTGCGTGCAATGATCTTTGCTCGTGCAGCAAGCGCTCTCGAAGAGCTCCGTAAGGGTCAAGGCGCTCTTTTGTCCATGGTCGGTATCGATGGTCAGATCCACTGGAAAAAACTCATTGAGATCTTGCCTAGGACCGAGTGCATTCCATTTACCCAACATCCATCAGTCCGCATCTTAGGAAGCTTACCTCTGCATGTTTCAATTAACCGGATAGAAAAAATCAAAACTCCGCAACCAGCGATCTTACTCGTCACGGAGAGCGGATTTAATCTCCGAATTGTTCCTGAGCATTCGGTCGTATTTGATATGCTCTATGATCAAATCCGGGATTTAGTGCATCCCACCTGGAGTGAGCTATCGCAGCTTGTGCGCCTTCCACGTCGCCTTGAGCTTGCCGAAACTGCCGCAAGCGACATCCTCCGCTCTCATGGAGAACAGTCTTCGCGGCTCCAAGAGCTGACTAACTTGGTTTCCGCCTGTCAAAACTTTTGACAGCGTTTTGTTCAAGCACTAGGCACTCTAAAATCCCAGACTCTATAAAAACCCTGTCTATTCATGGCGTTCCAGACCTACCTTGCACCGTGTCACTTTGGCATCACCTCTGCAATACCTCTCCGTAGGACGAGTGAGTGAGAGGAAAGTAGATATGTGGTCCAAAAAATATATTATTCCATCGTTAGCAATCATTGCGCTCTTTACGGGCTGCGGAACTGGCTCTGATAGAACCGTCAGCGCTCAGACCGACTTCATGGGTTTTAGCTCAGCAACTGAAGCTGCGATCACCCCTGCTAAGATGTCCAAAATNNGTATCAAATTAATTACGTGAAGCTTGACGAGCTTGGCTACGAAGTATCTCAGCCAATGAGTTTGACGTTCAGTCTGACCACTATCAACGTCTCTGGAAAGCCTCAAACTTTTGTCGCGATGCGAATGGACTCTCAAGGTCCAGCACTTTCTAACTTCCACGAGACAGTTCTTTTGGGAACTCGTCTTGGAATGCTTGGACAGTACGAGACATTTGAAATGACCTCTGGCGGCTACAATCTCAATAAAGACGCCAACAATAAATTTTCTTACGCGCGAGTCGGCTTCATAGTCCAACTCGCTACGTACAATGGTTCTGTAGTTCCGACGCAGTCCTCGATTCACATCAAGGATTGCGGGTCTTCGAGAGATGGATATTGCTACGGCTCAAGCTCTGCACCTGATGCATGGTTTGAATCCGGATCTTTAAGACGCTGACCTAACCCATCCCAAATCCTTCCGGGATCCCGAACTTCGGAGTCGGGATCCCGTTCCCTCCCAAAAATTTTTGATGTAAATACATTCCTCTATGCAATTGGAATGGCTTGCGCGCGTTTATTTTCAAAATACCATGCAACAATGGCTGACCTCATTGGCAGCTGCTCTGTCACTCTGGCTTGGGCTGCGGATACTACGACGATTTATCTTGAGACGACTGGAAGTCATCAGTACTCGAACAGCCACTAAGATCGATGATTTGATCCTAGATCTACTCAGACGAACCCACACATTATTTTTACTAGCTTGGTCCTTCTACGCATCAGCACAAGTATTTCTGCACAAGACAGAAAAAATGACCAACTTGGGTCATAAAGCAGCATTTCTCATTTCGATTTTGCAGGTGGGAGTTTGGGGTAATTCTATCATCTCCTTTTGGGTTCAGCACGTCCTCAACGCTAAGGCCAGCCAAGATGTGGCTGTCGCCACAACCATCGGTTTGGTTAAGTTTCTGGCAAAACTCGCACTCTACTCTTTGCTGATTTTGCTGACCCTGAATAATTTTGGGGTCGATATCACGGCTCTCGTTGCAGGCCTAGGTGTCGGAGGTATTGCGGTCGCGCTGGCAGTACAGAACATCCTAGGAGATCTTTTTGCCTCACTCACAATCGTCCTCGATAAACCCTTCATCGTCGGAGACTTTGTCGTTGTCGGCACGGATATGGGAACGATCGAGCACATCGGACTTAAAACAACCCGAGCCCGCAGTCTCTCAGGCGAGCAGCTGATTTTTTCGAACACAGACTTACTCAAAAGTCGTGTGCGTAACTTTAAAAGGATGAGAGAAAGGCGGATCATTTTTACTCTAAGCGTTGTGTATGAAACTGCGCTGAACCCACTAAAAAGGATCCCTCAAATGATCCGTGAGATCATCGAAGCCCAGAAGCCGGTTCGCTTTGAACGAGCTCATTTTAAAGCAATATCCGCGTATGCTTTGGAGTTTGAGACCGTCTATTGGGTACTCGATGCGGATTACACGGTTTATATGAACATCCAGGAGCAAATCAACCTAGAGATCCTGAAACGATTCCGGGATGAAAACATCCAATTTGCTTACCCGACAAGTCACGTGGTTAGTAGGATTGCTGAAGACAAGCCCACTTAGGTTTGTTAACCTTGAGATATGACTGCTCGACCTTGGAGTTTGAGAGTACTTCGACAATCCCACATCCAGTGGTATCAAAACTTATTTGATCTGCACCTCATCACTCAGGATGGCCTCGAGAGCCTGAAGATGGATGCGGATCGGTTTTATGATCAATTTTCTTCCTCACCCGAGATCGCCGCCTTGCGAAAACTCCCTACCGCAGAAGACTTTCGCACTCAGACCGATCGATGGCTAGACGACTCGCAGATTGAAGATTGGCTAGGCCGATTAGAACGAGCGATTGTCCACGTACAAGAAAAGTTAGCTCAGCAAGCCGACGAAAAAAATCAGTTTGAAGAGCTCCTCCAAAGCGCTTCGAGCTCTGGTCAGAAATGTGCTTTGTTTCGTTGGCCCCAATTTGCACAGACATCCGAACACTCGCGATTTACTGACGCTCGGGCACTCTGGTCAGCATTTCGTGATTCCCCATTTTCTGGTTACCCAGCACCTCTTCCTTATCTTGTTAAACGAGCCACATCCAAATCAGTCCACTTCATGGAGAAAGATCTCATTGGAACAGTACCTAGGACTGGGCGCTTAAAGGACCTACAGGCAGCCTGGATCCTCGGATTTCTTCGCGCCCTCAATCCAGCAGTAAAAGTGGAGATCCTCTCTCCTTCCTCTCCTGGCGAACAAAAATGGGAACTGTAAAAGGAGACCCATCTGGAAGATTAAGAGAGATTAGACTTCAGCAGCGGATTTATCGTTCTCTGCAAAAAGACAGCAATCTCATCTTAGGAAAACCTTCCAAAGAGATCACTGAATACGAAAAAACCTATCAACGTGAGTTTAAGAGGCTCTACTTGCGCTGGCTCTTGGACGGTTTTCCTCTTCAGTCGCCCAATCTAGAAAAAGACAAACTGATCTCCGCGATCCGCAAATCTGACGTCACGCTCATTGGAGATTTTCATACCTATCCGCAGGCGCAGAGAACAGCTCTCCGAGTTTTGCGTGAAGTCTATCAGCGCGGTGAAAAGTGGATTATTGCTCTTGAGATGGTGCCGAGCCACTTTCAAAAATATCTAACCGCTTACCAAAAAGGCAAAATGAGCCTTCAAACATTTCATAAAAAGATTCGGTACGCTGAGGCCTGGGGCTTTCCATGGAAAAACTACGAACCTTTGTTTGAGTGGGCAAAAGAAAATAATGTCCCCATGCTCGCCCTCAATCGCCCGAAAGAGGCAATCTTCTCGGAATCGACATCGAGACAAGGCAAAGGAACCGGAGATCTCAAAGAACGCGATCAGTGGGCTGCAGGACTCATCACAGATCTCTATGCATCCCACCGTCAAAAGAGTAAAGCCCCTTTGAGAACCCTTGTACTCTACGGCGAGCTTCACTTAGCTCAGTCTCATCTGCCGAGCGAGATCAGCAAACTTTCAAAGTCTTACTTAGGTCAGCCGCTTCAGACCGTCTGCATTCATCAAAACAATGACGAGCTTTACTGGAAGCTTGCTCGAGCGGGCAAAATCCATCAAGTCGGTTCTGTCGGTTTGGATGCCAAGAATTTTTGTATTCTTTCTGGAACTCCGTGGGGAAAGCTTCAGTCTCTTATCCATTGGGCTGAGGGTGACTTCGAGCTCCACGAGGAAGCCCTCGACCCCGAGGCAGAGTTTATTGCTTCAGTGATCAATGCAGGACGTCTCATCTCAGAGTTTTTTGGAACTCGTCCAGTCTCATTTGATACTCTCACCCTGTACTCAACCGAAAAGGCCAATACNNGCTCAACTAGTCGAACACAACCAGAACCTTCTCTACACTCAATCTAAGCTGATCTATCTTCCAAGTTTTTCGACCAATACTGCAGCTGAAATGGCTGCTATGGTCGTCTATCGGCAAAATCAAACTTTTCGACGTCGACACTCAGATCGTTTCTTGGCTCATATCTTAGAGCAGGCCTTTAGTTTCTTTGGCAGTCTTCTGATTAACCCCAAGCGAAAATGTGACTTACCTGGCGATCATATTGCTCGTCTCAAGGCATTCAAGGATCAACGCTCAAGTCGGGAAAAACGAATCAGCCAAATTACGATCGAGTTTCTAAAACTCGGTTCTGAAGAAAAGCTTCAGTATTTTGCGAAACATCAGCCTGACCAACAATGGAAACTGGACTATTGGATGTCGTCTGAAGCAATTGCCAAAATCCTCGGCAAAAGCATGCACGACTTTATGACTGAAGGCAAAGTCAGTGTCGAAGAAATCAAGGCCATTTTCTTTTCAAGAGAGATTTCAGCGTCAGAAAGAACTGTCGCGGCTTTTGATCGCTTTATTTCATTTAAGCCTAAGACGAAGAGAAAAAAGATTTCGAGCAAGCGTGATCTATTTTAAAAAAATTGAAGCGTCTTAGTACGCTCTGGATAAGTGATCTCTTCTGAAAAACCATTTCCACTTGCAGTCATCATGACAAAACCCGAACTCCGAGTTCCGTAGTTCTCACTTTGCACAAAGACAGAGCCCAAGATTCGTTCCCACTCAATACCTACTCCCGTGGACGGCAGTAAGTAATCCTCAGGCTGGGTGGTGTCTTCGAGCACTCTAAAAACTCTCGATGTTTGAGGAGCCTGAATAAANNGTTCAGTTCGGCATTGCTGAGTCCAAATATGCCGTTTGAGAGCGCTTGGGGTACTGGATTTAAACTATGAAGCAAAGAGGCTTGAGCAATTCCATTTTTAACTTCACCAATGACCAGATTAAAAGGTCCATACTGATCTATTTCGCTGATGATCTTTTGCAGATAACTGGCCGGATCTGACCAAAGAGCTTTTCCTTCAGGAGCCGTCAGCCAGTCGGTAGTGAGCTGCCCTCTTGAACGAAGTGCCGAGGTATTGCGGGAGCGCGAGAGCGGGGTTCGAATATTGGTCAGGTAAGCAAATCTTCCGTATCGATTAACTCCCGCCCAAGTACCACGAGATTTTTCATCTCTTCCTGCCAAAATCTCAGGATGATCTTCCCAAAAACGAAGCGCTGCGGTCTCTCGGTTATAAAACTCATCCCGATTAAACGCTGCTATCAGTGGTAGCTCAGGACGGACGTTCAGCCCTAGGATGATTAAGCACACTATTTATGCCCTCGTGTCTCAATTTGTTGAGAGAACACGCCGACGACGAATCGCAAAACATTACCAAGATATTTGCCGATAAAAATGGCGAGCCAGCCGTGAAAAGTGATCGCTTTTTCTTTCTTACGACGGTCGATAGCCTGAAAGATCTGTCGTGCTGCTTTTGCCGCAGGCATCTGGATCCAGCTTGGTATGCCATCGTTGGCGTCGACTTTGAGTACGCCTGAATTGCCAACTTTCCTAATCTCAGTAGTAATAAATCCAGGACAAATATGAGTTACTGAAACTCCGTACGGTTTGAGTTCGTACTGAAGACATTCAGCCAGGCCTCGAATCGCAAATTTACTCATGACATAAGCTGAAGTTGTAGGAAGCGCGACAAATCCATTCACACTTCCAATAAGAGCGAGTCGTCCCTGGGTTTTTTTTAGCTCTGAAAGTGTAGCATAGATTGTACGCAAGACGCCTCGAACGTTCGTGTCATATTGCCGATCGTAATCCGCCAAAGTTAGGCGCTCCAAAGTACCTACAACTGCAAAGCCGGCATTGGCGATTACAACATCAATTCTTCCAAACTGCTCGATCACCTTCTTGACTGCCGCTTCTAAGTCACCTTCACGTGTCACATCACATGCGATTGCTAAATTAGGACGGCGCTGAAATTTAAGTTCTTCGGCTAGGTTTTCAAGTCGATCGAGCCTGCGAGCAAGTAAGACGGTCGCATATCCACGGTCAGCATATTCTCTTACCAAAGCTTCGCCTATTCCGGCAGAGGCTCCAGTAATGAGCGCTACTTTTATCGTTTCAGAAACAGCTCCAGAAATAGGTTCAGGTTNNTTCAGGTTTCGACATCAGGCTCACGCTCCGGAATTCTCTTATCTAGCTTTCGATAGATAGTACGAGAATTGATTCCGAGCAACTTCGCAGTCATATTCTTATCACCATCGGTTGCTTCTAGCGTTTTTCTGATGAGGAGGTCCTCTACGTCTTTGAGCGGTGTTCCAAGTTTGACTGAGATCGTGCCGTCGTACCGGGGTGCAAAAGCTTGAGTCTGGGCCAATTCTACGAGATGCGGTGGCAAATCGGCCGGTAAGATCTCGGGCGGCAGCGCAAATACCACTGCTCGCTCTAGCACATTGGAANNCACCTGAAGAGCAGCGTTAGAGATTCCTAAAGCTTCCTTGCCATGTCGAACACAAGCAGAACTTAAAAAGTACCGACAAAGCTCAGGGAGATCATCCAGTCGATCCCGAAGCGGTGGAACACTGAGACCAATGACTTCAAGTCTAAATAAAAGGTCCTCACGAAACGTTCCCTGCTTAATGCCGGCGCGTAGATC
>DBAE01000283.1 GCA_002291495.1 Bacteriovoracaceae bacterium UBA1018 | reverse complement strand
ACCCACACCCACACCCACACCGGCGACTGCGGCGGCATCCTTCTTTTCACCTTTTCCATGCGAGTCCGCCGTCGCGTGCGCAGCAGCAACCTGTGCGCCGACTTGCTCAGCACCTTGCGCATGCGTTTTCGCGACAGCTTGTCCCGAAACTTTTTCGTCTGCGCTCACGCCCACTCCACCAGAAATCGCTGCCGATTCTTCTGCCGAATCTTCTTCTGCCCTCAATCGAGTCATACTCGCTAGGATGCGTTGATTCACCTTCGGCGCCGAAACCGGCGTCATTTGATGAGAAGCAGTCACCTTAGCAAAACCCGGCTCCTTGGCCTCAACATGCAGGATAAATGCGCTTGGACCCGACCATTTGACAGGAGCTCCAAGATATTCGATGTATGCTTCAACAAATGGCTGTTTAGGTTGATTAGGCTCGCCTACTTCATTGAGTGCGGTTGGACCGTTGGTACTCAAGCAACCTGTTGATATCAAAGCTGCCGATAAGATCTTCAAGTAACTTTTCATGTATTATTCCTCGAAGCAGGGATCGATGCAGATTTTGTAGACTCTGTTGCTCGAGGTTCATTCTTAAATAGCTTTCCTAAACAAGAATGAGCTTCTTGATCTAATGCTGGGATCTGACATCCCGGTGAAGCAACAATTTGCGCCAGGGTGGTTGAAACAGCCCAACCTGATTCAGACGAATGGTTTATGCACTTTTCTTGACCGATTGCAGGCACCGCTACATCTAAACAACTCAAAGCCTTGGCCCAAGGATGAGTCAGTTGTCTTTTTTGAAATTCGCATGGAGTCCACGCCTGTGCCACGAGTCGGGATAATTCGAAACGGGCTCGCACGGCATCCTTCTTTAATAAAGTATAAAAGCCTCCGCCAACCCGAACCAACGATCCCTGAGGATCTTGAGTCCAAACGCCGATTCCGCGCCAACTCAAATCTGCTTCTTCAGGAGTTGTCGGGCGCTGAATGCGAAGATTTTTAATCTGATCTTTCATCCAAGCATACGTCTCGAGACTGATGCCTTCTTTATTTTGTTCAAGCCAACTGAGGAGATCATCTTTAGCTCCGTGATAAACCTTCATCACTTCGCTCCACTGGACTTGCGCGAGCTGAGACTTTTCGGGGCCCTGGCCAGCAAATTCTATATTTTGGCACGCAAGGTTTGGATCTACTGGAGTTTTAGCGAGTTTTTTATGAACTTTTTTTTCTGCCTTGTGAGCGGCGTCAGCAGCGTCGTGAGTATTGAGTAACGCTTCAGCGCTCGTTGGAGCTTTTGAAGTGGAAGAAGGTGCTCTCACCTGTCTGAACCAATAAGTTGTTCCAGCGATGAAAGATCCGACAATCGTAACAGCTAATCCCAACTGAACGAAATGATCGCGCATCATGCGCATAAAAAGCTCCTTCTTGTGCTTTTGCCCAACAAAAACCACTAGGCTTACTCAAGTTTAGGAGTAATCGGCAAAAAAGGAAAGAGTCAAGAAACTGTCGGGTTTTTACTGAAAAACGAGTTATCTGTATTCAAGAAGTTCAATTTCGTAACCATCCGGATCATCGACAAATGCCATTTTGGTCTTACCACTGGGTGTTAGTCCGGGCCCCCAACTCAAGTCGTATCCATTTTTCTGAAGTCGACGTTGGATCTCCTCGATGGACTCTACTTGATAGGCCATATGTCCGTAGGCATTTCCTCGGTCATAGGCATCTGTATCCCAGTTATGAGTGAGTTCGATCATTGCGCTATCGTCCCCATACTTCAAGAAAGCGAGCGTGAAGCGATCTTTTTCATGATCTTCGCGCTTTGCCAAACTAAAGCCGAGCCCCTCGCAATAAAATTTGAGAGAACGATTTAGATCCGTCACTCGAATCATCGTATGAAGATATTTCATGTGCTATGTTTCCTCTATGTCATCTAAAGCTCAAATCCTGCTTATCGTTTTGTCTCTACTTTTAAGCTCATGCGGACATTTTTCCAAGTCCTCTCAATCCGCTCAGCAAAACGTATCGGCCCCCCCAGTAATCAGCTCAGAACCGGGTCATGAGACAGTCGTAATCGTGGGTCTCAATGATCTTCATGGTGCGTTAGCGCCCGAATCATTTGAAACCCAAACCGGAGGTAGAGGCAACTCGCAGGTAGAGTATTTGAAAGGCGGAGCCAGCATTTTAGCTTCCCATGTTCGAGTTTTGAGAAAAGAGTTTGGTGATCGTCTTCTCATTATTGACGCAGGAGACCATCTTCAAGGATCCATTGAAAGCGGCTTAACTCAAGGCTCAGCCGTTATTCAATTTTTCAATGCCCTCGGTGTAAATGCCAGTATCTTAGGCAATCATGAGTTTGATTTCGGGCTACCTGTATTACAGTCACGCATTGCTGAGGCTAAGTTTCCGTATATTTCATCTAACATTGTAGAAAAAAACACCCTCAATCAAGTCGGCGTACCCGGCACCAAGCCAAGAGCGATTCTTCAGGCGGGCAATCTCAAGATTGGTATCATTGGACTCACAACGCTCGAAACACCTACGACGGCTCGGCAGGAGTATGTCCGGTCACTGGACTTCAAAAATCTTAAAGACTCAACTCTCATTCAGGCCCAAAGACTTCGGCATGAAGGCGCACAGATTATCTTGCTTGCTGCTCATGCAGGGATCACCTGTGATATCGGAGTTCGAAGCACGAGACCTCCTGCGATCAAGTCCTCAAATGACCCTCAAAATGAATGCGATGATCGTGATGAGCTTGTAAAACTCCTCAAAAATCTGCCAAAAGGTACCGTCGACGCAGTCGTGAGCGGTCACTCGCACACTCTTGTCCACCACTGGGTAGCAGGCATACCGGTCATTCAGGCTGGAACGCGAAACATGTACTACAACCTCATTTATCTCACTTACGATCGGAACAATAAAAAGCTCCTCACTGATCGCGCTCGAATCNNCTGCAATGGCGAAAAAACTCTGCCCAAAAATGGCCGAGGGGATTTAGTCACTCCTGTATTTCACCGAACTGAGATTACCGAAGATTCGACGATGCAAAGCATCTTGAATCCAATATTTTCAAAACTTGAAGAAGAACGCAGCCGGATCATTGGTAAAGCAGCAAAGCCCATTGAACACGCTAAGATTAAAGAATCTGAACTGGGCAATCTCGTTGCCGATGCGGCCCGTCATCTTACGAACGCTGACGTAGCCCTGATCAACGGAGGAGCAATCCGAAGTTCCATTGATGCAGGTCGAATCGAATACAAGGAAATCTTCCGGGCTCTACCTTTTGATAACCGAATCTCAATTCTAACCCTAAGCGGAAGGGAACTTAAGCTCCTCCTCAGAATAGCGGAAAACGGATCCCGAGGATTTTTCCCTGTCTCTGGAGCAAAGCTCAGACTGATTGATCTTCCTTATGACGCTCCCGCAACAGATCTCAATGGCGATCGCCAAACTTCTCCATGGGAAACCAACCGCATCATCGAAGCAAACCTCGTCTCACGCACTGGCGAGACAGTATCGATTGAAGACACCAAAAAGTACCGTCTGGCGACCTTGGATNNGTAACGGGCGGCGATGACATGTCGTGGTTTATGGCCAAGATTCCTTCATCACGTATCCAAATCAGTGCGGGTCCGTTTTTAAGAGATGCGGTGGTCAGTTATATTCAGCAACAATACGTCTCTAAAGACCGCGAGCTCAACTCCTCTGACGAGCCTCTCGTCGACCCAAAGC
>DBAE01000294.1:13171-16078 GCA_002291495.1 Bacteriovoracaceae bacterium UBA1018 | reverse complement strand
GGAGAGCTACCGCTTTCCTGGGTAGAGCGACTTTTGAAAGTAAATCGTAAGCTTGAGGATGGGATTTGGGTAACTCAAGAGGCTCACTTGAAAGTGAAACCTGAGTATTGGAAAAAGCCTTGTTATCGAGGTGCTCCATTCATAAAAAATCAAGTCGATGGAAAGCTTGGCCCCAACAGTGTCGTCTATGGCGAGACTGCGGATATTGAAAATCAGGACTGCATCGAATACTTCGGACAACAGGTAAAAATATACACTAAATAAGTTTAATATTTGAATTAGATATCTAGGTATTCATAAATACAGAGCTTTAAATTAGATGCCATTCTCTTAGTAATAATTTAAAATTGAGAATATTCCGATCTGTGTAGCACGTTTGTAGGGGGAATTATGACTCAATTAGAAAATAGTATAAACTCGTTTCATTTAGATGCTCCGTCCATGTATCCAACCGATCGAGATCAGTATTACAAGCAACTCACCACTCGAAATCATCACTTCGTCTCTAGTGAAGTTCAAACTAAGATTAGAAAACTCAAAGTTTTCGTGGCCGGATGTGGTTCGACGGGTGGTGCTTGTATAGAATCACTAGCTCGATTAGGAGTAGAAAATTTTATTCTTGCCGATAACGGATTGTACGAACTTAATAACCTCAATCGACAACATGCTTTCATTGAGAACCTTGGAGAGAATAAGGCGGAGTTTCACGCTAAAAACCTCCGCGGAATAAATCCCTATGCGTCTATCCGCGTGCATCCTGAGGGAGTCAGTCATCAAAATGTGAAAGAGTGCTGTGCTTGGGCGGATATCATCATCGATGCCGTCGACGTTACTAGCCGCACCGGAATCCAGATGAAACTGACTCTACATGAAGAGGCAAAGGCTCAACGCAAGCCGGTGTTCACGGCGCTAGACATTGGCTTTTGCCAATGGGGACAAAGCTTCGATTATCGTAAGTCCGAACTACCTACGTATGGCGGAAAGTTGGAAGCTGCACGCCGCGCTAAGCATCCTATGAAAGCACTATTTTCTGTAGTGCCGCTCAGTGCTGTTCCTCCTCATGCACTTCAGTTGATCAAAGACTTACTACTCAATGAAGATGTTCCGGCGTCGCAATTAGGCGCTACATCAGACCTACTATCATCCATTATTGTAGCTGCAGTTATAAGATTTGCAGACTCACAAGAGGTGGTGGGTGGGTGGAATATAAATCTAGAATACATGGCCATGCCTTGGAATAAGAGACTTGCCACCTGGTATCGTGGAGTACGATTACGTAGAGAAGTGAAGCAATTGCTCAAGACTATCGATTAGCTCAGGAGATATTGAAATAATTTTGGCATTTGCTGAAAGATGAATGGTCCATCATGTCTGCCATCTTTGATTGACTCAAATTTATGTGCAATATCTTTTGAAGTCAGCTGATTATGAAAATGCTGAGTTCCTTCGAAAAGTCCAAACTCGTCCGAAGTACCGATGTCGAAGTAAATTTTCTTCTTTGAAATATCTGCGAGATCTAATTTCGACATTAAATTGATCGGATCATACGATGCGAAGTCTTCTTCGTTCACAAATTCATTCTTAAATTCTGGCACAAAGTTGTTCATGTGTTCCGAGTCAACGTTGCATCGTGAGGCGAAGGCTGCTGCTGCTGCGGAGTTTGAATAGTCAAAAGTAAATAGCATTGGAAAATGAGCGCCAGTTCCAGCGAAAAGATCCAGATTTCGCAAGAATGTACTAAGCGCGGCCCTTCCACCCATTGAGTAGCCACATATATATCGAGAAGCACTGATAGTTTTAGTATCCGCTTCTGCTAAAGACATAATCTCTTCACGAAAATGGTCGAAGTACCTTCGAGATCGGATCTCGGGATGATTGTGCAAAAAACTTTTGCCAATAAAAGGCAAAATAATTTGAGTCCCGGTCGAATGAAAAAGGTTTGCAGTCTTTGGATCGATTGCACCAATAATTCCGAGTTTTACAAATTCTGAGTCGTCGCCTCCGCCTCCGTGAAGCAAATAAACAGTCTGTTTAATATCGGAGATTTGAAGGTTGGAAGGAATTAGGCGTCCAAAATGAGTGGTTTTACCCAGGATCGATGAGTTGAGTGAAAAACGTTCATAGTTCCAGAGCGGGAATTTTTCTTCTGTAAGTCGATTTAATTGCAGCATAAAGACCATTTTCCCTCGTGGCGCAATTTGACTTACCTGCTAAAAATTGTCAACTATAAAAAATATTCTCATTGTATTTTTTTATATAATTTCAATAGGTTAGATACTAAACTAATTTGGTCTAAATTGGCTGCCCGCCTAATCTTAACATATAATAAGAATAGTAATGAATCTTAATATTTAATGGGGGTTGTGCATGAGTAATGTAATTTCGTTAAGTTCCAGGATCAAAAATCAATTCAAATTCAAGTTGGTCATTATGGATGCGCCCATGGACACTTGGGATAATCCACTGACTCGAGAGCTGTTTGGTAAGATTATACAGCTGAGGCTCAAAGGTTATGGGCAGGAATACAACTACGGCGCTTACCCTTTTGATATTACAGACTGGGCATCCACGCACATCGTTGTTTGCCAAGAGGATGCAAAGGGTGAATTGAATCCTGTCTTAATTTGTAAACTCATCACTCAGACCCGTTGTTCTTTTTTCAATTCAGAGTTCGTTCCAATTGCGATCGCGCGAGGCTGTAATGCCCCTGAGCACGAAGAGATATTGAAAAAAATCACGCAACGATGCATTTCTCAAGGAAAGACCATCGCATATACTTCTCTGTGGACGATTGATCCAGAAATTAGAAAAAATAGAGAAGCCGTCCGAATGCTAAAGCACTTGTTAGCGGGTACGCACGTGCATCTATCAAAAGAACAAGGAATAGATGAAATGTTTACTTGCGGG
>DBAE01000294.1:0-13164 GCA_002291495.1 Bacteriovoracaceae bacterium UBA1018 | reverse complement strand
TTCAGTCGGCTACAAAAAAACAATCAAGTTTTACCCAATTTTTTTCACAAGTCTTTACTTGGTACAGAGACAACGATCTTACACACCGATAAACTGAGTGAGTACTCTTTAACTGGTGCAGTTGAATATAAAGAACTTTGGGACGATCGTATTCACTTGGTTTCAGAAGAGAAATTTATTCAAAAACAAGGTGGAACACTCAAGATCGCCGAGAAAAAAGCAGCCTGAGATTAGCAGGCCGCCTAACCCAAGTTTTTATTGCAACTCTGGTCTGCGGGAGAACTGAAAAGATCTCGCTGCTTCTTCAAAGTTGACGTGATATCTGCAAGCAGAATCACCTCGATGAATGCAGTGAGTTTCTTGCGAGTGGGCTACAGGTAGGCCCATCAGTCCTGCCATCGCAGCCATGACCCCAGATCGTGCAGTGCAAACATATGTGCTGCCGAAACTAGGCGTTTGCAGAAGGTTTAAGACGTTTTCTCGTTGAGTGCTTTCAATTACGACTGAAGTCGAATCGCCAAATAAAATGCGGTAGTTGTAATTTTGATCATAAAAATGCGAGAGATGATTAATTTGCAGATCATAAGCGTCTAAAACACTTCGAGATCCACGCATCAATATGGCAAATGGTGAGTCTTTGTTAACAGAGGTGCTATTAACCCCCATCTGATAGAAGGTGTCATAAGACGCTCCGTGCTGATGGAGATGCGAGCAAAGATCGGTTAGAAAGCGAATATTGATCGTGAGATCAGGATTAGTAAAAGCAGCTCGATCTAGGTCAAATTTCCACAAAATGCTGTCGACGTACTTAGGGCCAATTCGTTTATTTAGATAGTCTAAGATATGTATGGAAGTTCTGCGGCGGCTGAAAGCAGCTACTTGGTAACGCTCCGGAATATAGGCACGGTCACTATACCGGCGCTGCACTAGAGCCATAATATCGATTGTACCCTCAATCAACTTCAGAGGATCTATCTCTAGTTGCAACGTGAAGTTCATGATCGACTTCGCAGAAAGAGCAGCTTTTTTCTGCTTCAACGTCTCATACTCTTTTAGAGTAAGTAAAAGCATGTCAGCCACATCTTTATGGCTAAAGCGAAGCGACCAGCGGATGCTTTCAATGTTTTCCCAAAGCTTAGTTACATCTGAAATCGAATAGTGCATCCAGGTACTCCTGATTGAGGTCGATCAAGGGCTTTTACGTTTATGGATGTATCTGCAAATTTCATGAAGAATTTTTCTAAGAAGCGTTTCTGAAACTCGGTAAGAAAATCCACAACTTCGTTTGAAGCCTGAAATTTTGACATATGCTCTTTCGCAGTTAACGAAAGGTCATATGCGCCGGTTTTAGATTCAGACTTTGACAAGGTGTAGTCAAAGTCACAGTGGTAATAGGGAACTTGGTCTATATAGGTTGCTAGCAACTCTTCGGTCGTCTTGGCTTGAGTGTAAGCACTGAAAATATTGCCATGGCAGAATGGAGATACTGCCAAATCAGTAATTTCGTCTAGGTTTTTCTCTTTTAAATCAGCTTTATTGAAAAGCTGGTCAACATAGTCATAGAGAAACTGAGCGTTAATTTGATTGCGATAGTCGACAAAAAAATCACTGTCCAAGTCCAGCGAGTCAAAAATCTTTTCAGACTGCTTAGACGACAAGTTTTGAGTTGAGTACGTAAGAATTGGGCTTAAAGATCGAATCGATTGACCCTGAGCCTCAGCGTATTTTTGAGGAATGTCAAAACGACCGACTTTTTTCGCGGTAGTGAGCTCAATCTTTTTGGGAGCGTCTAGCCAATCAATGTATCCCCACTCGCAGGAGCGAACAGGAATCTTTGCCATCTGAGTAAACTTCAACCATAGAAAAATATCTGGTACATACAGACCTTTTTCTAGTTTTGAAATAGAACCCTGAGTGACTTCTAGTTGCTGTGCAACTTGAACTTGGGTGAGGCCGAGCCGTTTTCTGGCTGAACGGAATACTGCTGCAAACTTGTCTTGATCTCGCATTTAATTGCCCTATTCTTGTNNTTCTTGTGACTGAAGCTTCGCAAAACTTACTGAAATTTGAGCGGCTATTCCAGTAAAAATATTCCGTATATTTAGCCGACTAATCTAGTTTAGTAAAGAGGGTGCCCCAGTTTTTTCCAGGGGTGATATGTCCGGGAGATCCAAAGCCTCTCACTCCAGTCCAAGATCCACCCAGAGGAGACCCCTGTAAACTCATATACCCGTAGAGAGCAAAAGCTTGGGCTTCGATGTACTGCGGATCTAGTCCAGAGGCCTCAAGCGGGGAGAATGTAACAGTGGGTAATCGGTCTTGTAACCAGGAAGTTAGGGCATGATTTTTAGCTCCACCACCACATATATAGACGGTGTGAAGTGGGAGTTTTTTACGCAAAATGTGCTGTTCGTAGGCGCGACCAATTGACTCGACCGTCAAAGCGGTCGCGGTGGCGACTACTGAGTTGTTTAAATTGTTTTTGTTTATATTGCGCATTTCTTTCAAAAAGAGCTCAAAAGGGAAATCATCTCGGCCCGTGGATTTTGGAGNNCTTTAAAAGACGAGTGACTGCTTCGATGTCAATTTCTCCATCCAAAGCTCGAGCTCCGTCGCGGTCATACGCTTCTTTTCCTCGGGTCATCGTCTGTACGCAGGCGTCAATCCAGAGGTTTCCGGGGCCCGTGTCAAAAGCGAGAATCTGATTTTTTGGACCTATATAAGTGAGATTGCTGATCCCACCAATATTATGAATGGCCACTCCTGCCTTCTTTTTTGGTGAAAGAGCACTAGCTAAGATACTGTGAAAGAGTGGAACGAGCGGCGCTCCTTGGCCTCCAGCAGCCATATCCCCATCTCGAAAGTTTGAGACTACTGTAAGGCCAGTCAACTTGGCTATATGAGTGGGATCAGCGATCTGAACTGTAAATCCTCCACCTTCAGCCCCGGGAAAGTGACCAATTGTTTGTCCATGACAAGCGACTAAGACGGGTCGTTCTGATTTGGGCGCAGAAAGTATGGCTTCTGAAATCATAGCTCCGTAGGCAATCCCAAGGTCGCGATGGAGAGAGTAAAGGTCTTGGATAGTCACTGTCGTGTTGGGCTTCTGTACTTTTAATACTCGAGCTTTAAGTCGCGCTGGATACTCAAACGACCGAGCCCAAAGGGGTTGCCATCCATTCTTATCGATTTGTACGCAGGCGGCATCCAAACCATCGCACGAAGTTCCCGTCATCACCCCTAAGATCTTTAAGCTCATAGGTCCCTTTCTCTAATCCATTGCAAGCTCTCGAAGCACGTGAGATTTTATAAAGATGCGTGTTGTCTCAGTTCCTCTGAGTCTTCGAGTAGCGACTTCTATGTTGGCACTTTCCGTTCCACTTGTCGCGCTTGAACTCATTATTCATGCAAGGCAGCCTTGGTGGAATCTGCCCTATACTTCTCTGCAAGGCTGGGGAGTTGGAGTGGGGATCGTTTGTGCACTCTTAGCTTATTGGACTCTAGCAATGAAAAGATGGGCGCTTCCCCTAATGGCATCAATTGCCGTGATTTGGTGTTGCGTGAGTTTGACCTTAACGATTCGCTCCGAGAACATTGCACTGGGATTCTTTACGTTATTTATTTCGATGTTTTGGATCGGCGTTTATTTTTGGCTAGATCGCGAGTTAGATCGGTCCTTTTTGAATTCTCGTAAAACTTGGTATCAAGGGTTGCCGGAACCGATTGCCGGACTACTGTGCGACGTACCATCGGCAGCTCAGCATTTGCGAGTAAGTCGCATTGATCAAGATGGTGCGTTTGTGTTTTCAAAATACGCAGATAAAATTGAAAACCTAGGCCAAGTTACAGAGCTGGTCTTCAATTATCGTAATAGACAAATTCGATGCATGGGTAAGCCAGTTAGCATTTTGGATGGGGAAGTCGGCTTTGGCTTCCAATTTCAACACGTCAGCGTGGATGCTAAGAAAAATTTAGGGGACTTCATCGAAGTCCTCAGAGGAGAAGGTCATGTACCATAAGTATTTCTTAGTTCTTGTATCGTGTTTACTTTTCATTGCAATGGCCGGTTGCAGTAAGAAAGATCAATCCACCTTGGATCCTAAGAGACGGTTGACAGATTACATTGCTTTAAGTTTTGCGGTCAAAGATTCGAAAGATCGACAATCGTTGAGTAACTACTTAACTGGTAGTGCAAAAACCCGATTGGCGGCTTGGAGCGATGAACAATTTCGCCAAGCCTTTGTCGAGACTAAGCGCCAGTTCTTGAAGTTAGTAATAGATGAAGTGAAAGCGATCAACTCAACTGAGACCAATATTACTTACGAGCTGATTTATACTGATCAATCTAAGGGTAAAGGAACAAAAGTTACCAATAAGAAGATGGCTCATTTAGTTTCAGAGCAGGGAGTCTGGATGATTTCAGATGTTAGAAATATAAAAGAACTTGTTGAGTATCAAAACGAGATGTCGCTGCCTTAATTACCTGAAGTACCATCGCACTAAGGAAAAACTGCTTCCGCAATCTTTGTGCTCATGAGTGGATCTGAGCCGGTGCGAAGTTCTACGGATATCCAAGTTTTGGCTGTCATAATGCCAGTATAATAATTCTGATTTCCTAGATGACTCTTTAATGGGATAGCGGGGAAAGTCTCGCCCGTTGCTCTAATAAATAGATGATTACGCGAGTTAAATGTTGAATTCAGGCTCTCAATTCGAAGGACTCTTTCATTGTCTGGATTAGTTCTCCAAATCGACACAGTTCCTGTAACTCCACTTCCACTAAGCGCAGTAAATACAGCCGATTTTTCAATGTCACCGGACGGAAGCGGATCATACATTCGTCCTGGGGCGCCCGTTTTTATCTGCCCGCAACTCGTCGTCAAGCTTCCTAGGGCGAAGCACAAAAAGAAAAAATAGCGAGATGGCAATATTCTAACGAAACGCACCTATTCATCTTATCTGGTTCAGCGCAAATACTCTAGTGAATGCTCGTAAGTCGGAGTAGACTAACCTTAGTGTTTACTATGCTACTTAATATAATCCGATTTCTAGTCCTGACAGTTTTGCTCAGTACTCCTTTTGCGGCCTTGAGTTGGGTACTATTTGGAAAGATCGCAGCAGCAATGGCAGTCGCCATTGTTTTTTTCTCACTACTGTTGTTCGGGGTTTTAAGTGAAAAAATACTCATCAAATTGTTTGATGCTCATCCATGGCAATATCGGGTCGGTTTCGGAGAAGCGGCAATCGTATCTAAACTTTGGGTAGTTCCAGAGCCGGCTGCTCAGCTGTTTGTTACTAAGCGTTTTCTATCGGCTAGAGGCAGTATTTTTGTCACCCAGGGAGCGATTCATTTGCTCAATGACTCGGAGCTGTTGGAAGCACTCCGGTTTGCAGATCTTCGTTGTCAACGAGGTGACTTGGTATTGCGCTCTTTGAGTGCTTGCCTCTTGTCTGTTTTACTTTCTATGTTTCCAAGCCCGTGGTTTGCCTTGTTGTTCGAAGGCCAAGAGGCTTCTAATGCAAAGTCCGGCATTCGTAGACCGGCGGGCCTTATTCGCTTTCTAATTATCCTTCCGTGGCTTCAAATCTTTCTCAAGATAAGTGGTCGGGCAATCCATGCGATAGGGCCAAAGTCGAAAAAAGCTTACGATCTTGCTCAGGCTGAGAATAAAATTACCGCAGAAAAAACCTCGTGGTTGTCTGAACATTCACTAGGTGTTTCAAATCTTTTCTTATTTCCTAAATCTCAAAAAAGTATATTCGATTTAAATTAGTCTTAGTGCGTCGCATCATGTCGTTTCTGACGGAGAGGTAGGAAATCTCTTCAAGATGTGCGAAATAACAGGGCATGAATACCACAGAGCCATTTGGGAAAATTGATTTTACGACTTTCATTTTATCCATTTCCTCTGCCGCTTTCATGGGCCTTGGAATTACCCCTTCAGGCTTAAAGCAAGAAGGGGAGATCAACCTTGAACTGGCCCGACAAAACATCGATCTGCTGGAATTGATGTGGGAAAAGACGCGAGGTAATCGAACGCCCGAAGAAGATCAGTTATTAGAGCGGCTNNGTCGAAATTCAAAGATTACAGAAAGCTCAAAGTAATACTCAGAGTAATAAAGGTTAAGTATGAAAAAAATGAAGTGGCAAGGAATTCTAACGGCACTGGCCGGTGTGTCTGCTGGCCTAATGATAACCAACTTGGATCGAAATCCTGGAACAGCATCGGCAGCGGCGACTGCTTCACCTCCTCCAGCTGCTGTAAGTACTCTCACACCAGGTGTAAATGATCCCAACATCTTTGTTAATTTGGCAAAAAAGATTGTTCCTTCAGTGGTCAATATTTCAACTCTGACTAAAGTAAAAGGCGCTGGAGGTGGCGGCGCGGGACAAGACGAATTATTTAGAAGATTTTTCGAAGACTTCTTTCGTCAGCATGGCGGTGGAGGACGAGGTAGACCCATGCCTGGTCCCGAAGAGGAGGAAGAGGGCGAGCCTAGAGGTGGCCGTGGAGCGCCTAAGGCGATGTCTCTTGGAACGGGATTTATTATCGATGCCAGTGGTCTAATTCTCACCAATAACCACGTTGTGGCCGGTGCCGACGAAATTAAAATTCATTTCACCGAAGAGGCAGATGAAAAGCCAACTGATGGAGAAGTTGTCGGAAGAGATCCAGAGTTAGATCTCGCGTTGATTAAAGTGAAGAGTAAGCGACAAATGATTCCAGCGGCTCTAGGTGATTCTGATGCGTTGCAAGTGGGTGAATATGTCATCGCGGTTGGCAATCCATTTGGCCAGGGACATTCGGTCACTCATGGAATCATCTCAGCCAAAGAAAGAAAAGCGCCCGATTTTAGATTAGCGAGCTATTTGCAAACTGATGCGCCGATTAATCCTGGTAATTCGGGTGGGCCCTTGGTCAATCTCAAGGGAGAAGTCATCGGTATCAACAACGCCATTGATCAGAGAGCTCAAGGTATTGGATTTGCGATTCCAATCAACTTAGTAAAACAAGTTCTTCCACAACTCAGAACTAAGGGTTCCGTATCTCGTGGTTATATTGGTGTAGTGATCGGCGAATTGTCACCTGAAGTTGCCCAGAAGTTAGGCGTGCCGAAAGACTTGCGTGCGCCAATGGTCACTAACGTTAATCCAGGCGAGCCAGCGGATAAAGCAGGTGTTAAGCCTTACGATATTATTATTGAGTTTAATAAAAAGAAGATTCGCTCCCCTGACGAGCTAGTGGGTGCGGTCACTTCGGTACCTGTCAATGAGAGCGCTCCGCTGAAAGTGCTTCGAGGCGGGAAAGAAGTAGAGCTGACCATTAAGGTGGCGAAACGCCCGGGTACTGAAAAGGCCTCTAAAGAAGAGTCGAAAAAAGACAAACCGGAGAAAAAGACAGATCGTCCAAAACTTGGAATGGAACTGGAAAATATCACTCCAGAAGTTGCCCGAGAACTAGGCCTTAAAGAATCGGATAAGAAAAATGGCGCCTTGGTCACTAATGTAACTTACGGAAGTCCAGCCGACCAAGCGGGCATCATGCGTGGGGATCTGATTATTGAGGTCGATCGCCAGCCGGTCAAAGATGTAGATGGGTTTTATGCGGCGGTTAAGGGCAAAAAGAACCCGCTCTTGCGTGTGAGACGTATGGATCCACAAGGCAACGAAATGTTCTCAGTTGTGATCTTAGAAATGAAATAAATCTTTTGGGGTGGTTCAAACGAGTCATTGGGCCGCCCCGTAAGTGCTTAAACTTATGAGATTTATTTAATGTCTTTTGTCGCCTTGACGGCAGCGGTCTTGCTCCCATCTTAATGTCAGGGAGTTAATGATATGGCGGCAAACAGAACACCTGAATTTACCAACTCGGCTCAAGAAGCGCTTCAGCAGGCACAAGCAGAAGCAATTCGCCGAGATCATCAAGAACTACAGCCAGAACATCTCGTGTATGCGCTCATATCGGATGAGGGCCCGACGGCTGATCTCCTCAAACTAGCAGGAGTAGATATCAAATTGGCTCATTCGCAGCTAGATGCTGCATTGTCTAAGCTNNCCGGAGGTAGCGGTCAGATCTACGCATCGCATGGCTTTAATCGGTTAATCGTATTGGCTCAAGAAGAAGCTAAGCGTTTTGAAGATGAATATATCTCGGGTGAGCATTTTCTATTGGCCCTCATTTCGTCACGATTATCGAGCAGCAGTGAGGCTGCTAAGATATTGAAAAATTCAGGACTTACAGAAAAAAGTTTGGAGAAGGCTATGGAGCAAGTTCGTGGGGGAGAAAAAATCCAGGATCAGAACCCGGAAGAAAAATATCGCACTTTAGAAAAGTACTGTCGAAATCTCACTGAACTAGCTGCCAAACAAAAATTAGATCCAGTGATCGGCCGCGATGAAGAGATTCGTCGAGTGATTCAGGTCCTTTCTCGCCGAAGTAAAAATAATCCCGTTTTGATTGGAGAACCCGGAGTAGGAAAAACTGCCATAGCTGAAGGTCTTGCTCAGCGAATTCATAATGGCGATGTGCCCGAGGGACTGAAAAACAAAAAGCTCTTGGTACTCGATTTGGGTGCGTTAATAGCTGGAGCCAAATTTAGAGGAGAGTTCGAAGAGCGGCTCAAGGGAGTTCTCAAAGAAGTTAAGAAATCAGAAGGCCAGGTAGTCCTGTTTATTGACGAACTTCATACTCTAGTGGGCGCTGGAGCTGCCGAAGGCGCGATGGACGCATCTAATATGCTCAAACCAGCCTTGGCACGAGGAGAACTCCACTGTATTGGCGCAACAACTCTTGATGAATACCGAAAGCACATCGAAAAAGATGCTGCCCTTGAGCGACGCTTTCAACCTGTATTAGTCAAGGAGCCTTCGGTCGAAGATACGATCAGTATTTTGCGCGGTCTAAAGGAAANNTACGCGACAGTGCCTTAGTTGCAGCTGCAACTTTATCTCATCGTTACATCACAGATCGATTTTTGCCGGATAAGGCGATTGACTTGGTCGATGAAGCTGCATCAAAACTTCGAATGGAGATCGACTCACGCCCTGAAGAAGTGGATCAGCTCGAAAGAAAGATTTTACAGTACGAAGTCGAAAGACAAGCACTGAAAAAGGAAAACGACCTAGCTTCTAAAGAGCGACTGAACTTGCTTGAATCCGAAATCTCCGGATTAAAACAGCGAAGCCAAGAACTTCGTACTCGTTGGGAAATGGAGAAGAAAGAAGTCAATCGCATCAAGGATCTGAAAGAAAAGATCGAACGTGTGCGGCTGGATTCAGAAGCCGCTGAACGTGCGGGGGATCTCGCAAAGGCAGCTGAATTAAGATACGGAACCTTATTGTCATTACAGAAGGAGATGGACTCACATAATACTAAGTTGAAGAGTCCTCATTCTGTTCCTACTTTACTTAAGCAACAAGTGACCGAAAACGACATAGCTGAAATTGTAGGTCGCTGGACCGGTATTCCGGNNGGAGAGTGAGCAGCGTAAACTCCTTCAAATGGAAGAGCGTTTGCGACAGCGAGTAGTGGGTCAAGACCAAGCATTGTCAGTAATCTCAAACGCAGTTCGCAGATCCCGTGTGGGCCTACAAGAAAAACACCGTCCGATCGGTTCATTTCTCTTCTTAGGTCCAACCGGAGTCGGAAAGACTGAAACAGCTAAAGCTCTTGCAGAGTTTTTGTTTGATGATGAGCAAGCACTTATTCGCATCGACATGTCTGAATATATGGAAAAGCACTCTGTAGCTCGCCTGATCGGGGCGCCTCCCGGTTACGTGGGTTATGACGAAGGAGGGGCACTTACTGAAGCAGTACGTCGCCGACCTTACTCGGTGCTACTTTTCGATGAAGTTGAAAAAGCGCATCCCGACGTCTTTAACGTTTTTCTTCAAATATTAGATGACGGGCGCGCGACAGATGGACAGGGTCGAACTATAGATTTCACCAATACGCTGATTATCATGACTTCCAACCTAGGTAGTCACTTCATTCTTGAGGAGTCTGATGAAGAGAAAAGAAATCGTGGAGTGATGGAGCTGGTTCGTCAGCATTTCCGTCCCGAGTTCATCAACCGAATTGACGAAATTGTAACATTCTCACACTTGGATCGAGACCAATTGAAATCGATTATCGAACAGTATGTGGGCAAGCTCAATTCGATGCTAAAGGAGCGTTCGATCACTTTAGAATTTACCAAAGCAGCACTTGGACTATTGGCCGAGCGCGGCTACGACAAAGATTATGGCGCACGACCTATGAAGCGAGTCTTTCAAAAGGAGGTACAGAATCCAGTCTCGATGGCAATTTTAGAGGGTAATTATCCACCCGGATCAACTATAGTCGTTGATTTACAGGACGAAAAACTCACTTTTAGGCCCAAAACCGTCGCTCAGTTGGCACTTTAGACCTTCAATAGTTCAAATTTCGTGAAATTATCATATTGGGGATATGCAATACGGAATTTGTCCTTTATCATGCATAGAAGCTGTTGTAGGTCTTACAACGCCATTTTTGTGTAATTATACGTCAACGTTGACGGTCTCAAGGGAGAAGAAGGCCTATGGACATCACAGAAATCAAAGTCTTTCCTGTAAACGAGGAAAAACTTAAAGCGTATATTACGATCGTCTTGGATGATTGTTTTGTCGTGAGAGATCTAAAAATCATCAGCGGTACCTCTGGCTTGTTTGTAGCAATGCCGAGTAAGCGTCGCAAAGATGGTGTCTTCAAAGATATCGCGCATCCTTTAAATCAAAGCACTCGTACATTGATGGAGCAAAAGATTTTGGATGCCTATTTGGCGGACATCAAAAGGCTTGGAAAGCCAGTCACTCAGACTGCTGAACAAGCCGAGAAAGCCGACACTTAATTTAAGATTTTGCCCAAAAATCAGAAAAAATTTCAATCAGATCTAGCGACGATTTGTTGCTCCTGATTTTATTCTATGTTACCCAATCTTTCAGTCGTTTGTTGGGCTGTCGACAAGTGGTAAGTCTCTGGATTTTGATTCCAGCATCCCTAGGTTCGAATCCTAGCAGCCCAGCCAAATGAAAAGCGGTTTGTTTCTCTACCACTTGGGATACAAACCGCTTTTTTTATTTCTTCTTTAGGCACAAGATCTTCATCCCGAAATCCTGATTTCATGCACAATTAGTTTANNTAATATGGACATTGGGGCTATTTCTCGGCCAAGCTTTTGCGGCCACGGGTTCGGTCGACCATTCATGGGAACATAAACTTGAGGGTCCGTTACTCTTGGCGGATCAGATCGTTCAGAAAGTCTACTCCGATGAGACAAAGCCATTTCGTCACAATGGAATCACGGTAACAGACTACCTAAAAAAATTAGAAGTTACATTTCCCGAAGTTCGCCCGGGGTGTTTCCAGCCTGATATTTTAAAGTGGGTGGTGAGTTCAACCATCTATGTTCGATCAAAAACCATCGAGGGGCCTAACGGCAAAACCATGAAAAATCCACGTTGGTTGGAAATTGGGCATTTCGGCTGCCGCGACGCAGATAAAGAATTTAATACATGGGAAGGGACATATTATCACGAAACTGAGCATTTTCAGGCCAGAGATCAAATGCTTAAAGACTTCTGGAAAGAACTCAGAGCGGCCCTTCCGGAACACTGTAGTCCAAGTGCAAAAGACGCCGAAAAATATTTGGTTGGGCTCATCAACGTGTTTCAAGATGAGGCTGTCAAAGCAGATTCAGAGCAGAGAGCCGAAAGCCTCGAAGCAAAATGGTATTTAAAACAGTTCGAAAAAACATCTCGTAAAAAGTGCGAGAACGACTTTCCTTATCTAAAATTGGCGTTTCCAAAAGCTAAGCTTAAAGTCGAAGGTCAGAAGATCCACATGGCAAATACTGGCGATGCTTATACCGGCATGCAGAAGGGCAGCTTAACCGTACTGCTTTCTCGGCTCTCCAATACAAATCATTATTTTCAGTTTGGATCCTACCTGGCTAAGGAGACGCTCGAAGCGGGTAAAAAAGTTCGGTACGAGTACCGCCTCAATGGGCAGTTAAAGCATAAAGTCTGGCTCGATGAGACGGGAAAAATTGTCACAAAAGCTTGGGCAGATGAAAATGGACATCTTGGAAAACCAGTTCAATTTGTAGAAAGAACAACTTCGCAGACTTCGTTGCCGTTGGTTACCATCATTGATACTGGCTACGAGGATTTTGACGAGGATGGACACGGTACTTTCGTACAAAATATTGTGCGCGAAGTCTCCGGACTTAAAGATGAACAAATATTAGCGATCAAAGCGACTAGTAATCTAGATCAAACTCTATGGGATGGGCTAGCGGTGTCTCAAGGGACTATCGTCAATTTGAGCATTGGTCAGGGCATAGACAATACAAATCCACCAAAGAAAGAAGATATCGAAAAGACCTGCAAGCTGATCAAAGAGCTGAGTCACAAGAAACTTATCGTCATGGGGGCTGGAAATAATGGAAGCCAACAAGAAAAGGCACCGTTCTATCCCGCATCTTGTCCGTGGGAGGAAAAAGACTCTGTCTTGGTAGTCGGCTCCTTTGACCAGCTAAATAAGACTAATGCAGATTTTGGTCGTACGACTAGTAACTGGTCTACGATGCTCATCCATACAGCCGTTGCCGGGGGAACTTTTAGCAGTTTTTATCCAGGAAAGACCAAGGCGATTCGTGGCGGGACGTCATTCTCTACTGCCTATATTTCAGGTATTGCAGCCAAATTGAAAAAAGCCAATGACTTGCTAACTCCATCTCAAGTTAAACAGGCTATTCTGAATATGTGCAGCAAAGATGAGAACGCTGCGCCTTATGTGAAGGACGGATGTTTAATTAAGAGGTTTTAATTTTCTTACTTTCAGCGCAAGATCCAGCGCATGAAAGCAATTGCCCTGACAAAATTTGGTAACGCAAGTGAAGCATTTCAAACANNCCCGATCCCTGAACCGTCGCCTACTCAAGTGCTGATCAAGGTCGAGGCATTTGGTCTCAATTTCGCTGACGTCATGGCACGCCGAGGTCTTTATCAAGATGCGCCTCCATTGCCAGCCGTACTCGGATACGAAGTCGTTGGCAGAGTCGAGCGTGTAGGAACCAACGTTACTCAAGTGGGAGTAGGCGATCGAGTGATCGCATTTACTCGTTTCGGAGGTTACGCCG
>DBAE01000022.1 GCA_002291495.1 Bacteriovoracaceae bacterium UBA1018 | reverse complement strand
GACTATTACATACTGTTTCGGTCGGGTACTGTAAATGTTTAGAGATTTTCTCGAAATGGTAAACTTTTTAAACTGCCCCTTATAGTGGGGTTGGCGTACACGTAAATCTATAAACTTACTGGGAAAAACATCTTCTTGTCCGGCAGGGTTAACTTTACATCCCTTAAAGTGAGCTCTTAAGAGGTAAAGCGTTTGATATCTACAGCTCTATGACCTTCGGCCAAATGGCCACCCACAATGAAAGGGGGCAGTTCACACAAGCTACTTCTTCATCTCAGGGTTTTTCCACTCAATGACAGCCGCATATCCCATGCTTTCAGGGTCATGATTGAGATATCCCGAAACGACGCGCACAACGCTAAAGCCACGATTGAGCTGAAAACTAAGCGTAGGATCCCAGATCTTTTTTCGCTCAACTGCGCGCACGTAATCGTCGGCGCTCATGGTTGCGTGATGCTGATGGTATCCACGTAACCTGGCTCCAGCACGGATCCGCTTGAGTCCTAAGCGCTTTGCTAGATTTTCACGCGCGCGGTAGAGTTCAGTCCCGGCTCCTGTTCCTTGAGAGTCAGGATGCACCATGATCTCGGCGCCATAAAGGGTCTTACCTTTCTCAGGATCGTGATTGGTAAACATTCCGTTATCGGTGAATATTCTCCACGGTGTCGCCCAATCATAGTCATCTCGATCAATGATGAGAGATGCAGCAAAACCTACTACCCGGCCCGTTTCCCTCTCTTCGACGACCATTTGGCCTTCAGGAAAAACCTCTTGATGCGACTTGAGCTGCACCGGACTCCATGACGGACTGTCGGGATAGACGTCACGACAGAGAGCCACGATGGCTTCGAAATCTTTTGTCTCGGTCTTTCTCACCAAGTAACGCTCCTCTGACGGAGTGACACTGACGAGATCCACATCAGCCAAAAGTTGAGACGTTTTCTGACTATCTAAAAGTGGTAAAACTGTGCCTGAAGCCCGTTGTTCTGCAATCAGCTTGAGATTAAGCTCACCAATGACCATTGTCTCTTGATTAGGAATCCCCTCAGCTAAGATCCCATCGCGCGAAAACGCAAAGTCGCTTGGCGTAAGAATCGAGGCCTGACCGTAATTCAGTGACACGGCTGGAACCATCGGAAGTGAACCGACGGTAGAAGACTGAATCACAAACATTTGATTTTCGATCGCGCGTGCGTGAGCACAGTATCTCACTCTAAGAAATCCCTGACGATCATCCGTACAACTTGGAACGATCAAGACGGTTGCGCCAGCACGTGCAGCTGTACGAGCAATCTCTGGAAACTCCACGTCGTAACAAATGGNNCTTCTTTTTCAAAGCGGGTCATGTGCATCTTATCTTGAAATCCGACGTCGCCATCCGGACTAAAAAAGTGGCATCGATTTCTGATCTGACCCGACTTTGGATCTCGGACCGGAATCGTTCCACCCACAATATAAATATTATGGCGAACGGCCAAATCAGTCATGAATGCAATAAATCGGGGCGCCTGACTGGAGAGATCCCGCACTTGTTCGCGGATCGGACGTTTATAATCTCCTAGCATCAAAAGCTGTGTCGTGAAGTATTCTGGAAAAACCACCAAGTGGCATTTGTAATCCGCAGCCGTTTCAACCAAGCCACCGACTTGTTCTTGAAACTGTTCAAAACTCTCTACGGGTCGAATAAAGTATTGAAGAGACGCTACTCGGATACGATCAATCTTTTCCATCCCTTAAATGTAGCACATAAGCTAAAACCTTGTGCTCTTTAAACTCTCCATATAAGTTGAGCGGCACTATGAAATTGAAATTGGGCCGTATTTTGGCCGCGTGGACTCTCGTACTGGTATTGTTTAGCTTATCTGGATGTAATGAATCTGCAGGCGCAATCCCTCAGGCACTGAGTTCGAAATGTCTCAATCTTCAAAAAGTGAATGAGGCCATTCTTCAAGGTGATGAGAATGCTTTAGTCTCTTGGACTCGCGAATATTCCTATCTGCCTGAATCAGGAAAACCTGTCAGCGACTGCTTTAAGCAGAAGATCATGGATGATTACCCGCTCGCCAACACTCATCCGCTCGGATTAGAGCATGAACAAATTGAATCAGAACCTATCACTCAAAATGGATGCAAAGAGATTGTGATCGGAGAAACGCTTCCGATCTTCAGTTTCACTGAAACTTCCATCACTCTTCGATATCAAGGGCAAGGCGATCAGGCCGCAAGTGAAAATATCATTCGACTCGTTCGTGGAACCGAATCTACGCCTAAGATCATTCAACAAGTGGTCAGTTCTTCTCATACTTACATTTGCAACCAGCGCCACGAGAAACACCGGGTCCAGATGGTGACTGAAACTAGGTATCCTTTCTAAATTCACTCAATATTCTAATAACTTATAGTTGCAGCGCTTATTCATCAGGCGCCATTTATCCCTATCTCGGTTTTACCGATAAGATAGCGATGTCCTTTAGGGTCCAGCTTTCGATCATTTCTTTAGTATTTCTAATGACTTCGCCTCTGCAGGCGAGTTGGTGGCCACTCGATTGCCTACGCCCTCTCTTTCCNNGATCCAGGAGCCATCTCAGGACTCGATCCAATATGCAGTGAATATGGACCTTCTTCAGATCCCAATACGCCAACTCACCCATCACTCTGCCTGGAATAAGCAGATGATGTGGGACCTTGCAAAAGTTGCTACAGATGATCTCTATCAAGAATATGAACCTGCTCTAGAGCTCATGACTATTCTTCGATCACCTGCAGTTACCGAAGCCGATCTACGCTCTCAAATCGTTCAATGGACGAACAAACATCTCAAAAAGCAGGGTTTTAAGCCGGTATTTTTTAAGGATCTCATGGCAACCGTTGAGTCCGATACCTATCTGAAACAAATTAAACTAGAAATCGAATCCCAGGGACAAAAAGCGATACACCGCGATGGATTTATTGAGCCTCGCCTCTATTTCGCATTGGTCGAAAAAGGTCACGTCCCCATCGGCGATGATCATGACTTAAGAGCTCATCTCATCTTGTATACCTTTCCTCAGATCGTCGCACCGACTAAGAGACTTGCCCGACTCTATCGCAGAGTATCTGAAAGTAAGATGACTTCGGTCGATATTGAAGCTTATGGAGCTCAAATTGAGTACATGTGGCACGGGATCCAAGAACACTCGATTTATTTCAGACAAACTCCAGGTTCACTTAAGTTCTCCTTGCTCGGGGGTTATTCCCACGTACTGGCAAGTGATATTGCATTTGCAATCGACGTCCACCACCTCACTACCGCTTTTTCGCCCATCATGTCAGCAAAGAGGCTCGATTTAATCTATTCCAAACTAGAAAACGAACTTAGGACAAAAAGCCCGTCAACTGCCGCAAAAAAGTTGCAGGAATACTTCGAAAAAGAACTCGAAATCTTTGATGACTACCGATTTGTAATCGAAGAAAGATTATTAACCGAACTCGTCCAGAGCGAGTTTATGTCAGTCCGAGATCGACTAGGGCTTCAAGCAGCATGGAAACATTTAGGTCCAAAGCTTTTTCATATGAAAAGAAAAACGATTCGAGTATTTTTCGACCTGGATTCGACCGTAAAATTTTGGGATTTGCACATGGATTATCTTGAAGAATTAATCTCTCAGGCGGAGAAAACTAGTCGATGAAACTTAGAGGCATGCCTCTCCTCATTTCCGCAGTCTTTCTGATCTCCGAAATAGGTATCGGAGCTCACGCGCAAGCCGGATGGCTGATGGGTTTTTGCGATCGAGTGCTCACTCTCACTGCCCCACATAGACCAATTCAACTTGCACCCCCCTCTTCTGAATCAATCCAATACGCGCGCAATTTGACCCTGTTAAAACTCCCGCTGGATGATGCCACCAATCCATTACCCAAAGAAAATCTCTGGGATTTAGTCAGTGTATTAAACTCTGCCTATTACGAAGGTCACGAACTCGCCCAGTCAGTTCTTTCTCTGCTTACCCATGAAAGTCCGTACACCTCTCAGCTATCGCTGAGAAAACAGATCTTTGAACTCACCCAAAAACATCTTTCACCTCTTGGATCGAAAATACTTTGGGCAGATGAGATGATCAGTACTATCCAGAGTGATAAAAAATTAGCTGAGCTTGTAGAATCTTTGAAACAAGAAGCGGCGTTAAAAGGACAAACTTTCGAAGCCATCAACAGTATTGGCGTCATCTCTACGCCTCTCTACTTCGCGATGATTGCACAAGGTTATCGGCCGCTGACTCACTCTCACGACGTGACGGCTCATCTCCTCCTCTATTCAAACAAAGAGATCACTCGTACCACTGAACGCCTTGCCTCTCTTTATGGATTGGCTCGCCAAAGTAAGATCGCCACNNTACTGACTTTTCACGGTATTCAGGAAAGGTTCTTTTACTTTTCAAAAAGTGCTTTAAATCCAAAGCTCGCTATTATCGGAGGATATTCACACACATTGGCCTGGGAATATCTCTTAAGCAACGACGCTAGTCTCCTGGCCGGACGTATCTCTCCTTTATCGACTTTGCGATCTGACGAGTATCAGGGTCTCTATGAAATCTTAAAAGGAAAGCCGCACGCGAAGCCGGCAGCAAGGGCTCTTACCGAATACTTAGACCAGCAATTAGGACTCAAGGGTAATTACACTTTTGATCCTGAACAACAATGGCTGATAAATGTTATTTCGACACAGTTCCTACCGCAAAGAACTAAACAAGGATTGACCCACGCTTGGAAAACCTTGGCAGAAGAAATCGGTAAAACCCAGTCACTCCCACTCCAAACTTTCATGGATATCCATTCGAATCTCAGATTTTGGAACCTGCATCTCGACTACATTGAAGAATTGGTTCGGTAAGCACGTGAGCACTGTGCAATATTCACGTTTGAGTAAAATGAAGAACCTTCTTCTAATTCACAGGTATTAGATTCGACACTCCAAGTAGCAGTCATGCTTACCTTGGCTGTGTTTTGCTCCGTGGAACAATCCACTCTTCCAGTAAAATGTACGTCAGCTGTACCATTGCACAGAGAATCCGCATCTTCATATGGCGAAGACAAAGAGAGATGGGACTTAGCAAAAACGACATCAAACTTTTTGTCTGATGCTATTTTTCCTGAAGCTAGTTTTGAATCATAAAGGCTCTTAAATGAGATTTGCTTTTTTTCGCAGTCGACCTGCACCTCAAATCCTTCGATCACGCTATCACTCAAGCGATTCATATCGATCGACGGTGACTCATCAGAGGCGCGAAGTGGAAAAGTGCGAGTTAAAGAAGAACCATCATATCGGCATGTCGATTGGATTTCGACATCTGCAGACACCGAATGATTTGTTGGAAAACGACTCGCTAGATCCACATCTCGAGTGCAGGTACGATTGTCAGATCCACAACGCGACAGATCTTGCGCAAATCCAAAACTGGCACCAATTGCACTTAAGATGACGCCGGCACATAGAGCCTGAATAAATGCTTCGGCAGACTCGCTGACGCGCATGTACCCTTTTCTCATCCGAAAGGCTCTAGCCATAATCGTCTCCCTTTGGGTGCTGGACTGAGCAGGAGTTATGCCAAGCCACTTTGCGCTGGGGAAATATTCCTCAAGAACATGTTCCATACAGCCTCACGACAGAGCCTGATCATAGACGACAATATGTGCAGTGTTCTAAAAGTTGAGATTTGTGGATGAGGATCATTGCAGAAGTAGAAAGTGAATTGCAAAAAAGGCGGTGTTTGTTTTCCAAACACCGCCGACCCCAAATGTATCGCCTACCTGTGAGGCGATCCCCCTGCAAAAACCTGAAGCGGGATATAGCTAGGATCAGTCAGCTCGTCAATCCTGTGTCTTTATTTTATTTTGAGGGGCTGCGTTCGCTTTTTCAAAAACATTCCAAAGTTATTATACACTAGGCCATCAGCCTCGAGATCATCAAAAATAACCTCGCCACGATTACGAAGGCCATTCAAGTACTGGAAGAGCTCAGGATCTTTAGTAAATCTTCCCATACTTGTTTCCGTGGCCTCAATATATAGAATCTCAAACTCTGAATGAATCTGAGGAAGAATGCTGAGTGGATGACTGAGTGAGGGCCAAAAGAGCACCACATGAGTTCCTGGCTCCATCTGAGCCTGAAGAATCTTTTTTATATAGCGTGTGCCATCCAAACCACCCGACCACTTACGGTTTTGAGAAACGTCTAGCTCGCGTGGGTATGGAACCGCCGGCGGAGCGGCAACGATGAGATTACTTTTCTTAAAAGGATACGCCTCTATAAAATCGAGCATATCCATTTGAAGAAACCGATATCGATCCCCTGGCCCCACCACACCCACATTAGCTTGGCCAATCATAAGTGATTGACGATCATGCCCCAGAGCCAGGACTTGAAGATCTTTATGTTTTGGGTTTCTTTCGAGTGCGTAGGCTGTCGCTAGACTGCTTCTGGACTCGAGATCTAAAATAGTGGAGATCGCCTTAGGTCCTAATTTTTCAAGAGCACGTGCAACGAGTTTCGCTAATAGATAAGTATCTTCGAGCTCTTCACCTACAGTAAGTTTGACCTTAGTTGGCGGGAAAAGATTTAACGACGAACGTTCTCCACCCACTAACGACGCGCGGACTGCTGAATGGTCTTGTAAGAAAAAAACCAAGTCTGACTTAGCATTTACAATCACGTCCATGTTGGACTGAAGAGAATTGAGGCAAGGGTCTTCGGCCGCTAAGACGCTAATCGACATGAAGTACACCAGTGCCCCCAAGGTTGCTAACCCCTTGCGAAGACCTGAGCTACTTTTTAAATTCAATTTCGCATGAATCAAACTTAAAGTCCTTTTTACAACCAATGACTTCCTGTATCGGCCCAGAGAAGTACTCATTCTTTCGGTCTTCTCCGTCCGTATGGGAGTCGTACACATATGCTCTTTGAACCGAACTCTCAGCCGGGAAACGACTTGCTAAGGACGGCTTTGAACATTGCCATGAGCTACTTGCAAGGAATGTGTTTCTTCGGTCCCACTCCCTTGGCATCTCATTGAGCAAGCTTGCCATAGCATAACTCCCTAAAACATCCGAGAAACGTTCACTAGGCGAAGACGAAAAACCTTCAATCTCCATGGCCGCACGGGACGAGAACTCTCCCTCCATGGCCAAAAGCTGTCTTACGAGCTGGGTACTCATTTGTTTGCTGACCTCTATCGCGTGCTTGAGACGCGAGATCGAATCCCCTGGAGTGCACTGATATTCAGCAGTAAAGAAGAACAAAGTCGTCATGTTATCATCCAAGGGTTCTTCGCCTAAAGTCCATAGATAATATTCACAGGGATTGAGGTAATTCGGATTTTTTTGATCTGCTTTAGAAGAAAGTGGGATTCTTTCTTTTGTAATTCTAAGAAAAACTTCAGAACTAGCGAGGTCAGAAATTTTATCCGTGACCACCCTATCGGCAATACGGTCCAAATCATCGGACGTGATCTCAGCCTGTGGTTCACGTGTTTGTAGACATGCCTGAAAGTCGGGAAGCTCTGGTTTAAACTTAGAAAGCGAAGCTAAATTTTTAGAGAAATCCGATTTGAAATTAGACCAGTGTTCGCAGCTGAAAGTAGCAGGATGACAAACCTGTTCCCTGAGGTCGCGCACGCTTTGGCCCATGGATGATTTCATCTGCGCTAAATAAAAAGATCGATCAATATCTAGAGCATGACCAAGCTCGTGAGCGATGGTCAACAAGATATCTTCGCTATTAAAGTCTCCTGCACAAACAGTCAGAACATTTAACGTGGGATAATAATACGCATTGTTCTTTGTCGTTGCACACTCGGTGTCCGAGATTTCAGGCATAGAACCAGGCGCAACAAGAGCTACACTTCCAATGCGCTCAAGCCAGTCTTGACGCAAGGTTTCTGGAATCGCTAACTTTTCAATGACTAGAGTGTAATGTTTTTTTAATTTTTCAAAATTATTTTGAACCTTTACCCAGTTTGGGTGCTTACGCCAAATTGCTTTTGAAATATCAGAAATCAGATTACGTCGCATACGTTTGCGTTCGACTTGCAATTCGATCGGTATTTGATCCTCTTTTAACTTGTGATAGTCAGGGAACTTTGACTCCATTCGAGCAAGGAGAGTTTCGTTAACGGCTGCATTCCAAGCACTATCAATTTCGAGCTCAGTCTTAATCAGCTTCATTCTTTTTTTAAGGCTGATTCGAGCTCTCGGCTCCCGCTCGAGGTAAGATGAAAGACGTTGAAAGTNNTTGGGAAATACTGATAATTTCGAAGTTTTGCTTTTGAATACTCGAAATAAACGACAGGAAAGTCGTTAGCCGTTTGTCCTTGCAATACTGTGATCGAGTTTGGTCCTCGACCGAGCTTTAAATTACCTGAGACTTCAGGAGAGTACAAAGTCGTGCAGTACGAATCCAGCATGGCTCTACAGCCAGGGATTTCTCCAGGCGCAAAGTGCCTCTTGAGTGAAATCTCTTTAACGTCAGTGGATTCCGATGATTCAGTACTTACACCTTTCCCTGCGCAGCCTGAGAAAAGAGTAAGGCTCGCTAAAGCAGCTAATATGCAGTTATTAAGAAAAGGATTGGGCTTCAAAACGTACTTCCCCACTTCTCTCTATTTTCAGCCTATTCGAAGGAAAGATCAATCATACGTCATATCTATGACAAAACGCTGCAATTACAGGGGATTTAGGAATAGAACTGATTCTTTCTTATCCTGATCCGATCTATAGCGTCTGAGATCGTATTTAAAAATTGGGCATCGAGACTGGATTGGCGCTCGAGCTCATTGGCGATTTTAGGAAGCTGATCCTGTTCACGCATCAGATTATTGCCGATTGCCAAAAGATCGATCCCTGCTCGGGCTCCCTGGATGCAAGCCTGTTCAGTGTTTAACTTCATTTGTAGACCCTGCATTTGCAGGTCATCTGAAATCAGCAGTGTTTCAGGTAATCGTCTGCGAAGCTCGCGGAGTGCTTTTTCTGACATCGACACAGGGTGCTGCTGATCCCAATCTTTTACGATTCCATGGCTTACCAAAACCGCATCACCACTGAGTGTCGGTGCGAGATCAAAAAACAGGTCGAGCTGCTCTTGAGTGATTGTGCCTGTCAGATCTGTCAGCCCAAGATGGCTATTTGTATTTGCCCCCCCGAGGCCTGGATAATGCTTTAAACAAAGCCCTAATCCAACGTCCTTGGCAATCTGGTTGAGCAGGCTTACATTGCCTCGAACCTCTTGCACGCTCGCCCCATAAGAACGATCCACGGCTCCAATATCAGGATTTTTAGGATTGTAATCGAGATCAACAACAGGGGCCAAATCGTAGTGAATACCTAGATCTTTCATTTCGGAAAAAGACTGGCGAACTAAGCGCTCTTTTTCTGTTTCCGAAAGTGTTGGAAAAACCTTTTGACTAGGCAGTGGCGCAAATCCCTTTTTTTCTTTGAGTCGTCTGACTTTTCCGCCTTCTTGATCGACAAATATAAGTGGCCTTGAGGGCAATCCCGCAATTGAAGCACAGAGATTTTTAAGCTGACGAGGACTCTCAATATTATTTTCGTAGGTGCGGGTCTGGCAGTCGTAATCGAACAAAATTACACCGCCGAGTCCAAACTGGGCCTCAAAATCTTCCAGCCATCTGGGAAGTGTCGTTCCATGAAATCCTAGAATAAAGAGCTCGCCAACCTTCGTCTTCATCCTTCTAGGCTACCGAACTCATTGATATTAAACAATTAAATTAAAGTTGTTAATATTAATGCACAGTGTTATGATTTCTGTATATTCGGGGTTCATCATTATGGAAAAGACTAAAGACATAGTCATTCAACTTGCGTCCTCCCCTGTTTATTTGGAGGAGGGTCAACATAAGCGCTGCCAACGGCGCCATATCCGCATTGATCTAAGCCACAGCGACCAGCCCTTATACGTCTCCTTCCCGGAGCTAGGAAGCGAACTCTACACGGGTAAGACCCTCTCAACTAACGGAGCAAGCTTTCACATGGACACCATGAAACTTGCGCCTTTCTTTGATCGGCCTCTCGATATCGATCTCTATATTGGTGATCAAAAATTTGAACTGAGAGCGCGCGTCGCTTCAGTATTTGACAAGATTTCAGCCATAGAGTTTTTGGAGCCTTCTCCTGAGCTCCAACAAAAGATCAAAACACTTTATCACCTTGAATTTAAGGCAGCTGAACTTTCGCCCTTTCTCACTTACTCAGGCCTCACACCTGGTTCAACCCACACTCTCGTGTTTGCCTCTGCCGAACAAGATGTGGTTGAGATGCCGATGCTCGATAATCGTATGGATGCGATTTTTGCCAAGTTAACGAGCTTGGATTTTAAGGTAACTTGGAAAAGATCTGAGATTCACACCGTCGAGTATTCAAGCTTAAGTGGGCGTCCCTTAGATCCAAACGCAAAGCAAAGAGCCGTTAGTTTCTTGAGAAATCTCAAAGATCTAGAANNCATTTTCAAACGATACTTTCAATCTTTCAGAAAGTTTAAGAGGCTTTTTTAAGTGGCGTGCCTGATGATACACCTGGAATCCCGCCACCGGGTTGGCCAGGTTGCGGGCCATTCTGACCATTTGCACCCGGTGATGCAGCCGCAGCTTTAGGTGCCCACTGTGCAAATAGGCTTTTATCACTGGCATTTTCCCAAGCTTCTTCACCGGTGACTTCGCCACGCTTAACCGCTTCAAGTAAGACTGCTTCGAAGCACTGCATGCCTTCTTTTTTGCCGGTTTGCATGACGGTCTGAAGTTGAAACGTTTTTCCTTCGCGAATCAAGTTAGCGGACGCCCCCGTATTAACTAGGATGTCATGCATACACAATCGACGTTTTTTATCTGCGGTAGGAATCAGCTTTTGTGCAATCACAACTCTCAGTGTTTCAGAAAGTACAGTTCGAATTTGTGGCTGCTCTTCAGCTGAGAAAGTATTGATAATCCGATCTACAGTTTTGGCAGCAGAGTTCGTGTGGAGTGTAGAAAAAACCAAATGTCCTGTTTCAGCTGCTTTTAAAGCGAGTGCTACTGTCTCCGGATCACGCATCTCACCCACGAGAATGACATCGGGGTCTTCGCGGAGAGCTGCTTTCATGGCGGAGCCAAAGTTTGTAAAATGTTGGCCAAGCGCTCGTTGATTGACCATACACATTTTGCTTTCGTGCTGAAACTCAATCGGATCTTCTANNGTCAAGATATGGCCCTTAGTTGTCATATTGATGTAGTTCATCATCGCAGCAAGAGTGGTTGATTTACCGGAACCAGTCGGGCCAGTCACGAGCACCAAACCGTTCGGATAAGAACAAGCCGTTTTACAAATTTCTGGAAGCTTTAGGTCATCCAGTGTTGGCGGATTTTCACTGAGCACGCGCATCACAATGGACAATCCATGACGCTGATGGAAGAGATTGACACGGAAAATGCCGATTCCTGGAGCCTTAAAAGAGAAGTCTAAACTTTTGTCTGTAATGAGATCTTTTTTCTGCTGTTCATTAGTCACTTGTGCGGTCATCGCCTCAACTTCAGCTGGAGTAAGTGCTGGAACGTTGAGCTTGACCATGTCTCCACGAACCCGAATCATGGGAGGAGAATGGGCTGCAATATGAAGGTCGGAGCCTCCGTTTTGAACCATTGTTTGTAGGAGCTGGGTTAACGATACAGCCATAATGACTCATATCGGCCAGTTCTAAAACATTCTTAATAGGATATGATCAGACCCGTCGAATTATTGACGTCAGGTCTGAGTGTTGATGTCTTACTACCTATCTATTTGCCTATCTATTTGCGGTCTTCTGGGAGCTCCACCGTTCCGATTCCCGGAATGCGGACGGTACGGCCCTTTTGATTGGAAGCAAGCTGACCAGGAGCGAGACATTGAGCTGAGGTTGTCTCTTCATATTCAGCTCCTGCAATTGATCCGCTACTGCCAGTTCCACGTGCGTCTTTAGCTACGACTCGACCGTTTTTAAAGAGTACGCAGTAATCGTTGTCGCCCCAAAACCAAGCGGCATATTCACTTCCCTGCGGTTGATCAAAACGAGTAGGTCCATCTTTCATCGAACGCTTCACATCTTCGTAGGTCATATTAGGAATGATTTGTTCGAAGCGACCTTGTTGACTCGCGCAACCCATTAGACCCATCAGTGTGACAACGCATGGAATAAGATAAGCTTTCATGCCGCTTGTATTTGCAACTCTTGTGCGAGTCATGGGGATGGGTCGGGAGCGGGAGCGCCGGAGCGTGCGGAGGCGCGGCGCCGAGGTGGCGAGGTAGCGACAAGTCACGAGCTGCGGTCGATACGATTAATCCCGACGCACTTAACTCGCGACTAATCCCAATTTCTTTTCAATTTTAGTCAAAGCCTCTTTCACTAAACGCGCAAAAAGATCCGTGTAATTTCCGTCAGGAAGCGCGTGCGACAAATAATCCTTCAAGCGATTGGCTTGGTTTAAGGTGTCTAAATCTAAGACCATTCGAAGCTCAGTTTGTGTGGGCGACAAGTAGCGAAGGCGCTCTTGGACTACTACCTGGGTGGCTTCGGGTGCCAGTTTAAGTAGAGTTAAGTCACATTCTCTCTGAGAAAGACCCTGAATCTGATTTACGATTTCTTGTTTTTCTTGCGGAGTTCTTTTTTGACCCTTTTTCTTTTCGGCTCGAAAAACAGATTGGACCCTCGCTGCGTTTGAGATTGAAAGCTGTCCGCTTTGAAGTTGCGCACGGGCTTGTGGAACTTCCTGCATCAGTCGCATCGCAGATATTCTGCGATAGGTGGCACCGTCACTCAGCTTGAGATGTCTCAAACAAAATTCATAAAGACTCGAGTATCCAAGCTCAGCATAAAGTCTCCGCGAATCCACTTCACGAAGATGCTCAATCAATTCCAGAGTAATCCTTCTCTCTTCTCGAACGAGACTTTGAAGAGTGGAAATCAAATTATCATTTGTTATTGCCTTGATATTCATCCTAACATCAATAACATATTTATATGAAAAANNAATTACCCAACCAAACTTTTTCCGTTCGCCCCGCAGCGGGGTTGGATGCGAAATAATCCAAATAGAAAATCCAAATAGAAAATCCAAACATAAAATTAAACATAAACTATATATCACGCAGCTCGCCCCTTATCGGTTCGAAGTATCTGTCCTAATTCCGTGCACAAGATTTTCCATCCATCACCACTTTGACATTTCCACATATTTGCGCCACAACTAGCCCATGAGCTCCACCACAATACCTCGGACTATTTTGATCACCGGCGCAGGAAAAGGAATCGGAGCAGCAACTGCTCGTGAGTTTTCAATACGTTCGGCAAAGGATCGAAAACCACTCAAACTCCTCCTCACCTCTCGCACTGAAAAAGATCTCAGCACACTCAAGCAACAACTCACTCACGCTCACTGCGAAGTGCATACAATCGCGGCCGAGCTTTCTAACGCTGACGCTGTCGAAAAAATCTGCCGGTTCGCACAAAAGGCCACGGGTCCCATCGATTGCCTGATCAATAACGCGGGTGTAGGACGCTTTGGTGATGTCAATGAACTCACTGAACAAGATTTTGATTATGTAATGGGTACAAATCTGAAGGGTACATTTCTACTGACTCAAAACGTCTTTCAAGAAATGCGTAACCGCCGCCAAGGACATCTTATCTTTGTCACATCGACTGCGGCGGAGACTCCATTCGAACAAANNAACAAAGCGCGATCTATTGTATGAGTAAATACGCTCAAAAAGGCCTTGTCGACGTATTGCGCCTCTACGGTCGAAAGTCCAATATCCGAATCACTAACATCATGCCGGGCCCAGTGCTCACTCCGATGTGGGGCGAAATCGACGCCGACACGCAAGAAAAGATGATGAGACCTGAGGATATCGCCACTTTGATTGTAGAAAGTTACAGCCTACCTCATCGGGCTAGTGTCGAAGAAATCGTGATTCGTCCGGTAACGGGAGACCTTTAAAGTATCAAGCCACCTGAACGTGACTGCGTGCCCCTGTCGTCGCCACGTCAACCCGTCGCCCATTCCACAAATGCTCGCGATATTTTTCAAAACACTTAGCACCCGCATTGAGGCGCATGAATGCACCTTCAGCAATGGACAGTGCCACCGAAGGATCCTGCTTCACCAATGGATAGAGCGCTTCCTTGTTCCAGGCGAGTGAATGCTGCACATCGAGAGTTGAATGTAAGAGGTAGTATCGCTGACCAGCAGGCGACACTCCCAATCGCTTGAGTCCTTGATAGACACATTTTGCTCGATCAGGTGCGGTGAGCTCAATGACGCCCAATGCCCCAATCGAATGGTAGGTGTAGCGACGATTGACGGCTAATCCCATCATCAAATTTCCGAGAGCCAAAGACTCGGGCACAATTTCACGATAGCCTTTCATCTCGATGCCGAGCTCTTGAGCAAGCACTCCGAGCATCGGACCATGCATACCCTTTTCATTACCTCTGCCCATTTCGTCCCAATAGTTTCTTGCCAATTCAAGCTTCGCTTGAGTTGGGAGTTTGACCTGCGTGAGTGCTACGAGGTCATCAAACCCGGCCTCACCCGCAACCTCTTGCTGAATGAACCAAGTCATTTGCTCCGCTGAGGCTTCTTCGGCCAACCACGGAAAGAGCGGGTCATGTTGCCCTGGGCCACTATCCTTAAGTGACTCAAACCAAGATACAAACTGATCCGCATCGTTGGGTACTTCGCTTACCCACTCAGCGATCTCACGTCGCTTTCTCTCGAGCATGTCGCCTTCAGCTATACGAATTGCGATTTCATCGCGGATTTCGTCTTTCCAGTTGTCGGTCGGACGAGTAGGCGCGAGTCGCACATGGTTAAATTTGGCGAGTTGAGTCTGTAAATCGGCATTTTCAATCAGTAAGGTAGGGTTCATCGATCGCCTGAATTGCAGGCGGTATGCCGAAAACTCTGTCAGATTATGGTTTTGACCCTTAGAAATCACTTTTATTTGCTTACTTAAATATGTGATATTATAAATGAAACATACAATCATCCGATCTATTCAGTCGCTTGTTGACTCACTCCGTGACTCCCAGTACAACTGCCCAGTAGCAGTCAACTCGATGAAGCAATTTAAATTGGGCATAATTGCCACCGCACTCCTGATGTTTTGCCATATCGGTCTGTGTCAACAGACTCAGGCAAAGGAGTATCCTTGGTTAGACAATGCAAATACACAGATTATTTGGGTCACGGATCCACTCGTGGACTACGCATTACGCGTTGCAGCAATTAATCGCGCTGAGCATTCTATTGACTCCGTTACCTATCTTCAAGATCTTTCACCTCAAGCGGGTTTAGCTCTACTTTGGGCCTTCAGAGATGCTCAAGATCGCGGTCTCAAAGGTCGCTACATCTATGATCGTACCGCTTCTTTAAATGGAGATATCTGGAACAGGTCGCGCAATTTTTTACGCGATCGCAGTCTTCAAAGTCCTGCTCAAGTGGTGTGTTTTGGATTTAATGGAAAATCGAATTGGGGTCTTCAATGGACTGATATGGTTCATGAAAAAATCTTGATCATTGACCAAGGTACCCCAAACGAAATGATTTGGATTGGTGGACGAAACAACGCCAGAACTTCTCAGAAAGATTTAGATCTCGCTTATATTTTGCGTCCGATTATTCCTGGTCAACCCTATATCGGTGATCAGATCAAAGACTCATTCGAAAATTTGTGGGCCACCACAAGCGCAATTTCGCCTCCTTCAAAGATAAAAAATATCAGTAATAGCAAGATCGCGAAGTATCCAAGAACTGAACTATCTGAACTCTTAATAGATAGTTTTCGAAAAGATGTATTTCATCGCATAGACGCTCTTATTCAGAAACCCGTATCGCGAACTCCGCCTCGCCAGGTTCGAGCTAAGACCGATGGTCAGGATGTCCTTGAGACGCGAATCTTTGGACGAGCCAGGGTCATCCGAAATAATTTCTTAGATCTGCTTTTGGACGGCTATGCGCGTCCGCTCATTGAATTCAAGAAAAACCTTCCAAGCGATATCGCTCGTGCTGCTGGTGAGGCCATAGGACAGGCTCAAAAAGTTACTTTTGCCTCAATGTCCATCAGACTCCCGAAGTCGATTTCAACGGGTCTGATGAACGCATTAAAAGGTGGCGCCACCGTCGATGTCCTCACCAATAGTCGTGACGCACATTCGCACGTGGTCGTCGGAGGGATTCCGTTTGACCTTGGCCTCAAAGATATGAGGCGGCTCTTGGATACTCGTGGCAAAATTTCCATCTATCTTCTCAATGAAGATCGCCTGGGACACGACCAGAGAACCAAGAACTTTCATTTTCAACATTTGAAAGCTATCGTTGCTGATGATCACGTATTTGTAGGGTCGGATAACTTTAATGAAACGAGCCGAACTAATAATGACGAACTTGTGGTTCAGTTTGAAGATGCGCAATTTGCGGATCAGATGCGCGCTTACCTTTCACTACAAGCAAATAAATACTACGAACCCTTGACTGCTGAACAGGCCGTGCATGAGGCGAGCAAGAACAATTTATTGAAACGGATTTTGAATCGAATTTTATTACCGTTATATTAGGGGGCAAAAATGAATATCCTTGTTACGGGTGGAGCAGGATACATCGGCAGTCACGCGGTGAGACAACTACTAAAAGCTTCGCATTCAGTCGTTGTCTACGACGATCTCTCACATGGTCATAAAGAATCCATCGCTGCCGCATCAAGTGGATTAAAAACATCTGCTGAATTTGTTCAGGGTAACGTAGCCGACTCAAAATTATTTACCGATACACTCAATCGCTATTCGATTGATGCCGTGATGCACTTCGCTGCTTTTATCGAAGTTGGCGAAAGCGTCGTTGACCCAGAAAAGTATTACCGAAACAACTTCACGAACGCCCTTTCGATGCTTCATTCGCTTCGGAGCGGTCCAAAAAATGGTGTGAAAAAGATCGTCTTCTCATCCACAGCTGCAACTTACGGTAATCCCCTCACCTCGCCCATTCAAGAAGATCATCCCCTGTTGCCGATCAATCCTTACGGCCGATCCAAGATGATGACGGAGCTTGCGATCCGAGATTTTGCTCACGCTTACGGACTTGGGTTTGCGATCCTACGCTACTTTAACGTGGCCGGTGCATCACCTGAAGTTGAAGGATTTGGACTCGGGGAAGCTCACGAACCTGAAAGTCACCTGATCCCTCGTGTTCTTGCAGCAGCTGCAGGAAAGAGCGCTGCAATTGGAATTTTTGGTACGGACTACGATACTCGCGATGGCACATGCATTCGAGACTATGTGCATGTGGACGATCTTGCGATGGCTCACGTACTCGCCCTAGCCAAAATTCAAGATGGAAAAGGCGAAGTTTATAACATCGGCAGTCAAAACGGATTTTCTGTTCGTGAAGTGATTCGTGCTTGCGAAAAGGCGACGGGAAAAACAATCCCAGTCGAAGAAAAGCCTCGACGCGCAGGTGATCCTGCTACTCTTGTAGCCTCCAGCGACAAGATCCGAAAAGAGCTCGGATGGACTCCAAAATATCCAGACTTAGAAACTACAGTATCTCATGCATGGAAGTGGCACCAAAGCCATCCCATGGGATATAAATCTTCCCGCTAAATTTAACGGTGCTCATTTGACCCAGACACCGCCTTTGGATATACCTAATGGCGGTGTACTGGGGGAAAATCAAAAAAGTCTTAGGGACTAAGATTTGGGGCGCGTCACTTTTGTGTGCCTTTGGGTTGAGTATCGCGTTCAGTACATTGTTAAGTACAGCGCTCAGTGCCGCGTGCCGATCTCTGCATGCAAACGAGATCCAGCAGGACTACGGCCCCACCTCAGAAGAAAAACTTTTCATCTTAAACACTCTGACCAAACTCAATGAGACGTTTGATCTTAAGCTCGATCTCATCATCGCAGACNNCTTACTATTTGTCGTAAGTTCATCGACAATCTTCACCATTCAGAATTGAAAGAAGATCTTAAACCTGCCTTAGGATTTCTCATCGCTCATGAGATCGCACACGTTTTGATTGATCCTCTTGATGCCGATCTTTCTGATTTTAAGAACATGGGGCACACCCTCTTAGGGCAGCCCGGAATGATCCTCACCTCGAGGTCTTTACCCCACGCGATTCAGCATCTTGCTCATGAGAATAATGATGCCTTAGCAGCAAAGCTCGTGCATTGGATGGGGCTTCCGATTGAGGGGGGCCTTTATTATCTCAAAAATATGGTTGAGCTCACTCCATCCCTTCATGCATATGTTCTCCCTTACACAGACAAAATTATTGAAGGACGTATCGACGCTACTAAGCGATCCTTCAAAGAAGGATGGTCGGGGTGGAGCAATTATCGAAAAATCTATCCTGTCTGTGGCGAAGGTAGGTTGCGAGAGTTTGCAAAAGAAAACTCCTATACACGCTTTCTGAAAGCAATCGGAGAAGCTCGATGTATACCGTTTGCAACGAAGACGTCGGACTCAGCAATCCTTGAGGGCCTGAAACGCTACGGGCTCACCGCCAAATAGCGAAATAGGCTATTTGCCAGTTTTCATCAGTCGGTCGTAAGCTTCTTGACCGATCTCCTGAGGTGCCACAATTCTATTTTGAAAAGGCTTGCTGCTACCGAGGATTTTTTTATACCAGGGCCGTGGAGCATAATGTTCTCGGAGATTTTCAATCATGCGATTAAAAAGAAAGTCAGCTTCTTGATCCCAAGGTTTTTCATTGGTGTATCCATTATTCAGTCGAGAGATAAAAAGTTTTTTCTCCGGAGTGATCGTAAATTCGAGAGACGAACCTGGATGCACGTTTAAGTTTTTCAGAAGCTGTCTGATATTTTCGATTTCGGTGACGAGCTGATCTAAAGTAGTAAGCGCGGTCATCGGAGCTTTCAGTTCGCGGTCTAAATTTTCCATGACCCAGTTCACATAGAGCGAAACCATCGCCTGGTCTCGCGGCTCCAAATGCAGGCTCAAATGAGACTGATTTCGATCAAATTTATAATAACCTACGTCGTAAAAGAAATAATGATTTCCTTGGGTCCCGTACAGAGAAAGATCAGAAATATTCCAATCTTTCACATAAGTTTCTTGCACCGTCTGATGGAGGTAAGGATAGGCTCTCCCCTCGGAGATCAAGACCTGGAGAAGCTTGGCCTGAAAATCGGTATAAGGCACAGTATCTAAAATGAGCTCGGATTCACCGTCCCTGAGATTTGAATAATGGCTCTCACCATGCGCGACGGACTTGTTGTATGTGGACGTGGCATAAAACTCTAATTTTTGATCAAACTGTCGAGCGAGGGACTGATGAAGTTCATTATAGTTCGAGATCTGGTCGGGCAAGAGGTACTTGCCACATCTCTTAGATTCGGCAAAAGCGGTCCGATAACAAAGCGCCACCACGACCATCCCTAGGATCCCCAACCCGCGAATTTTCATAGGCTTGTTCTTAGGGGGACGGCTTTGGGANNATGTCAATTAAAGACAGAACCAAGAATGAGAGCAGTAAATTACTTTAGTTTACCTAGTGGTCCAATTAAATACGACGATTTCAGTCTGACTGAAAGGACGGTCGGACGCTTTTTCCCCTGCAGTATCCCATACCTAGATATTTAAGTTCTGTGACACTACTATGACACTTTAACCCGCCCCCTCCCTTATGATTATAAGATGTGGATCAAGCAGCTGCACGTCATTCATCTCCCTAAGGGCTCCGCGTCCTTAGGAGCTGATCAAAATCTCGAGATCAAGGCTCGCCTTGAAAAAGCATATCCACATGCTTTGAGCTTGGACACTTGCCAGCGCTCCATTTGGGTCATCGAAAGCAGTAATCTAGGACTCACCCCGGAACTCAGTCTCAAAATCGAAACTTTCTCGAGCACCGATGCCTATGAGTTTTTACTTCGAGTGGCGACAGGACTCGAAAGCGAACTCAAGGGTGAGACCAATATTTTTGGACAAATCAAAGAAGCTTGGGGGCACGAGCTCTGCTGCAGACCTTGGCTACAAAAACTTTTCGAAGATACAAAAGAGATCCGCTCTCGTCACTTGGGTAACTTGGGCAGCGTTTCGTACGGAAGCCTTACGCGTAAACTTCTGAAGACTAAGCTGTTGAGTGAAAACTCAAAGAAACCAGTCCTTATTGTCGGTGCAGGGGACATTGCTACTTCTGTCGCTCCATGGCTCACCGATCAGGAGATCTGGATCTCCAATCGAAGCCCAGAAAGAGCAGAGGCTCTGAAACTCGAAATTTTACTGAAAGATCCAAAAGCTCAGGTTTCAGTTGTTACTTATGAACCGACCGAGGAGATCTATTCGCAAGTCGGTGCCATCATCTATTGCATCCCTTATACNNGAAGATTTGCACCGAATCGAAACTTATCGCCGATCTCTCGAGCGAACAAAAAACCCTCCTCTACTTTTGCACCTAGGCGGTTTCGCTGCAGAAGCAGGCGCGTGGAATACCCTTTCACATGAACTATTTTTAGCTTTGGATGATTTGCTCTCTATGCAAGACGAACAGGGCGGTATCCGTAGCAAACAGCTCGAACGGGCTTACAAAGCTTGCCAAGAACGATCGACACTGAGAATCTTGGGAACATCGACAAGCATTGCTCACGGCTGGGAAGATCTTGCGTATTTTTCTTAGTTTTAGTTTCCTGTTTTCGTCAAATTTTTATATTCCAAAAGCAAGAGATCAACAGACATGAAATCACGAACCATGAAGTTAGGAACACGCAAGTCTCTGCTTGCCTGGGCACAAAGTAGTTGGGTCGCAAAGCGACTGGAAGAATCCAATCCAGGTCT
>DBAE01000273.1:32072-35228 GCA_002291495.1 Bacteriovoracaceae bacterium UBA1018 | reverse complement strand
CACCCAAGCCGAGCAAGAAACTCGCGACCGTATTGAACGTTCTAAACGATTAGCAGATGAGGCCGAGCGCGAGGCAGAATCGCGAATCGGTCGCACGAAAGATGAGTACGTCAGGCAGTCGGAAACAGAAGCCTCCAGACGAGAGATGGANNGGATTACGAGAATCAAAAAAGTAAAGGCTATGAGGCCATCCGAGACTTACAAAAACGACAAGAAGCTGAACTCAATCGTGTAAAGCGCGAGGGAGAAAAAACGTTAAGCGATCTGAGACAGCATTATGGTGAGGCTATCTACCGCGCTGATCGAGATGGTACCGAAAAACTTCGATACATTCAGACGAGTGCCCATATCAATCAAGACTTTGAAAAAAAACGCTCTGATACGCTGGTAGACACTCTCAAACAAGAGAGTCAGCGACAAATCAGCAGTATTCAGGCCGAGCAAGAAAACTCGATCAAAACCACTCAGGATTGGCGAACTAAACAGAGCGAAAAAATTAAAGCTGATGCCGTCACATCGACTGAAAAAGAACGTGAACAGTTTCAGACTCGATATCAAGACCTAAAGAACAAACATCAGGAAGACATCTACCGACTCAACTCCCGTGCTCATTCTCAGATTGAAGAATTGCGCACGGATACTACTGATCGCCTAAACGCTTACTCCGAACGCCAGGTGGACCCATTTTATCGAATGCAGGATATGGACGCCGAGCTCCAAGAATATGATCATGAATTTGTCCTCACAGCCACAATCCCAGAACATGAGAGAAAAGGACTTGCCGTTTCGGTCCGAGGCAACGAAGTCGTACTTTCAGGCAATAGACGAAGTAGCGAGAAACTGGACTTAGGGCCAGGAAGAGTCCAAAACACTTCATCTTTTCAAACTTTCAGCGAGAGCTTCCCTATCAATTGGCCAGTCGACGCCCGAAGCCTGACACGCGAGTTTGATGGCGACCAACTGATCGTGCGTATCCCTAAAAAGAAGACCTATGAGCCGGCGCCCTATAAAGCAAAACGCGTCGAAAGAGCAAAGCTTGAAAGACCCACATTTCCGGAAAATATCCCGCTTGGGGCTGTTAAAAAGAAAACCACTCCTGACGGACCGCTTGGCTCCAACGGAAATTCTGGCAACGGATAAAACAAAAAGGACAAGTCATGAATCATGACTTGTCCTCAATATTTTTCAGTCAGTGAATTTTAAAATCTAGTCTGACTTCACTAAATCTTCGAGCTCTTTCAACATAAACTTCAGTCGATTATGAAGATCATTTAAGCTCTTTAGGTTTTCTTTGAGTTGGTTGATCGACTCTTGCTGAGAAACCTGAGAAGGTGTCGAAGCGTTTTTTAATGCCGATTGTACCAGCGGAGAAAGTGTAGATTTGGCTCGAAGTTCGGGTTTCGCTTCGATTCTTTTTTCTTCAATTCTTTTTCCGATCAGACCAGTTGGAACATGCTCTTGTACAAGAGGTTTTCCACGAGCTACAGCAAATGGTGAGGCGTCTGCAGCTTTAATAATTTTTCCGGTTGTTAGCCCTTGAGTCGCGTGACGACCTAAAATGGGTTGGTAATCGTTTACGATCGATTGAACTTTAGAGTCAGATTGAGCATCACTTACAGGATCTGTCTTTTGATCTACAGCCTGAGTTTGCTCTTGAGGAAGCTCAGCAGATTTTGCGGCTTCTTTTCCCTTACGATAAACATCGTATAGGTTTGAATAGATGAATGTAATTTTTTGAGATTTATCACGATTGGCGGACATATACTTCCTTCTCTCTACTTTTAGCTTTCGCGTTAGATCTTAGGCATCTTGCTTAAGACCATTCCACAGGAACATCAACACAACGAGGGGACTTCCTATTGAAAGACCCGGTCCGTTATGGAGACTAAGTAAAGCAACAGGAATGCCAGTTAAAGAGGTCTTTTAAACTTATAAAGTTGAAAAAATGCCGTGAATTATCAGGTATCTAGAAGGCAGGGTAAATCGAGGTTATCGCTCGATCTGTCTAAGTATTAGACAGGTGTTGCGCGATGACAAGCAACTACCCGGAGCTGAAGAGGCTGATCTTACTGCCAGTAGACTGGATAAGCCAAAATGCCTTCTGTCAGGTTTGCTTTCGTGGAATAGAATTCTTTGAATTCAAAAACACCCATAAAAGCACGAATGAGTCCAAGGTTCGAAACCAGAGTTTCGATGTATCCTTTACCAAAGTCGGCTTCGAGCTCCTGATCCGTTTTTTTCACTCCCGAATCGATCGCAATAATCAGATCATTCTCGTTATAAAGCGGAATGTCTTTTTTAATTTGCCTTTGGACCGTATCGCCCAAAACGCCACCTATTCCGACTACTACTGTTTTAGGGTCGTTTAATTTATACATCAATTCTGAATACAAATTTTGCTGAATGAGATCTTTTCCGCCCAGCTCTGCAGCCCGTCCCATAGCCATATTGATTTCAAGTGCGCCAATTGGATTTGGTGAAATGCCGGACTGAGTGGGATCGAGTCCTTTCAAATCCTTGAGAATGTAAGCCTGAAATGCGCGTGACGCGAAATTACCTTGATAGACCTTATAGGTTCCGTCTTTACCAATCCAAGTCAACTGCTGACTACCACCACCGATGTCCCACACTACCGCGTTCTTAGCTTCATAGGGCGAGACGCTTACGCCTGCCGCGAAACCAAGAAGTCCTTCTTGGTTTGCATCAATAATCACAACCGCAATTTCGAGCTTTTCTCTGATGGTTGCAGCAAACTGAGCGCCGTTCGTTTTCGCGTCACGAAATCCTGAAGTCGCAACCCCTGCGAACTGTGTTGCACCTTTTTCGATGGCTTCTGCTTTGAGTTTGGAAAGGGCTTCTAAACCTTCGTTTTGAATACTTTCACTGAAAGTGGCCTTATCGGGAGAGGCAGCGACTGCACCCTTGTAATCCACTTTGATGCTCTTATCGAGAAGCACTGGTACTTCGATCTTTTGGGTACAGGTATCAACCCGAGCCACTTTCATCTTGGTGGAGGTCGATCCAATGTCAAAGGCAGCGCGAGTAACGAGGCTGCACTGAGTTTTTTTACCCATAGCTTGGGCGGAGACCGAGAGAGACAAAAGCGCTACTGATAAAGCCAGACTCAACTTTTTCATGAAGCGGCTTATATTAAAT
>DBAE01000273.1:0-32057 GCA_002291495.1 Bacteriovoracaceae bacterium UBA1018 | reverse complement strand
TATGCTGTTGATCTTGATGAGTCTCATTGTTTCCCAACCTAGTTTTGCACAACACTGCGGATATACTCCTCCAGCCGCGCAATCTGCGCGATCTGAACAGACATCAGTGACAGAACATGAACTCCGCGACAAATTTGCCGCAGTCATTGATAAGATTAAAGATGAAGATCTCAAGCAAGATGCACTCGAAGCGCTTGAAGCGCATGAGATCTTGGCCATGGATAAAGTTCCTGGCGATGCTCCCGTCTATCTTGATGCAAAAGGAAGCACCTTAATGGTGGTCCTCGAGAAACTTGAATCACCTGAGACAGGTTCTTACATTCCTAAAGCCATTGGCGACATGATTGAGAATCAGTTTGAAATGACTGATGGGCTTTCACACGAAGCCGTACGTGAAATTGTTGCAGCTAACGATGCAGCTTTTCCGAAGAAAGCAAAGTACCAAGGCTGTCAGTGACAAATAGTTCGACTGATTAGGTCGACTCTTTCTCTTCATCTTCGCCAGACTCTTTTGTCTGCTTTTTACGAGGCTTCACATTCACCTTCACAGTGAACTCGACTTCGTTCTTTTGAAGAAATTCAGCCACAAGCGCTTGGGGATCTAGACGATTACTGACACGCTCAATGATGTCAGAAGAGAGTTTCTGGAAAAAATCATTCTTTGTTTTATTGGCCGATTCCAGCAATCCAGCAATTAACTCTTTTGGGAGTTTGAGTTCAGAAACCATCGATCGCAAACTCTCTTCTGTTAAGAAGACAGCGCCTACTCCCACGGTCAACGCGCGTTTAACTAACTCTGCTGCTTTGGACTGAATATCATCTCCGGCCATTAAAGCTTCCTCGCCTGTTTTTCGAATCCCTTGATCATAGCAGGGAGACTTCCTTTCACAAGACGATTGAGGATAAATCCAGGTACAGGTATCTTAAAATCAACCTCGACTTCATATTCAACATCGACCTTGCCGGCTGCTGATTCTTTAATTTTCCATCCACCGTTATTTGTCTTAAACAGATCGCTTTCGACTAACTTCCAGCTGACCGTTCCTTTTTCGCGGTCTTCCTCGAGATCAATCGTGTAGCTGAAATCTTTCATCAAAGACATTTGGTAAGTGACTCGGGCGTGCCCAGCAGATTTTCTTTCAACCTTGACCCCTGTACACCCATCAACAAACTGTGGGTAATCTTCGTAGCGTACAATCGCATCGAATAACTTATTTTTATCTACTCCCAATACACCTTTGTAGTCCGCGTGTGCCATGTGTCTTTGTCCTCTGCTCTACTCTGATATGTTACTCAATACTTCGGTTTTGTTTCGAAACGATGTTCTGCTTCAATCATTCTTACTGTACCCGACTCTGATCGCATGACAACTGAATGAGTCATCGCCCCTCCAGTAAAAAATCTCACCCCGTTGAGATACGTTCCCTGAGTCACCCCAGTCGCACAAAACATGACATTTCCTTGTGCTAGGTCATGGATCCCATAGATGCGATCAAAATCCGTGAGCCCCATTTTTCGAGCGCGAGACTTTTCATCTTCATTTCTAAAAATCAGTTGACCCTGAAAATCGCCTCCCATGCATCTCAATGCTGCAGCAGCAATTACGCCCTCCGGCGCTCCGCCGCTTCCCATCAACACATCAACCCCCCCGTCCTTTTTACAGGTCGAGATTGCAGCCGATACGTCACCATCTCCTATCAACCAGATCCGTGCTCCGGTTCGTCTCACTTCTGCAATGAGATCGGTGTGCCTTGGCCGGTCTAAAATAATAACCGTGAGGTTCTCAACCGACGTCTTTTTAGCTTTTGCGATATTTCTTAAATTCTCAGTAGGAGTAGCACGAAGATCGATCGCACCTTTGGCTTCCGGGCCCACTGCAATCTTGTTCATATACACATCAGGAGCATGAAGAAATTTGCCTTCTTCAGCGATGGCAATGACCGATAAAGCATTATTGCCTCCGCGGGCGCAGATCGTTGTTCCTTCCAATGGATCTAAAGCTAGATCTAAGATCTGGCCATTCCCTTTACCTACCTTTTCACCGATAAAGAGCATGGGAGCTTCGTCTCGCTCACCTTCACCAATCACCACAGTTCCATCAAACTGGATCGAATTGAGCATTTTTCTCATGGCTTCGACGGCCGCCTGATCGGCTGCTTTTTCGTCTCCTCGTCCCATGAGTCGCGCACTCTCTAAAGCTGCAGCCTCAGTCACTCGAACAAACTCTAACGCAAAATTTCGATCCATTGTTATGCCCCCTAGTTCGACGGTTTAAGTTGCCGCACACACCATGCCTTCAGATCTTGCGGCAGTTGCGAGCTTTGGAGAAGCGTTTTTGCTATCGCCAACTTACGCGAGTCGATAGCCGCATCTGGTTTAAGAAGCAGTGTTTCAAATCTCACCACCCCACGCACTTCACTCGGCTCAAACGACGATTCGATCTGCCCCGTAGAAATTCCTGACGTCTCGTCCCACTGGATAAAAGATGCGAGAACTACAATCGCAATACGTTTGTAACTGCCATCCACGCCACGCCAAAGATAGACATCTGTGCCAGAGGGGCCATGATACCAAAGCGAATTTTCATTCGAAGGAATGGGCTTAAGTTCTGTACCTAGGACAGAAGGATCCAAAAATCTATTCAGCGCTGATGAGACAGACTCGGTTAGATTTTCAAATTCAAATCCGACGAGTTCCGGTCCGACATGGCGAACGCGAGCTTGAACCGGGTATTTTTCTCGGTTTAAGTTCACAATTCCCTCCACGTGCGCTCCCACAGGAAACGCGAGGAGATCATTTTCTTCTAAAACTCGAAGTGCCATGCCATGAGGTGAAAGGTCGACAATTGAAAATATCTTACCGTTTTGTTGAAGTCGAAATTGCTCGGCCGAGAGATTGAGCCTGGGCATTCTCCTTCGTTCAGAGACGTCCTCGGGGGGTAGGGACTGAGCCTTCAGTTTTTGATTCGGCTGATTGGGATCGGTCATTTTTTTCCCCTCCTTTGGGAGTTGATCTAGGCTTCTGCGATTCGATCATGGACCTCATATTCTTAGCTGTAAACCCAAAGACGATCTCTGCTCCTCTTTCCATAATAAACGCAGGTGGCCAATTACGCCCGACCGCGTCGCCCTTGAGGTAAACCAGAGTGCCATTTTCACCATAGGGCTCAAAAAAGATATCGCCTTCCATCCCTCGAAAATGCCCGCTGACGACACGATAATGGATCCAGTTCGGTCCACGATCTTGCATATGCAAGATCGACTGCATCTTAAATTTCCAGATGCCTCCCTCGAGATCCAGTAGTTGAGTCTTTGGATCGTAATGTGACTTGTCAACATACGAGATCATCTGCTCATACAAGGGATAATCGGTCAGGACCTCGCGCGTTCGCTGGGTTGAGGCATGGGCAAGCATCACCGCGTAAATCTTGTACTTCTTCAGATCTTTCTGACCCTCTTTGCCCTTTTCGATTCGCTCGAGATCAGCGGAAGTCACGATCTCGCGATCTTGAGTCACTGAACGAAATACTTTTTCTTTGAGAAGGCTCTTAATGGGTTGGGGAGTTGGAGAAGGCTGAGTCTTAGGGATAACCTGCTTGGGGCCTTCCCTGCCAAGCGCCGTCTGTGAGCACAAGGAAACGGCCATGAGAACAAAAGCAGCGCGAATTCGACCAAATTGATGTGACATTGGCTCATAGCTCCAGTTCTATCAAGGTAGCTCGACCACTATGTAGTGGACAAACGAAAATTTCATTTCTACTTTCGTACTGCGTGGAAAAAGAAAATACTCAGAACAGTACTACAGCAGAAGATGAAGCCTCCGATGCCGCNNATGCGGCAGATGAGCTCAACTTCACGAACACCCCTAATCTTCTGACACTGTCACGAATGGCCTTTGTGCCTCTCGTTGTATTCTGCCTCTTCATGAAGACCCCGCAGTGGGACTTCTTAGCGGCTCTCCTATTTACCATCGCCAGCATCACTGATTATTTAGACGGATACATTGCTCGCAAACAGAAGATCGAAACTGTCTACGGCAAACTGATGGATCCGCTTGCCGATAAGTTTTTGGTTGTCTCTGCTTTAGTGATGCTTCAAGAATTAGGTCGCATCCATCCCGTCGTCGTTATTTTACTCATCTGCAGAGAAATGGCCATTACTGGACTGAGAGCCTTGGCAAGTGCCGAAGGTTTTGTGATTGGAGCAAGCGCTTCGGCAAAATGGAAAACTGCTGCGCAAATGGTAGCTATTCCGTTTCTGATGCTTCAGCACGGACTATTTGGAATTCCAGTCTATCCAGCTGGAACCGCACTGCTCTATATTTCTTTAGCCATTAGTCTCTGGTCGGCAAAGGACTACATTGTGGACTTTTTCCGGGCAGTAGCGGCCAAACGAAAAGTGAAAGCAGAAGAACGTAGACAAAAAAGGCTCGCACGCAAAGCACGAAGAGCGGCGCAGAACCCGACTCAATCATAATTCAGGTATCAGTACTATTTTTAGTTAACTCTTGGGTGCAATCCAGGGGATGTCTTCGACCTTTAACAGGTGATTTACAAAACGTGCAGTCACGAAAAAATAATCACTCAAGCGATTGACGTACTGGAGCACCACCGGACGAACGGGCTCTGCACGATGAAGAATAGTCAGATCTCTCTCCGCTCTTCGACAAACCGTCCGCGCACAGTGGAGCTGAGCTGCGGGCAAACTCCCACCCGGCAAGATAAAAGACTGAAGCGGTTTTAACTTTGCTTCCATCTCATCGATCTCTTTTTCAAGGCGCGAGACGGCGCCTTCGTCGATGAGCTTCATTTTGATCTCTTTATTACGTGGAGTGGCTAGTTCAGCCCCCAGCTGCAATAGCTCGCTCTGCACCCTTTTGAGGCGCTCGACTGTCTCAGGTTGTGCACCAAGAAGGAGGCTTACAGAACAGCCGAGTAAGGCATTGGTTTCGTCTAAAGTTCCGTAAGTTTGGATCCGGAGATGGTCTTTGGGAACTCTTTCCCCGCCAAACAGCCCTGTAAACCCTTCATCACCGCCTCTAGTATAGATCTTCATACTTCTTATGATGACATAAGAATGGGATTCTGAAAAATTTTTGGATTTTATGAAAGAGATCCTTGACCGAAAGGCGCGAGATGGATAGAAACTGAATTCTCTTTAGCCCATCTTAGGTGCGGGTTTAGCTCAGTTGGCTAGAGCGCCACGTTGCCAACGTGGAGGTCGAGGGTTCGAACCCCTTAACCCGCTCCATTTTTTCTTTTTTTCATTTCTATTCAAGCCGCTTTTAGTCCTGTAAAACCCTATAAATGGCACTGATCCGATCCGTTTACTCTATCAAACAAAAGAGTCATCTTCTCACTCGCCTTTCCCTGAGAGAAGAATACTCGTCGGGTTACATCATCGTGCCCTGGTTGTCGCTGATTTACCTCAGTTTTACTGCGGTAGATCTGATCGTCAGTCCTGGAACCACTCTCCTGTCCTCTTTGATAGTACGTTTGACAGTAGTAGCTATATCTCGAATTCTCTTCTTGCTGAGCCGGGGACGTTGCCGTTCTGAGTTTCGATACATACTCACGCTGGGACCCTTTTATCTTGGAGTCGAATACTTCATCATTCAACACGACCTCATCTCGAGTCCATATTTCTCTGGACTACTCCTAGTTATGATCTGTGGCGCGATGCTTTTTCCACTTAAGCTGATTCAGGCTTTGTGGACCAATGCAGTTTGTTTACTCCCGCTCATGTATTGGCTTGTGGTTTATAATGATTTCACGTCGACCCAAGTTTTGGCCGGGCTTACAATGCTCATTGGCTCGATCGGAGTTGGTGCATTTAACTCAGGAGTTACTTACAAAGACCTCGTATCAAGACTGAGCATTCAAGAAGCGTTAGCAAGAAACTTAGGTAAACGTAAAAAAGAGATCGCTGACAAGGCAGAAGAACTCACGGCAGTCAAAGTTCAGTTTGAGAAATCAAGGCTTGCTTCCTTAAATAATGCGAAGCTTGCTCAATTGGCATCTCAGGTAGCGCACGATATCCGCTCGCCTGTTGCCGCCCTCAACGTTGTCTCAGAAAATATGTCGACGTTTCCGGAAGACCTAAGGAAACTAACACGCTCAGCAATCGACCAAATTACCGCTATTGCAAACGATCTTCTTAAAACTTACCGAAAAAACAACGCAGGGACATCCGCTGGCACGCAGCCCCTACAAACAGTTCACGTGTATACCCTCATCGAAGAAATACTTTCCGAAAAAAGAATCGAGTACCAGGGCATGCAGGAACTCAAGATAGAGAGCGGGTACTCCAGCGGCCCATATCGTCTTTTTGTGCAAACCATTCCAAGTGAGCTCCGAAGAGTAATTTCTAATCTCATCAACAATAGTGTCGAAGCATTGTCCGGGTGTGGACATGTACAAGTCTTGTCCAAACCTATTAAAGATCAGATTGAGATTCAAATTGTGGATAATGGACCAGGAATCCCGGAAGACATACTCACCCAATTAATCATGAAAGGTGGAAGCTACAACAAGGAGCAAGGTCATGGTTTAGGACTTGCTCATGCTCGCCAATTCTTATCCGATTGGAACTGCCACTTTGAAATTTCTTCCGACCTTGGCCAGGGAACAGTGGTCCGAATTAGACTACCCCTCGCCGATCCGCCCGATTGGTTTGCGACTGAAGTAGTGCTTGTATCAGGACTCAAAATTATCGTGGCCGATGATGATCCTTCAATTCATTCATTATGGGAAAGAAAACTTAAACCTTTGATTACCCAAAAAGTTCTTGAACTCTCGCTCGTTCATATCTATCGCGCAGAGGATCTGAGAAACTTAACCCCGAATGAATCTATGCTCCTATTATGCGATCAAGAATTTGCAGGCGATTCTCTGACCGGACTTCAGGCCATCGTAGAGAATCACTTACGCAAGCAAAGCATCTTAGTGACTCATATGTTTTCGGATCCGGAGATCCAGCGCATTTGCTTGCAAAATGGAATTAAAATCATTCCGAAATCAAGCGCAAATCTTTGTCCAATTCGCACTTAAAGTTGAAATGGATAAATACTTCCTACGCGAAGAATTTGAGTCAGCTCATCAAGCGCCGTTCTGACCTCTTCTAAAAGCTTTGCATCTTTAAAGTCATTGTACTCCAGGCGGTCTCGGTAATGTTTCTCCACCCAAGCTTTGATCTTTGCGTAAACAGATGCATCAAGCAGAACGCCATCATTCATTTTTGCAAGCTCATCCTCGTTGAGAACTGTACGAAGTCTCAGACAAGCTGGGCCCCCTCCGTTTTGCATACTCTGCCTAAGATCCACGTACTCGACCTTCGAGATTGCACCTTTTGAGCGATCTGCAATCTGATCGAGATAAGCTTTCACGCTAGGAGTTTCAAAACACTCGATGGGTGCGAGGAGCATCGATTGCCCGTCAGGTAAGGAGAGGAGCTGGCTATTAAATAAATAAGATCGCACGACGTCGCTCAGCTGTACATCTTCATTACGAACTCGCACAAAACGAAGCTCTTTTCCTGAGATCTTCGAATACTTCTGATTGAGCTCTTCAATGACTGCTTGTTCATTCAGGAAGGCTTCCGAGTGATAAAAAAGCACATCCTGATTACCTACGGCGATGACGTCGTTATGAAAGACGCCTGCATCAATTGCTTCAGGATTTTGCTGAGCAAACACGACGTTCTCGCTTTTCAGTTGATGAAGACGCGCAATTGCCTGGGACGCATCCAGCGTCTGACGTGCTGGAAAGCGGCGTGGAGCCGGATCACCTTCTCGACCAGTCGTTCCGTAAACAAAAAACTGAAGCCCTGTCTGAGAATACTGACTGCAAAACCGAGTATGATTGGCGGCACCTTCGTCACCCAGTGCTGGATGGGACGGCAAAGGAGAGTGCACTTGGAAGTATTTTTCATCGCTAAAGATGCCCTTTAAAATACGAAACGTATCATTGGCCTCAAGAGATCGGTGGACCTTGCTGACTAAGTTAGCAGGAGTGAAGTGAACCCTTCCATCTGATGAATCCGTGCTGGGAGATACTGTGGCAGCATTAGCGGTCCACATGCTCGACGCTGAGAAACAAGCTCGCAAAAGTACGGGAGCGTCTTCCATTGCTTTTGAAATAATTTCAGTTTCAGACCCGACAAAGCCCACTCGCTTGAGCACGGAAAGTTCTGGACGAAATAACGGAGGAATCACTCCTTGTCGCAGACCCAAATCTGAGAGCCTCTTCATCTTCTGGAGTCCTTGAAGCGCAGCTTGCTTTGGATTTGAAACACTGCCTCCGTGCTGTGTAGAGGCGATATTTCCGAAAGATAAACCGGCAAAGTTATGGGTAGGGCCGATTAAGCCGTCGAAATTTACTTCGACCGAAGGCTGCTTCCTGGATGCACCTTTTGAGGGGTTCTTAGATGAGCTTTTGGACGAAGATTTAGATGAAGTGTGAGTCGAAGTAGTAGACTGAGCCATAGACCCCCACTGTACATGACCCAGGGAATCTAGAAAACAGCTTAAAAACGATGCCAAAAGCAGAGCAATCTGTTAGGTTTGCTCCATATGCAAACTACCGCTGAACGTACCCAGATGCTCCTTGAGGCGCTCGATAGCCGTATCCTTGTTCTGGACGGCGCTATGGGAACAGCCATTCAGGATAAAAACTTAAATGCATCTGACTTTGGTGGTGCAGATCTCGAAGGATGTAACGAAAACCTCGTCCTCACCCGCCCGGAAATCATTCAGTCGATTCATGAAAGCTACCTCGAAGCAGGATGCGATGTCGTCGAAACCAATACCTTTGGTGCAACACCGCTTGTTCTAGACGAATATGGCTTAGGAGCAAAGGCTCATGAGATTAACGTCATTGCAGCTCAACTTGCTCGTCGTGCCGCTGATAAGTATTCGACCCCCGATAAGCCAAGGTTTGTAGCAGGCTCAGTTGGACCAACAACTAAGGCGATCTCAGTTACAGGCGGCGTTACGTTTGAGTCGCTCATTGAAAATTTTTACGTCCAGTCCAAGGCTCTTCTCGAAGGTGGCGTTGATTACTTCTTATTAGAGACCTGCCAGGATACGAGAAACATTAAAGCGGGCCTCCTCGCACTGGATCAACTCTTTGCAGAAGTAGGATTTAAGATCCCTGTTGCAGTTTCTGGAACCATTGAACCCATGGGTACTATGCTTGCCGGTCAATCCGTAGAGGCACTTGCGACGGCTCTCGACGGAAGAGACTTGCTTTATCTGGGTCTGAACTGCGCCACCGGGCCAGAATTTATGACGGATCACATCCGTTCACTCGCTCGCCTTGCACCCTTTCGTGTTTCCTGTGTTCCAAATGCGGGCCTTCCAGATGAAAACGGTTGTTATCTCGAGACCCCTGAAATGGTCACATCTGTCGTCGCTCGTTTCTTAGAAAACGGATGGGTCAACGTCATTGGAGGATGCTGCGGAACCCATACAGGACATATCCGCTCCCTCAGTGAGGCCGCAAAAAAGTTTGCGCCTAGAAAACCCCCAGCGCTCAACCGGTCAATCCTATCGGGTGTCGACTTTTTAGAAGTGACTGATGAGATGCGTCCACTCATCGTCGGAGAACGCACAAACGTCATCGGCAGTAAAAAATTTAAAACCCTCATCTGCGACGAAAAGTTCGAAGAAGCTTCAGAAGTGGGTCGGGCACAGATCAAAAATGGCGCCCACATCGTTGACCTTTGCTTAGCCAATCCTGACCGCGACGAGCTTGAGGATATGCGAAGGTTTCTTGAAATCGCGATTAAGAAGATTCGTGTCCCTCTCATGATTGACTCGACCGACGAAAAAGTGATTGAGATGGCTCTCACTTATTGCCAGGGTAAGGCGATCATCAACTCCATAAACCTCGAAGATGGTGAAGAGCGTTTTGAAAAAGTTATCCCTCTCGCTAAGAGATTTGGTGCCGCACTCGTGGTCGGTACTATCGATGATGACCCTCAGCAAGGCATGGGAGTTTCACGCGCACGCAAATTAGAAATTGCTGAACGTTCCTATAAACTTCTGACTGAAAAATACGGAGTCTCTCTCCACGATATTTATTGGGATCCCCTCGTCTTTCCATGCGCAACTGGCGACGCCCAATATGTCGGCTCCGCAGTTGAAACGATCGAAGGCATCCGACTGATCAAAGAACGTTTTCCGGGAACAAAAACCGTACTCGGAATCTCGAATGTGAGCTTTGGTCTTCCTCACGCTGGACGTGAGGTACTCAACTCAGTCTTTTTGTATCACTGCGTTCAGGCGGGTCTTGATCTCGCCATAGTGAACAGTGAAAAATTAGTCCGCTATGCCAGCATCCCCGAAGAAGAAAAAAAGCTTGCTGACGATCTTCTTTGGAATCGGGGCAATGATCCAGTCGCCGCATTCGCCGCCCATTTTAGGACTAAAAAATCTTCGACAGAAGTCAAAGAAAAGCTTCCCCTCATGGAACGCCTTCCTCGTTATATTATCGAAGGCTCAAAAGATGGACTCACTGAAGATCTCGATGAAGTCCTAAAATCCATGAAGCCTCTTGAAATCATCAATGGACCGTTGATGAAGGGCATGGATGAAGTAGGTCGTCTCTTTAATACTAACCAATTAATTGTCGCCGAGGTTTTGCAATCCGCCGAAGCGATGAAAGCTGCGGTTGCTCACCTTGAACCGTATATGGAAAAAGCGGATAGCTCGACTCGCGGAAAAGTACTTTTGGCTACGGTCAAAGGTGACGTCCATGATATCGGCAAAAATCTCGTTGAGATCATTTTGTCCAATAACGGCTTTAAAGTGATTAATCTGGGCATCAAAGTGCTGCCTGAAACATTGATTCAAGCGGTGCGAGAGCATCAGCCCAATATTATTGGTCTCTCTGGACTTCTGGTCAAATCCGCTCAACAGATGGTTGTGACAGCAGATGACTTTTCGCGCGCCGGAGTAAACACTCCGATGCTCGTGGGTGGGGCTGCACTCTCATCAAACTTCGTCGATAAACAGATTGCTAAAGCCTACACCGGAACTGTTGCCTATGCCTCAGATGCGATGAACGGACTTGAACTCGCAAAGACCATAGTTGATCCAGTTCGTTTCGATAAACTTAAGCTCGATCTCAAAGAGCGAAGGGAAAAATTAGGACAAGAAGTGAAAGCTGCACCTGTGGCTTCAGTTGAAATCCCTCAGACTCGGTCCACAACTATTAGTATCCTGGAGCAGACACCGAAAGCTCCGGACTTTGATCGACACGTGATCAAAAATACTCCAATCGAACAGATCTGGAAATTCATTAACCCTCTCATGCTCTACGGTNNAGGCACTTAGGTGTGAAGGGCGGCAATGTCAGACTCCTTGAAAAGGCGGCCATAGATCCAGTCGTAAGAAAAGAAATCCAAGAAAAGGATCCAAAAGCACTTTCCATTTGGAACACTGTTCAAGAAGTGAAGGAAGAATACAAAAACACTCCCATCATGAAGCCTTCTGCGGTGTACAAATTTTTCCGTGCAGCAAGCCAGGGCAATCAGTTGAAAGTCTATGCGGGCGAAAAATTGAATGAGTTTGTTTGCTTTGATTTTCCAAGACAAAAGAAAGCCGACGGACTTTGCCTATCCGACTATGCGCTTCCGCAGTCTTCTACAAATGAGCTACCCTCCGACACCATTGCAATGTTCTTAGTATCTGTCGGACAAGGTGTTCGCGAAAAAGCAGAAGAACTCAAGAACAAGGGAGATTATCTAAAATCTCATATCGTGCAAGCGCTTGCTCTTGAATCAGCCGAAGCCTATGCCGAACTTCTCCACTCTCAGATCCGAAAAGCTTGGGGTTATCCAGACGCTCCTGAAATGACGATGATGGAGCGTTTTCAGGCTAAGTACCATGGAAAGCGCTACTCTTTTGGATATCCTGCGTGTCCAAGGCTCGACGATCAGGCGCACCTCTTTGGATTGTTGCAGCCTGAAGAGCTCGGAGTCCAGCTCACCGATGGCTTTATGATGGACCCAGAGGCCAGTGTTTCAGCAATTGTATTTCATCATCCTCAAGCAACTTATTTTTCTGTCGGGCAACCTGCAGGGATTGTTGACGGGGAACTGAATGACAATCGCCAATAAGACGACTGCGATTGGAAGCTTACCCCATCATAACGTCGATGCGGCTCTTGCTTGTAGTTTTCAGACGAGCATTCCATTTCTGCCACAGATTCCGATCCGAAATCCCTGGGAGTACATGATCCCTCAGGCACTTGAGGGATTACCGGGACTGCAGATTTCTGATGATGGATCTGCCGAGCTTGATGTTTATACTTGGCTAAAAGGAGCACGAACGCTTGACGATCGTCTCCATCAAGCCTTCTCGAAAATGGATGACATCAAAGCTTTTGAATCTTTCGAACCTTCATCTCCCACTTCAAGCTCTTGGCAACCCTTTGTCTGGGAGTTAGGAGAGCGAAAGATCAAGCTCGCGAAAGTTCAAATCGCGGGACCGCTCACTTGCCAATGGGTACTTCGCTACAAGCCTACACAAGCGGAGGCACCTGAACTTTTAGATCTCGAACCTAAGATCAATATGCAAATCTTTCGATTAGTTCTGGCTCGTGCACTGGCTATGAGTTTGCGACTTCAATCGATTGGGGTGAAGCCACTCTTATTTTTGGATGAACCTGGACTTTTTGGTTTGAGCACGGCTCATCCAAAACACCTCCTAGGGCTTCAGGAGCTGAAGATCGTGATCCAAACTTTGCGCAAGCAGAAGGTCCTTGTGGGCCTCCATTGTTGTAGCAATACGGATTGGAGTTCTCTTTTCAAATTAGACCTCGATTACCTTTCCATTGATGTGAACTTATCGCTTTCGAGCATTTTAGATCACCCTGAAGAAGTTTGTACCTTTGTCGGGAAGGGAGGAAGGTTTTCTTTGGGACTCATTCCTACTCAGCTCGAGAGTCGAGACTATGAAGAGTTCAATCTAAAAGGGGCCTACAACCGCGTCGAAGACCTGGTGATCTCAAAGCTCCCCGGCGCTCCCCATGTGCAAGCCTTGATCTTAAAGGAGTCGCTGATCACCCCGGCCTGTGGACTCGCGCTTCAAAGCGTTCCTAATAGTGAGGCTGTTTTAGGGCTTCTGTCTTAGAGTTTCCTAAAATTACCCGATTATTTCCCTTTACCAAATAACGCACCGCTGCTATATCCGCCGGCTATGAAAACCTTACTCGTCGCTTTAGCTATTTTCAGTACCAGTTCCGCTTTTGCAGACTCAATGACCTGCAAAGTTTCTACAACCCGACTCTCCGAAGGAAAGGCATTTCCATTTCCGGTTCCTTTCCAATTTGTTCTCAAAGACACCGGAAACACGATGCCTATCCCAGCGAACTCGTCACGTGAGCCTGTCGAATCCAATAAAAGAATTTGGATTGCTGAAACTGCTAACGAAGTGACCCAAGAGTCCATCACGGAAACTATTGAAGCTTCTGAAAACTCCGAACCAGCATCTCCTGCCGAAGAAATCGCGGATATTGCAGAACAGGAGCAAGTCGCGGCTGCGCAGCCAGCTCAACCCGTTCAACCGGCTCAGCCTAACCCAGCACCAGCTCCGAAAGTGCAAGCGATTGACACGAGAAAGCCAATGCAAACCGGAACCTTTACTAAAACCTTTCAAGGTATGGATGATCAGTTGACCGTTGGTATCACGGTTTCCAAGTATGAAGGTGGCCGCTACGAAGTGAGCTTTGACATCCGTCCAAAAGACCAAATGCGTCAGCTCTTTACAACTGAGTACTTTAAGTCCCATTTCGCTATGGTACATCAGACACCAAACTGGCTATTTCGAGTATCCTGTTTTGAATAGACCTTAAGCTTATTCCTTCTGTTTTGTCTTTTCCTGGATTCATGCGCCTAGTATGCTGGGCGCATGAATCTTTTTCAGGATCTAGAATACCGCGGACTCGTTAAGCAGGTTACCTCTCCAGTCATTTCCAAAAAGCTTGGTGAAGGACCTCTCACTCTCTACTGCGGATTTGATCCTACCGCCGACAGCCTTCATGTCGGCAGTCTGCTTCCTCTACTCACTTTGAGACGTTTTCAGCAAGCCGGACATAAGGTAGTAGCTCTAGTCGGTGGTGCAACTGGAATGATCGGCGATCCAAGTTTTAAATCGCAGGAGCGTTCCTTACTCAATCCTGAGCAGCTTGCAAAAAACCAAGCAGGAATCACAAAAGTGATTCAACGATTCTTAGACCTCAGTGGAAAAAATCCTGCCACCGTCGTCAATAACGCCGCATGGTTTCGAGAATTTAACTTTGTCGATTTTTTGCGGGATATTGGCAAACACTTCACGATCAATCACATGATGGCCAAAGAGTCCGTGCGCGCGCGACTTGAGGACCGCGAACACGGAATTTCTTACACCGAGTTTTCGTACATGCTCCTTCAGGCTTACGACTTTTATCATCTTTATAAAAAATACGGCTGCACACTTCAAATCGGTGGATCTGACCAATGGGGCAATATCACCGCAGGGACTGAGCTCATTCGACGTAAAGAGTTTGAGGAAACTGGCGTCGGTCAAGACTCCGAAGCCGAAGCCACTGTTTTTGGGATGACCCATCCTCTTGTCACAAAAGCCGATGGAACCAAATTTGGAAAATCTGAAACCGGTACTGTATGGCTGAGCTCTGATCGCACCTCTCCTTATCAGCTCTTTCAGTTCTTTATTCAGACTGCAGATGCGGACGTCGTGAACTATCTCAAGTACTTTACTTTTTTACCTGCTGCTGAAATCGATCGCCTCGCTCAGGCCGTTGTAAATCAACCCGAGAAGCGAGAAGCGCAGCAAGCTCTTGCTCGCGAAGTCACGCTCATCGTTCATGGTGAAGAAGAGTTGAAACGGGCAGAAGGGGCTACAAAAGCACTCTTTAGCTCAGAAATTAAAGACCTCGATACGCAGACTTTGAAACAAGTTTTTTCAGGTGCACCCATCCTTCAGAAGTCTCGTACAAGTCTTGGCGAAGGCATTGCTCTCGTGGATCTTGTTGCTGAAACTGGACTCTGCCAAAGTAAAGGTGCCGCTCGAAAAGATATCGTCGCTGGCGGAATCTACGTCAACAATGAGCGCATCTCAGATGCAGCGGCCGTAGTGAAAGCCTCTGATCTCATCAGTGGGTCGATGGTGGTCTTACGAAAAGGAAAGAAGACCTATCACTTGGTCAGTTTTGATCAGCCTTAGCTTTTGTGAGATCGACTTATTCTGAAACCTTCCACCAAAACGTTCCAAGCTTATGTGGAATCTTGTCGTAGAGCATATGCGAGATTGCGGCTGCGGTCGCAGCGGGTCGCTCAATTTGTGGACTATGACCACAGTCTTTGAGCGCTACGATTGGCGCGCCCGAAGGAATTCGTGCTTGCCATGCGGGTGCCCACTCAAATGGACAAAGTATGTCCTTATCTCCCCAAAGGAGCCAAATCTTAGCCTTGATGTCGCAAAGTTTATCTTCGACTAAGTGACCATCATGAATCGATCGCATAAATGCCACGACATCTTCGCGGCTCATAAAATTTCCAAACTCGCGAAGAACAAATCTGAACCAGAAGGGCTCACGCAAAAATACGCGCGGTCTAAACTTCTCAAATCCATACTCGATTGCTTCGTCAAAAATAGCCTTCCACATCTCCCGGCGCCCCGGAGCTCCAAATGCACCTGAAGGATCCGCCAAGATCAATCGTTCGGGACCGCTGTATTTTCTTGGATTGGTTTTGAGTTTAAGCGGACGCTCTCCTCTTCCACAGCTTGCGCCATAATAAGCAGCAAGCCAGCCCCCCAGTGAGTGGCCTAAGATGGTATGCGGCTGAAGGGTATCCAAACAATCCTGAACATGCTCGAGCAATAAATCCATCGTTGGGAAGCAAGTTTTGTCCGCCAGGAAGCCACCAAACCCCGGGAAATCAAACATCACGATTTCATCAAATTTGGATCGAAGTACCGGGTTCATCATGATCATCACAGGAAGCCAGGAGATCGGCGTATCGCCAAAACCAGGGATCATGACAAATCTCTTAGGTTGCGCTTTTTTGCTCGTGGAAGAAGGAATTTTTCGGAGTGTTTTTCTCCAAAGTCCGAGCTGTAGCTCACCACTTCTTCTCAGCTCCCACTTAAATCCTGCCTGAGTCAGTGCCTGTCTTGCAGCCCAATGGACACCTGTCAGTAATGGGCGTTTGAGTGGGCCAGACAAAGGTCCATTTTGTGCTGCATCGCTTATTTTCTTAAGCACCAAAGCTGTAAACTCGGATTTCATAGTCCCGTTCTCCCTAAAAATAGGATACTTGTCTACCCGCTATGTCCAAAGCAGCCGGTCATAAATTTTTGCCCCCGCTCGTGCGGGTCTTACTCGTTTTTGCGATTTTGATCGTGGGCTGCGTCCCCTCTTTTCTTTTCTTTGCTTGGGTCGAACGAAACTGTGCCCTTCCCTTCATTCCTCAAGAGGCCGGCTGGCCCTGGCTCTATTTAGATTTGCCTCTATGGGGTCAAGTGATTTGGAATTCAGGCCTATTTCTCGGCTTTGGCTTAGTCCATAGCGTACTTGCTGCTCCAGGGGTCAACAAGCTCCTAAGTCGGGCGATTCCGAATCAAGCACTTCGAGCGACCTATATGATTGCCTCGGGAATTTGTCTCTGGAGTGTCATGGCTCTTTGGCAGCATACCGGGATCGTCGTCTGGGAAATGGGACTTCCGCCCAGACTCACGCAGATCCTTTCCTTCTCGATCTTTTGGTGTTTGATGATTCTCGCTCTAATGCAAATCAAGCGTTTTGATCTCTGGCATTTTATGGGTCTGAAGCAAGTTTATTCACGACCCAATGAACTCGAAAAAATGGTCGGAAGCGAAGATCTTGTGACGACCGGATGGTACGCTCACTTTAGACATCCGACCTACTTTTTTACATGCATGGCGTTTCTACTCACGCCATTTATGACCCTGGATCGCCTTACTGTGGCCATAGTTCAAATTGTTTACCTTTGGCTCGCGATCCCTCACGAGGAGGCAAAATTAATTACCCTCTTTGGGCAAAAATACGTAGATTATCAAAAACGGGTACCCGCACTGTTTCCAAGACTAAAAGGCATAAGGACTGACAAGTGACTAAGTTTCCATTTCGAGCAGACAAAAAGATCACGGAAGTATTTAAAGAGGGTAAATTTACCCTCTCTGCTGAAATCATCCCCCCCAGAAATGGCGCTGAACAAATGAAAGTCTTGCACCAAGTGCAGACCCTCATCGAAGCAGGTGCCGAGTTTCTATCCGTCACCAAAGGTGCTGGAGGAAGCTTGCGCGGCGGCAGTCTGCCGATCGCACAAGTTGTGAAAGAACAGTTTGGCGTGCCTTGTATTGCTCACTTTACTTGCCGAGATCTCATTGCCGCTGAAGTCGAAAATCAGCTCATGGATCATCACTATTTTGGGATTAGAAATATCTTAGCACTCCGAGGGGATCCACCCGATGGACAACCTCACTGGCAGGCTCGTGAGGGCGGTTACAATTATGCTTATCAACTGATTGAGCAGATTAAGCGCCTTAACCAAGGCATCTACTTAGAGCGCTCTGGGATGAAAGTCGATGCCCCTCAAGAGGCGACAGACTTTTGTATTGGAGCAGCCGTTTATCCTGAACATCCAGACGAGAAAGAACGCATTGAATTTTTCAGACGTAAAATCGAAGCAGGTGCTGAGTATGCGATCACGGACATGCTTTTTGATGCCGAAGCTTATGCCCGCTTTTTGGATCTGTGTGAGAAGAACGGATTAAGTGTTCCCATCCTTCCGGCCTCGCGAGTCCTCAAAACGAAAGCTCAGGCAGAGCGCATGATGAAAAAGTTCCGAGTGCAGATCCCTTCAACCATTTTGAACTCACTCCCAGAAGTTGACACTCCTGATGCAATAAGTCACGGCATTGAAGTTTTCTTAAATTTGACTGAGCGCCTGAAACAGCTCGGGGCGCCGGGAATGCACGTTTATGTGATTTCTGATACTTTTGGTGCTTCGCACGCACTTCAGCGATTGGCAGAATTAAAAAAACGAGTTAAAGCTTAAGGCTCAAATCTACCTCATCATCTGATGAACACTCGTGCCTGGGTGGCGAAATTGGTAGACGCACAGGACTTAAAATCCTGGGCCCGAAAGGGCGTGTGGGTTCGANNGGCGTGCCGGTTCGATTCCGGCCCTAGGCACCAAAACAAGCACACAAAAATGTGAGCCTGCTCGTCATCATAAAAGGCGAAACAAAAACTCAGAGCTATAGATACCAAAATAAAGCTTCTTATCAACAAGTTACAGCATTTAATACATATTTGCATATTTTTATGCATTTTTGTATAATTTAACTATGGAACAGGATCACTACACAAAGACGCTGATTAAGAACCTAAAAGCAATCCGCAAATCTAAAGGACTCACCGCGACCGACGTCGCCGAAGTCCTAGATGTTTCGCAGGCGAAGATATCCTATATCGAGAACGGCAAGGGCGTATTATCTGCCCGCGACATCGCAGTACTATCGAGTCGTCTCAACATTCCTGTAATCGAATTCTTTAAAGGTTTAGAGGAAATTGAAGGCGAAACTGAAACATCTGAAGTGATTTCCCATCTGGTCCGCTATGGTGCAGTGCTACTTACAAGAAGGCAGAAACTACCCATCAATGATCTTCCGTTCGAAGAAGTCTTTGCGAATGCATTAGGTTTTCTAGAAGATGATCGCCTTCAGAAAGGATTTTGTGCTGCCCTAATTACCCAGGCTGCCAGTGCGGAAATTCACATCGACCGAGTCTTTGCCCAAATTGGCAATAATCCTTTTCTTCTCGCAAAAACGAAATTTCAAGCTGAGCTCTGTCTGAGAGTCATCGAACATCTTTTAGAAAAGAAGTTTAAGGTGAATCCACGCGCAAAGAGACAAATTCAGAAAATTGCATCACTTACCCAGGCCCTTCTCGGAAAAAAAGATTCGAACCTTGTTACAACGGTTACAAACGAAGATGTTTTGAACACAGCAGAGTTTGTTGAGGATTGTCTGAATGCACGGAGATGATATCAAAGATTTTTTGTCAAAGGTAGATCACTACCTAACTGAAAAACATAAATCTAATCTCAAAGCAGATCCTGACGCCCAAATCTTTCCATTAAGAATTATCGGAAAAAGTGCCTTAATACTAAGCNNCTTAAAGATTCTCCTGGTACATCGGATATTGATTCTCTTTGTTTAGAAGCGAAAAATACAAACGATACTAGCGCCTCCCTCGTTCAAGATTTAGCTACTAAATTTGGGCGATCTAACCTTAAGATATATAGTTACTACCTGGACTTCGTTAAAGAGTCGATGGTGATGCTCCCTCAATCTATTCAATGGAACTCACTCAAGAGTGACTATAAAAGTCTAGATGTTCAGTACCTTCGTCCCGAATATGTCACAGCATCAAAACTGTTCTCCGCATTTACAACACCTCCGCGAAAGAGAGATAAGCAAGATATTATCGCTGTTTTAGACCAAGAGCTAATACAGTTTCAAACTCTACTGAATCTAGCAGATATGATGTTTGATTTTTACGAGATGGACGCGCGGAGCGATCGATTCGAGAAGGTATACAAATACATTACCGAAGAACTTATTCCGACTTACGGCCCAGCCAATCTCACCTATGTTCCTGGGCTGTGAATATTACGGGTGCGCCGGGACTAAGCTCGAGAATTACAAAGGCGAGATGCCCTTTGATATGAAACGCTTCACCTCCGGGGAACTTAAAGCCATTGTCCATTCTTAAAATACAGACAAAGCAGTTGGGCTTGTCTCCAAGGACCAAGTTCTAAATTTCATCCGTCTGCGGTGAAACGCGTCACAGCATACAGCTTTAAAAGTCAAAATCCTCATCATTTCAGCTTACTTCTTTCTATTTCTTTAATTATTTCACGCGAGACAAGCACTAGCATCTTCTCAATTTTTTGAGAAAGCTTCTCCAAATTATTAAAGTCTGGATTTTCAATAATAATATTTTCAAGAATCGAATATTGAGGCTTAGTCGTTTTACCTTTATTCCATTTAGTCGTTTTAAAGTGAGTCCAGTACTTTTCTTGAACCGAAACTGTTTGACCCAAAAGCCATATTTCAAACCGAATCTTTGTATGGTTTAAAATCAGGCCAAATTTTAGTTTTCTTTTTTTTAAGAAGTCATTTGAATAGTAAAAATAGGTATAATCCATATACCCTTGGAAGAGACTTCCGAACGAATAGCTTTTTGAAAGATTCTTAGACAAATCCGTTCCTAGTCGAGTCACATATTTAACAAGTTNNATCTTTGTACGATTTTACGCAATAGTTCAAATCTTTCATTCAAAGGACTCCTTATTCTTCAGTACTACAAATAAACGGAATCGATAGGCAACCATTTGACTATTTGCATCCTGCCAAATATACCCCTCCCCATGCAGGCGCTTCGGCACTTCTCCGTAACCTTAATCAGTATCACACTCTTCACCCTATCCTGGGGCAGCGTGAGAGCAGATCCCCATCCAAAACCAGCTCCCCAACATGGCAAGGTACTTGATATTAATTTCAGATCCCTTTGTGGATCGATGCTATCCACACCTACTCCTTACGCCGACGAAATCCTATCTCTGTGGAAAAACTTCGAAGATGCCTACAACAAGAGTAGAAAGATTACTCATGGCGTTCAACTGGATCTAGNNGGATATTTCTTTAAAGCGAGATCAGGACCTTGATCCGCGAATCATCTTAAAAAAAACTCTTCATTCGTATCATCCTTACTTAAGTGACGACTTCAAACTTGTCCCTTCCGTCTGGAGTTACATTACGAAAGCTCAGGAGTTTGCAAAGTTGGTAGACCTCCAGGCTCAAATGCTGCGATCTGATTTTCTGCTGACCCAAGATGATGTTCTTAAAGCTGAACAAATGTTGGTTGAAATGACCAATGCCCTTGAGGTTGTCAAAGCAAAACGCATTCATATTCCCTACGCTCCAGTCGAGGTCAGTCTCAGACTCGCAGAAGTCTATATCAAACGAGTCTTGCCGATCACGTATTTAGAAATTGATCAAAGTGCCTTCTACGAATTTTTATCGGTTGGTTCAGACGTATTGCTTGCATCTTCTGTCTATACGATGATGCTTCCATTTTCAGATGATCAAACACCTGAGCACTTGAAACTCTACACACTAAAATCACTCATGCTGGATCACGATGCCTTTAATCGGTTTTACCCGATCATGATGGGACTGATTCAAACTTTCAAAATCTCTCCAAATATCCTAGACCGAAGACTCACTTTTTACTTAAAGCAAACTCTGCTTACGGTTGGACCGATCCATCAACAAAATGGATGGATGAATATTCATCCTGAAGTTGTCGCTGATTTTGAGAACCGAGTTGAGGAACTCACAAAAATGATCAAGACCCGCGCAAGCCTCAACTAAAGTTTCCGGAGCCGTCAAAANNAAAATACGGTGATTGCCCCTGCCATAAGCAATCTTTAGGATTGAAGTGAGGGCACGGAAGGGTCCTTATCCTATGAAGGCCACTCGACTTTTACTTCCCTTGCTCTGCATCCAGCTCTGCGCGCCTTCGATCTTCGTCAGCACTCAGGCACACGCCGGTTTTTGTGGCGACCTCTTCGATGAGCTGTTTGGAGATAAAAAAAACAATCCTGAACTTAAGCGCGCACTCCGAAAAATCTCCTCAGGAAGCCTCACCATGACTGACGGCAAAACTTACATTTTCTTCAAAGGCGAAAATGTCCTGATTGAAAGTCTTTTGCCTTCTTCACTCGGAAAGAAAGATATCCCCATCAGTCAGATCCCGTTTTTTATGTCCTTTCTACCTCTTTCTAAAAAACCTTGGAAAGCCCTCGGAGAGAGAACCTTCAACATCCAGGAGATCTATGAGTACGAAAAGGTCTTGGTTCGTCTCAATCCAGACGCAGACGATTTGCAACAAATTGAGCCCGGAATCTATCTTGGCGATGCTAAAGCTGATCGCTATCTGGTCATCGTCAAACACGCGAACGAAGCGGAAAAAAGTAAATTTGCTCGCAAGATTGATTCGACCGTCGCCTTGATCCGACTGGAGTGGGATGAAGGATACCAAGCGCACTACCGTCAAAACAATCTAGAAACCACGCTCATACTCAGTGAATACTTTGTAAACGAGGATAATGCCTTACTCATTCAAAGACTCTTCGGCGAAGACGTCATAGAATAGAGACTCCGTGCAACATAACAACTCAGTAGCGCAATCAAAGAGTTTACCTTAGAGTAGAATCATGTCTTTTGTCGGAACTACTGCTCCTGGATTTCGATTAGCAAATGAAGATAATCAATGGATGACTCTTGGGGAGTTCCTCGAGAAGGGCCCGCTCATGTTGGTATTTTATCCGGGTGACTTTACCCCGGTTTGCACCAAGCAGCTATGTGCCTATCAGAAAAGCTTTGAACAGTTTATGGAGCTCGGCTTACAGATTGCCGGTATTAGTAAAAATTCTCCTTCAGAACATAAGAAGTTCAAAGATCAATATAGCTTTCGCTTTCCGCTTCTTTCGGATCCTAACAAGTCAATGACACGCGCTTGGGGAGTGACCTCTCTCTTTATGCTGGGCGGAACGAGTCGTGCGGTCTTCATCGTCAATACCAAGGGTGTAGTGGTGTATCGATATGTGGAGCCTACCGTGATCACGCACCGAAGCTCCGAGGAACTCCTGCAAATTATACGCAAACTCAAAGCACAGCACTCAATCTGATCGTAGCTTGCTTTTCTTCCTGAGCGTTTTTTGCTAAGCCCTTACTCAGGCTATGGCTGAAAAAGAACCCCCATCTTCTGCCTCTAACGAAAACGCTCGACTTAAGTTAATAGTGGATGCGTTGCCGGCTTTTGTTGCCTACATCAGTCCGCAGGGAATATTTCAGTTCGCAAACGAAGCATATAGAAGATGGTTTGGAAAAGAACCATCCGAGGTCGTAGGTAAACATCAAAGAGAGATCTTGGGCGGTCACGCCTACGAGATCGCTCAACCTTACATCGAACGTACGATTCAGACCGGAAAGCCGGTATCTTATCTCAATGAAATTGTAGATCGAGATGGCAATCATCGCACTATTGCCGCCACATATATTCCTGAGTTGGATCACTCCGGACGAGTCGTTGGATTTATCGTTCTAGGTTTAGACGATACCCAAAGAAAAATTGCTGAAGATCAGGCCCGAATCACGGAAAATCGGTTTAGGGAGCACTTTGAGCAAGCTCCAAACTCAATCCAGATCTTTGCCCCTGACGGAAGAACACTTGCAGTCAATCGATCATGGAAACGTCTCTGGAATATTTCGGACGATGTCATTGAAAACTATATTCTAAAATCTTACAACATTTTGAATGATCCAGAGTTAGAAGCAAAAGGTCTACTTCCTTACATAAAAAAGGCTTTCCAAGGCGAAGCGACGGACATTCCTACAGCTTTTTACGATCCAACCAACATCGATGAGGTGGCCAGCCCAAAATGGGTAGAAGCCTACATTTACCCAGTAAAAGATTCACAGGGAAGGATTACTGAGGTCGTACTCACTCACCGAGATGTGACTGAGAAAAAGAACAGCGAACAAGCGCTTCACGAAGCCATCCGCGCACGAGACGAATTTTTGTCCATTGCTTCGCACGAACTTAAAACTCCACTGACGTCGGTGCGACTCCAAACCCAGATGCAACTGAGAAAGCTCAACAAAGATCCAGAACGCGTGCGAGATCTTGCTAATTTAAACAAATACTTTACCTCAACTGACGTTCAAATGGAGCGAATTTCGAGACTCATTGAAGATATGCTGGATATCTCTCGAATCGCAAATGGGCGCTTAGATTTACAGATTGAAGCCTGCGATCTGTCAAAACTCGTTCATCGAATTCTTCATCAGATGGAAGATCATTTCGCATCTGCAGGAAGCTCTTTCCAAACCCATATCCAAGAAGGAATAGTTGGCGATTGGGATCCATTCCGGCTTGAACAAGTGGTCATTAATTTAATTACGAATGCGATCAAATACGGAAACGGAAAACCCGTCCACGTTAATCTCACTCGAAGTACTGATGATGCCATTTTAGAAATCCGCGACGAGGGTATGGGAATCGCTCAGGAGAACCTCGAAAGGATCTTTGAAAGGTTCGAGAGAGCCGTATCTTCCAAGAACATTAGCGGCCTGGGGCTTGGANNCTCTACATTAGTCGACAAATTGCCATTTCTCACGGTGGATCCATCTCCGCGGACAGTGAATTAGGAAAAGGTTCTACTTTCACGGTAACGCTTCCGTTTCGGTTTAAATCAAACTAATCTATTTAAAGATAAATTTGACTTTTATGACACATGCGCTAATTTCTGCGCGGTTTTAGCATCAGAGTTAGTAATAGATAGAAGGATATTAATAGTATGAGTTCTACCCCTGTTCGTCTCAAGCTCTTCACAGCCATGTCCGTCGTCATTGGCTGTGTTATTGGTTCAGGGGTTTTTGTTAAACCAGGTCGGGTGCTCATCGCAGCGGGCGGATCCACCCAAGCCATCATGGCCTGGGTACTCGGTGGAGTCATGACATTAGCCGCTGGCTTAACTGTCGCGGAAGTCGCATCTCGTATCCCTAAAACCGGCGGAGTCTATGTTTACATCGAAGAGCTCTATGGACGAAGTGTCGGCTTTGTCAGTGGTTGGGTACAAGCTGTCATTTACGGCCCTGGACTCATGGCAGCACTTGCCCTTTATTTCGGCTCTCTCTTTGTCCAATTTTTCACTCTAAGCTCTGAAGCACAAAAGCCTGTAGCTCTTCTGACTCTATTTGCTCTTGCAACTGTAAGTGCTGTGAGTACTCGCTATTCGGCATGGATTCAAAATGCGACGACTTTGATTAAGCTCATGCCGATTCTATTGATCGGCGTATTGGGACTCTTCCTGGGCCATGAAACGATCTTCGGCGTAGCACTTCCTGAGAATACAGCTGCAGCAGGTATGGGTGCCGCAATTCTTTCAACCCTCTGGGCCTACGATGGATGGATGCAGGTTGGAAATATTGCTGGAGAGCTCGATAACCCTGCTAAAAACTTGCCTCGAGCGATCGTCTTTGGACTTTTGACTGTGATGGCGGCGTACCTTCTCGTCAATATTTCGCTCTTTCACATTTTGGATAAAACGCAGATCACACTTCTAAATGAAAAAGCCGCAGGCGCTGCTGCCGAAATGCTGATCGGTCCGATTGGTGGTGGACTTCTCAGTTTGGGGATCTTGATCTCTATTTTTGGAGCTCTCAACGGAAACATTCTCACTCTCACTCGCGTCCCTTATGCGATTGCTCTTCGTGGAGTATTTCCTTACCGTGAGCGATTTTCATCGCTTCATCCAAAATTCCAAACTCCAGTAAACTCAATCGTCCTAAAAGCGACTTTAGCCGCCGTGATGATTTCNNGTATTTAATCCAGATCGCATCACAGACATCGCAATCTTTAGCATGTACGTATTTTACTCATTGGTGTTCATCGGTATTTTTAAGATCCGTAAGCAGTACGGTGTGCCTGCAGCCGGCCAATATAAAGTACCGCTCTATCCCGTGATCCCGCTCGCTGCTTTTGCAGGGTGCATGTACATTTGCTATGGCATGTTAAAACAAGCTCCATGGGACGGTGTGATCTCGCTCGCTGTCGCATTGGCGGGNNACTGGGTATTGACTCGCATGGCGAGTCGAAAGGTCCAGGCTGCCGTCGAGCCGCTTATTCCTTAAGCACTGAACTTGAAAGACTCCTAGGTATCCGTGCTGTTGAATGATCAGCAGCCAGAAAGGAGTCCTCCATGCAGTATAGAATTCTTGTTTTGATCTTGATGGGCCTTGTTCCAGTCAGCTTTGCCGGTTCGAGTGAAAAAGCAGGTCGTTCTCCATGCTCCCATCGCTTGCCCGAAAGCCAGGCTCAAACCTCTCAGCAACAGGCTGGGAGCGTCGCACCGAGTGAGGACGACTATAAAGAAGAATATCGTCCTTCTCGCTTACGTGCGCTGGAAGCCGCTCGTGAGGCCGATTCTGAGCCTACTCAAGCCTTTCGCCCTCGGCATAATTCCCCGTATTTCGGGGCTCGTGCCCGATAAGTTGGCGTGAGATGGTCGCTAGACTCTTGTCCGATTCTACGGTACATGCATGCACCTAAGGAGCACCTATGAAAGCCGGACGAGAACTCGATGCAATCATTGCTAAGGAAGTTTTGGGAAGAGCTGTGATCCGTGATCGCAAGGAGGTGTTTGAAGCAACTCCACGCGGGACTCGACCGCTTGCGCACTATTCGACCGATATCTCGGCAGCCTTCGAAGTCGTGCAGGCACTTGGGATGACCTTAATACCCATCGAAGGCGGCGACTGGTTTGCGCTTGCTGGTAATCGAGATGGATGGAAGAGCCCTGCAGACTTTATCCAATACTTGCAGACAGCAGACTTTGTACATGCAGGTGCCGCAGTGGGATCGAGTGCTCCGCTTGTGATTTGCTTAGNNATCAAACAGGAACCGACGAGAATCGTCCTGAAATTTCGCATTAAAAAAACGGCACTGAATTTCGGAATGTCGAAATTCAGCGCCGATCACTCTTCAATTCGAAGAAGTATTATTTAGAAGAAGTATTATTAAACTGATGTGCACGGCTGTGTTTACGACTGTAGAAGAAGTAAATAGCCAAACCGATTGCAAGCCAGACTCCGAGACGTAACCACGTATCCGCCGGAAGGCCTGACATCACCCAAAGACACGAAATCGCACCTGCCGGAGCAACCAACCAGTAGACGGGTGTCTTGAATGGACGCGTNNCTCGGGACTTCTTTTCCTAAGGATTGGAATCCCGATACAAACAAGAACAAACGCAAGCAAAGTTCCAATCGAAACCAACTCACCCACCAAACTCATCGGCATACATCCAGCACAAATCGCGACAAAAATACCAGTAATGACAGTCGCAACGTGAGGAGTGGAATGTTTGGTATGTACGCGATCGAACCAAGGCAATAATCCATCCTTAGCCATCGCGTAGAAAATCCGAGTCTGAGCCATCATCATCACCAAGATGACTGAGGTAAGACCGGCTAATGCGCCTAATTTAACTGCACCCGAAAAGATTTTCTGACCTGCTTCAGGCCATCCGCGAAGAGCAACGATCTTATCGACACCCACAGCTACTGGATCAGGGACACCGAGCTGGGCAAATGGAACGACACCGGTCATCACCAGCGCCATCAAGATATAAAGCGTCGTACAGATCACTAAGGACGAAAGAATACCAATTGGCAAATCACGTTTTGGATTTTTACACTCTTGAGCCGTAGTCGAAACGGCATCAAATCCAATGTAAGCAAAGAAGACAACACCAGCACCGGTGAGAACTCCTGGCCAACCAAACTTATCGTCAACTCTTTCTGGGACTAGGCTCGCCAGTCCAGTTGCTGCTGGATTGCCAATCCAGTTGGATTGATCCACCACTGCCCAACCGAGGGCGATAAAGACTAAAATAATCGAAATTTTTACGACCACAATCAGATTATTGACAAAGGCACTTTCTTTCATGCCACGATAGAGAATGGCTGCAATCACAAGTGCAATGACAAATGCAGGCGCATTCCAGAGCCCGCTTACCTGCGAACCATCGGCAAGTGTGACTGTTTCCCAGGGTCCTTTTGTAAAACGCATCATTGCGTCAGATACCTCAATTCCAAGCGTCTTTCTCAGAAGTGAAATGAAATATCCCGACCAAGAAGTCGCAACCGTTACTGCTCCGAATGCATATTCGAGAACCAAATCCCATCCGATAATCCAAGCGATGAATTCACCCATGGTCGCATAAGAGTAAGCATAAGCCGATCCAGAAACAGGAACCATTGCTGCCATTTCTGCGTAGCAAAGTCCTGCAAAGAGACAGAGAAATCCGCCGATGACAAAACTGAAAACTATTCCAGGACCCGCGTAATTAGCCGCAGCTGCCCCAGTGAGAGAGAAAATTCCCGCTCCGATAATTGCTCCGATGCCCAACATCGTTAAGTTGAAAGCACCCAAAGTCCGCTTTAAACCGCCCCCGTGACCCTCAGATGCATTTGGATCTCCCGCATCTGCAATTAATCGATTCAAATCTTTACGAACAAACAATTTCGACATTCAAATCTCCGTGTTTTGAATACTACAATCTCAAACTTTATCGAGAAAGGATTTGCTCCTGTATAACAGTTCGCGTAAAAGTTCACTTAATTTTAAGATCGAAAAGGTAACAATTATGAAATGGTCTGACTTGTTCCGTGTAAAAAATATCAACGATATTTTACCTGAGGAAAATCCTCACGGCTCTGCGTCAGAAAATCCATCCCTCAAACGTACGTTGACCGTCGTTGATCTGACTTCCTTCGGGATCGCTGCAGTGGTGGGAGCCGGAATTTTTTCCACAATCGGAAACGCTTCATTTAACGGTGGTCCTGCAGTTGTATTTCTTTTCATTTTCACCGCAATTGCCTGCGCATTTTCAGCCATGTGCTATGCAGAATTTGCTTCTCGAATTCCAGCAGCAGGTTCCGCATATACTTATGCCTACGCAAGTTTCGGAGAGCTCTTAGCCTGGATTATTGGTTGGGATCTCGTGATGGAATACGCGATCGGAAACATCGCAGTAGCTATTTCGTGGAGTGATTATTTCACAGGGCTCCTCGGTGGATACGGAATTCATATCGCCAAGTGCCTCACTATGGACTTTCTCACTTCTTCACGTGGATTTGATCAAGTTTCTGAACTCTTGGCTCAAGGCAAATCCCTAATCGACGTCCAATCCCTAGTATCCGCCAACGTTTATGACGCATACCTCGCATGGACCACTGCTCCGCGTATTGGAAATATCCCCCTGGTCTGCGATCTACCGGCACTAGCTATCACAGTAGTCATCACGACAGTCGTTTACGTAGGCATCCAAGAATCCAAAAGGGCGTCCAATCTCATGGTCGCACTGAAACTCGGAGTGATCTTGTTTGTGATCGCACTGGGGGCCTTTTATGTACATCCTGAAAACTGGTCTCCGTTTGCACCCAATGGGGTCAGCGGAGTCATGAAAGGGGTATCGGCAGTATTTTTTGCATACATCGGATTTGACGCCATCTCGACCACCGCTGAAGAATGTAAAAATCCTCAGCGAGATCTACCACGGAGTATGATCTACTCCCTGTCGATCTGTACGGTCTTATACGTCGCAGTGACTTTGATTTTGACTGGAATTGTATCCTATAAATCCCTTCAAGTTGGCGATCCATTGGCTTACGTATTTGGCCCAGAAGGCGCTAACATTCCTTGGATCTCCGGCATTATTGCAGTGAGCGCAGTGATTGCAATGGCCAGCGTGCTACTCGTCTTTCAAATCGGACAACCCAGAATTTGGATGGCAATGAGCCGCGATGGTCTATTGCCGCCTATTTTTTCATCGATTCATCCAAAATACAAAACACCTTGGTTTTCGACTCTCTTGACTGGAGTTGTTGTGGCAGTTCCTTCTCTGTTTCTCAATCTAACAGAAGTCACTGACTTGACGAGTATCGGAACTTTGTTTGCTTTTACGTTAGTGTGTGGAGGTGTTCTCATGCTCCAAGCAAATCCAGATTATCATGTAAACGACGGCAAAAAACGCTTCAAGACTCCCTACATTAACTCAAAGTGGATTGCTCCTGCGCTCTTTATCATTTGTGCAGTCAGCGCAATTGTCTTTAATCCAGAAGGAGTCTCAAACTTCTTTAGTTCCATTGATCCTTCCAATCCCGAGCTACAGGGTTGGGAAGTTTTCAAACACAAGATCCCGCTCATCGTATTTATGATCGGCATGGCTTTTCTCTCCATTCTTTGTTTCATAAAGAACTTTTCGCTCATTCCTGTTCTTGGTCTTGCAAGCTGTGGGTACTTGATGACTGAACTTGGGATCCTCAATTGGATCCGATTTGGAATGTGGTTAGCTGTAGGAATGGCGATTTATTTCTCATACGGATTTCGAAAAAGTAAGCTTGCACGATGAACTTGGCTAGTACGCTTCAGGCACTTGAAGAAAACAACGAATACATTCGTTTAGATCGGTATCCGTTTACTCAAATCGAACTGAAGTATGCATCCCAAGACAATTTCATGGGAACGAACGTCTACGGCGATTTTGACCGTGCTTTTTTGCATGCAAAAGCAGCCGAAAAATTTGGAATCGCCACCTCGATTCTCAGTCGGCTAGCACCTGGCTATCAGTTTATCGTGTTTGACGCACTCAGGCCGAGATCTGTACAGCGCATTCTTTGGAGTCATGTCGAAGGGACCCCTTTTGAAATTTATGTTGCTCAGCCTGACCGAGGATCCATGCATAATTACGGCTGTGCAATTGACCTATCGCTCTTAGATCCAGAAGGAAAAGAAGTCGATATGGGCAGTGGCTTTGATAGTTTTATCGAACTGTCTCAACCGAAACTCGAAGAACGTTTTTTAGAGTCAGGGCAATTGTCACAATCCCAATTAAAAAATCGACTCATCTTAAGGCAATCGATGACTGAAGCGGGCTTCATCCAACTACAGCATGAGTGGTGGCATTTTGATGCATTTCCTCAGCCCTACATTCGAGAAAATTTTGTTATCGTCGAATAAATCGAGAGAACATCAATCGAAAAACCCAAGGTAGTGCTGCAATCGCGATGAATGAGAGTATGACTTCTGGCCTCATCACATCAGAAAATGAACGAAGCGTGGCGAGTTGCGTGCCTGCGTTTGCGTAAACAAGAGCTCCAGGCAGAGAGCTTAAAAAGCTAACTCCGACAAAAGTCTGCGATCGCATTGGGCTCACGGCAAATACAATATTCACTAAGAAAGCTGGAACAACAGGCAGCATCCTTAGGCTAAAGAGATAGTACTCTCCATTGGCTCGGCTTTTTCGAGTCATTTTTTCAAACACTTTTGCGTGGTGGGTGCTGGCCCAGGTCACGAACTGTCGTTGAAAAAGGTAGCGAGCCAAAATAAACGATACGCCCGTTCCAAGGTTTGCGCCCAGAGCAACCACGACAAAACCTAGACCTGTCCCTAAAACGGCTCCTGTCCCGATCGATAATGCGATTGCGCCCGGAAGACAAAACACATTGATGAGGACAAACGCGCCCATCAGTAAAAGGACCGTGGCGGATGGATAGGACCGATAAAAGCTGAGTAAGTCCTGGTGTTTGGCCTGAATCTGCTCAAGTGTTAGATTTTTAAAGAGAATTACAGCTACCACGACCAAAATCAGGGCACCAAAAACACTCCATAAGCGTCGATAGGGGCCTAGGTCTGGTTTAATCACAGATTCACTCTACTCTTTTTCACTGCAGTTTCCAGTACTTATAAATACCTTGCTAAAACAGTCAAGAATGTTTATATTTATTAACAATAGTTATTAATTTTAACTATTGGAGGCCGTTGAGATATGAAAAAGTTTACCCCAAATCCATTTAAGCACGCTCTCTATGCATCCTTTGCGACCCTTGCTTTAACTGCTTGTGAGAACCCTGAGGGTCTTGTGGCTGGCAATAGCGCGGTCACTGTAATGCCGTCCCGTACAGCTCCTAGCGATGCTGTGTGCGACCCGTTTGGAACCACCGAAAATGTCGGTGTCGATAATGGTCTCTTTGCTAACCTCTTTTATTTAAAAGATGAGCAACCTCGCTATCAAAGCGTTAAAGATGTTGTTCTGAACGGATCAAAAGTAGATTTTGATCTCTACTTTAATCAATTGAACGTTCCGACCCGTCCATTTGATCAAGGTTTCATGACTCAAAACGGGACCGTTTTACAAACTCCAAAAGGCGATACCCTTTACGAATACTTCGGTCTTACATTTGAGTCCGAACTTCGTCTTAAAGCATCAGATAAAGTCGGACGTTACCAGTTTGCTCTTTTGTCTGACGATGGCTCCGTCATGAGAATGGATGACGTCACTGGAATGAGACAGCTCATCAACAATGATGGAACTCATGCAACACGTTTAGCC